>JAKDNM010000027.1 GCA_030456445.1 Hyphomicrobiales bacterium
CTTCGGCGCCGAATCTGCCGCTTTAGCTCAGTTGGTAGAGCACGTCATTCGTAATGACGGGGTCGTCAGTTCGAGTCTGACAAGCGGCACCATTTTGCTCTCGGCTTTAGAGGATGTCTCCCGAAGACAGGGGCGGTCCAGAGCCTACGAGATCGCCGGGACAGGGAAGACCTGATCCTCCACCCACCAGCCAGCGTGCGATACTCGAAGACCGGCGACGGCTTCAGAGCCGATAGGCGGCTTTCGCCAGGCCATAGGCCAGGTCGCGCGCGATGGTTCGTGCTTCTTCCTCGTCCAGCCGGTGGTCGGCGACCATGCGTGCAAGGAAGGCGCAGTCGACGCGGCGGGCCATGTCGTGACGAGCAGGAATGGACAGATAGGCGCGCGTATCGTCGTTGAAGCCGACGGTGTTGTAGAAGCCGGCCGTTTCGGTCGTCGTCTCGCGGAAACGACGCATGCCTTCGGGGCTGTCGAAGAACCACCAGGCGGGCCCCAGCTTCAGCGCCGGATAGTGCCCCGCGAGCGGCGCCAGTTCGCGCGAAAAGGCCGTCTCGTCAAGGGTGAACAGGATCAGGGTCAGGCGCGGATCGTTGCCGAACGCGTCGAGCAGCGGCTTCAGGGCGCGCACATAGTCGGTCGGCTGCGGGATATCGGCACCCATGTCCGGCCCGAAGGCGGCGAACAGGTCCGGATTGTGGTTCCGGTATGAGCCGGGATGGATCTGCATGACCAGACCGTCATCGATGCTCATGCGGGCCATCTCGGTGAGCATCTGCGCCCGGAATATCTCGGCATCCTCGGCGGAGTGTTCGGCTGAAAGGATGCGCTCGAAGAGAAGGGCGGCGGCCGGCTGCGACAGGTCGGCGGTGCGGGCGCTCGGGTGGCCGTGATCGGTCGCGGTTGCGCCGCGCTCCTTGAAATAGGCGCGCCGCGCGCGGTGCGCGGCGAGATAGCCGTTCCAGTCCAGCGCATTGCCGGTCATCTCGACCAGTTTGCGCACATTGTCGGCGAAGCCGGCGCTGTCGGGATTGACGACGGCGTCCGGCCGGTAGGTGGGAACGACACGGCCGTCCCAGCCAGAGGCACGGATGGCGTCGTGCGAGGCGAGATCGTCGAGCGCGCCGTCCGTCGTCGCGATAACCTCGATATTGAATTTGCGATAAAGCGCGCGGGGACGCAGTTCCTCGGTCTGCAGCGCATCGGAGATGCGGTCGTAGAGCGCATCGGCGTTGCCGGGGCCGAGGCGATCGGCGATGCCGAACACGGTTTCCAGCGAATGCTCGAACCAAAGCCGCGAGGGTGTACCGGCGAACAGATAGAAATTCTCGGCAAACAGGCGCCAGATCCTGCGGCCGTCCGTCTCCACCTCGCCGCCGTCGCGGCGCGGGACACCGAGCCGTTCCAGCTTCACGCCCTGCGAATAGAGCATGCGCGTTATGTAGTGATCTGGCTTGACGAAGAGCGTGGCGGGATCGGGAAACGGCTCGTCCTTCGCATACCAGCCGGGATCGGTATGGCCGTGCGGCGAGACGATCGGCAGTTCGGCGACGCCCTCGTAAAGCCGCCGTGCAATGTCGCGAGCGGACGGCTCGATCGGAAAGAGCCTGTCGGGATGCAGCGCCATTTTCCTGCCCCTCTATAAAATTCCTGTTTTTATCGGGTCGTTTGGATGCGCCAAACGGAGACTGTTGGCAAGCCCGAGGACCTCGACCAGGTTAGCCAAAGGGTCACCGGCGCAGCGTGGCCCCGAATGGGATACTATGGCAGAAAACCATAAACCTGCTATCCGCGAACGGATCGTCGCCATCATCCGGCAGGCCATGCGTCGGCCGGCCGGCGAGGTTTCGGCGGTGGCGCAGTCAGCGCCAGCGCCGGCCTCTCGTAATCGCCGAGCCCGCGAACGTTCCTATTCGGCGTCGTCGGCCGAGGCGGCGTTGAGCAGCCCGTAGCGCTCCTCGCCGATCGATTTCAGAAGCTCGATCTGCGTTTCGAGGAAATCGATATGGCCCTCCTCGTCCTTCAGGAGTTCCTCGAACAGCTTCATGGTCACGTAGTCGCCGAGATCGTGGCAGATTTCACGCGATTTCTTATAGGAGGTGCGGGCGTCGTGTTCGCCGGCAAGATCGGCGTCGAGGACCTCCTTGACGTTCTGGCCGATGCGCAACGGGCCGACGGACTGTGCGTTCGGATGGCCTTCCAGGAAGATGATGCGCTCGATCAGCCGGTCGGCATGATGCATCTCCTCGATCGATTCCTCGCGCTCCTTCTTCGCCAGCTTCTTGAAGCCCCAATCATCCAGAAGGCGATAATGCACCCAGTACTGGTTGACCGCGCCGAGTTCGAGGAAAAGCGCCTCGTTAAGCCGCTCGATGACCTGCTTTTCGCCCTTCATGATTCCTGCTCCCGTAGTGGCCGCGCAATCCGCGCACTCTGTCCAGGAACGGAACTATATCATCGTCGCCGATTCTGGAACGGCGATGGTATTCTTCCGTGACCCGGATGATGATTTCCACCACATTCGGGAAGCAGCCGCAACACCGCCCTCGCTTTCCAAGCGAATGATAGATTTTCGCCGGCACGATGAGTTGCCAGGGATCGGCATCGAGAAGCGCGACGATCGCGGTCTCGATTTCCTTTTCCTGGATGATGTTGCAGTGACAGATCAGCATTTGGGACAGATCAGCATTCTGGTTTGGATCAGCATTCCGGCTTCGGACCGCTCGTCGCAAAGTTGAAACATTTGGTCAGGCGTACGCCGATATATTGGTCGTCACGGTCATCGGCGTGTTCGAAAGCGTAACCGATGCTTAAATCATAGCCGCTTTCAAAGCCATAGCCCGCCGATACCTGGAGGAGGCGGGCGGAGCCGTCGATGTCGGAGCGCCTGAACTCGCCGGTCAATTCGCCATGCCACGGACCGTGCGCCAGCGAGGCGCCAAGCGTGGCATAGGTCGCCTTGTCATCGGCACCGCCATAATTATCGAAATAAGCGACCTCGCCGAGGAGCCCGAGCTTCAAATCGTTGCCGAGTTCGGTTTCCTTGGCCAAGCCGACGATGAAGCCGTTCTCATCGCCATAATCGCCGGAGCCTGCGGAAAGATGGCGGTAGCCGATATTGTACTTGAAGCCGGGCAGGCTCGGCATTTCCTCGCCGAACAGCGTAACCGCGAAATTGTCGGGACGCCCCGTATTGCCGGCACCGCCGTCGGCGAGATGCGTCCGGCCACGATTAGTGAAAAGCGATTCCGAAAGCACGGTGGTGTCGGCGAAGAAGGTGTTGACCGCCAGCGTGTGCTTGCCGAAATCGGTGTCGAACGTGTAGGCGGCGCCGAGGCCCCAGACTTCGGAAAGCTCGTAATCCTCGGCATAGTTGGTGCCGAAGACGCCGGGCGCGATGTCCCAGGCGAAGCCGAAGGCAGGCTCGTGCTTGCCCGCGGTGAATGACCAGTTGCCGAGATCGGCCTGAACGTCGAGCGTATCCATGTAGAGCCCGATATCGCACATGGTGCAGTTTCTGGGCCCGCTCTGATCCTTCACCTGCTCGAGCGTGAGGCCGAGATTGACCGAGAATATCCGGGTCAGCCCCAACTTCATCTCGAGCGTGTTCGAGCTGAGATAAAGGTTGTTGAACTCGGCCGATGGATCGCTCGAATGGAACAGCCAGTCCTCATCGAGTTCAAGGTTGAACTTACCGGCGATGTACGGGTAGTCCGGCGCTTCGGTCGGCTTCAAATCATCCGCCGCGAAAGCCGCTGTCGGCATCGCAAAGGCAAAAGCAGCCGCAAGCAGCAAGGCGTTTCCGTCCATGTCCCGCCCCTTGAAAATCATCCGCAAAAAATCGGTCACGATATAAGCTGGCTGCGAAGCAGCAGGTGCCGCGCCGGAAGGTGGCGTCCAGACCATGAGGTCCGCAGCACAAGGGTAGAAATCACAAAGCCGGAAACGGAACTGGCCAACCGCCCAGGCGGTCCGTTCCCCCTGTCACGGCACGGGCACCGGAGAAATGACATAATTGCCTCCAATCGAAAGGGTGCAAGGCCCTGACATTAAAGGGGTGCGCCTCAAGCGCGATTGCGTCATAAACACTGTCATATGGGCAATTGTCAAATGCTATCTTCTGGAATTATTCCAGTAAATCAATGATTTAGAACTGTTCTAAAGTGGAGCGTGGGACACAGGTTTAAGGGATGCGCGCGCCGCTTCCGGATCGAATAAACCGCATCGCAGCTTGCTCGTGATTGTCGCCGCTCGTGCGATCGTATTATCAGGACGCTTTCCCTCTCGAATTCCATGGTGGTTGTCGAATGAATGCCTTTCCCTTCTGCGCGGCGATCGACTGGGGAACCTCGACGTTTCGGCTCTGGGTACTCGATGCGGACGGCAATGTGCTGGCCGAGCGGCGCACGGATGACGGCTTGCAAAGCATGGGAGGCATGGGAGGCTTTCCTGGAATCATGGAAAGCCATCTTGCCGAAACCGGCGCGCCGGCCTCTCTTCCCGTCATCGTCTGCGGCATGGCCGGCGCGCGGCAGGGTTGGGTGGAGGCACGCTACCTCGATACGCCCACTCCGCTCGGCTGCGTCGTGGAAGGCGCGGTACGGGTAGAGGGGCTTTCGCGCGACGTGCGAATCCTGCCGGGCGTTGCACAGCGCGATCCCGATCACCCCGACGTCATCCGGGGCGAGGAAACGCAGCTTCTGGGAGCGCTGGCGTCGGACGTCGAAGACGGCCTTTTCTGCATGCCGGGCACACATTCGAAATGGGTTGCGCTCAGGGCCGGCACGCTCGAAGCGTTCGCCACCTACATGACCGGCGAACTTTTCGGATTGCTTAGCCGGCAATCCATCCTCGCCCATGCCATCGATGACCCGAAGGTAAAACCGGACGATCCCGACTTCCTGTCGGCTGTCGAAGCCGGCACGGCACGCCCCGCCGACATCGCCAACCGCGTCTTCGAGATAAGGCCCGCGCAACTTCTCGGCTTCTCGCCGGCCGGTTCGGGCGCGGCGCGGCTGTCAGGCGTGTTGATCGGCACCGAGATCACCGGCGCCCGGGCGCGGTTCGGCAGGCTGGACCACGTCCATCTGATCGCATCGGGCTCGCTATCAAAACTTTATGCCGGGGCGCTGGAGGCTAGCGGGTCTACAGTCACCATGCTGGACGCCGACGAGGTCGTGCGCCTCGGCCTGTACACCGCCGCCCGCCGCATTTGGAGCTGAACGATGACATCGAGCGTAAAATGGCCTGCCTTCAAACGCCCTCTGGTGGCGATCCTGCGCGGCATCCGCCCGGAGGAAACGGCTTCTATCGTCGACGCGCTTGTCGAGGCCGGCTTCGAGGCGATCGAAATCCCGCTCAATTCGCCGGAGCCGTTCCGTTCGATCGAGATCGCGGCAAAACGCGCGCCGGGCGGATGCCTGATCGGCGCGGGGACCGTATTGTCGGTCGATGAAGTCGGCAAACTGGCCAATGCCGGCGGACGGCTGATGGTCAGCCCTAATGTCGACGCGGGCGTGATCCGGGCGGCCTTGGAAAAGGGTATAGTGACCATGCCCGGAATCTTCACCGCGACAGAGGCGCTTCTTGCCACATCGGCTGGCGCCTCGGCCTTGAAGTTCTTTCCGGCAAGCGTGCTTGGGCCTTCCGGGATCAACGCCGTCCGCGCCGTGCTGCCGAAGGGAACGGAGGTCGGCGCGGTCGGCGGCGTTTCGGAGCGTGACTTCGACGCCTATGCGAAGGCCGGCATACGGATTTTCGGACTCGGCTCCAGCCTCTACAAACCGGGCGCGACGGCGGCCGAAATCGGCGCCAGGGCACGCGCCGTCATTGCCGTCTACGATGCGGCGTTTGGCGGCGGGAGCCGATGACGTACCGTCATTGCGGCGTCTGCTGTTATCCAGAACACTGATATTCCGAACCGGCCGGAAGCGTCTTGGGATGCGATCCCGCCCGGCTCACACCTTGTTGACCCGGCCCGGCCGGAGTGCACGTTGACCGGCCCTTTCCTTCCATGCTCAATCCGGCATCCGGAATCCCCGCGGAGCCTTTCGTGCGACGTCTGATCCTCCTTCTCGCCGTGCTTTTTCTGGCAGGGCCAGCCCATGCCGCCGGTCCCGACCCGGCAAACTGGAGCGAGGTGCTCACGAGTGCGCGCGGCGAGACCGTCTATTTCGATGCCTGGGGCGGCTCGCAGAATGTCAACGCCTATATCGAATGGGCGGGCAGCGAGTTGTTCAAGCGCTACGGCGTGAAAATCGTAGAGGTGAAGCTTGCCGATACCACCGATGCGGTTGCCCGGATCGTGGCCGAAAAGGCGGCCGGCAAGGACAAGGGCGGTTCGGTCGATCTCATCTGGATAAACGGCGAGAATTTCGCGTCCATGAAGCGCCGGCGCCTCCTGTTCAGCCCCGGCTGGGCGGAGAAGCTGCCCAACTGGAAATATGTCGATTTCGAAACCAAGCCGACCATCCGGACCGATTTCACGATCCCGGTCGACGGGCTGGAAAGCCCCTGGGGCATGGCCAAGCTCGTCTTCTTCTACGACCAGGCACGGACCGACCCGGCGACGCTGCCGAAATCGGCGAAGGACCTGCTCGCCTGGGCCAGAGAACATCCAGGCCGCTTCTCCTACCCGCAACCACCCGATTTCATGGGCTCGACCTTTCTCAAACAGGTCCTATGCGAACTGGCGCCGGATCCCTCTGTGCTGCAGAAACCGGTAAACGAGATCACATTCGGCGAAGTTGCGGCGCCGCTCTTCGCCTATCTGGACGCGCTGAAGCCCTATCTATGGCGGCACGGCGAAGCCTATCCGAAGAATTATCTGGCTATGAAGCAGCTCATGGCGGACGGGGAACTCGACATTATCTTCGCTTTTAACCCGGCGGAAGCCTCCGGCGCCATCGAGCAAGGCCAGCTACCGGCCACCGTGCGTTCCTTCACCTTTCCGGGCGGCACGCTCGCCAACACGCATTTCGTCGCCATCCCCTATAACGCCGCGGCGAAAGCGGGGGCGCTAGTGCTCGCCGATTTCCTGCTCTCGCCCGAAGCGCAGGCCCGCAAGCAGGACCCGAAAGTGTGGGGCGACCCGACGGTGCTCGCCATGTCCAAGCTCGACGCGAAAGACAGGGCGCGCTTCGATGCGATCGACCTCGGCGTCGCGACGCTGAAGCCGAGCGAACTCGGGCCGGCGCTGCCGGAACCCCATCCAAGCTGGATGGAACGCATCGAGAGGGAATGGAAGAAGCGCTATGGCGTCGGCAACTGATCCACTGAAGGACGGCGCGGCATCTCCCCGGAAAAAGCGCTTTCGGGCGCCGTGATCGCGCGCCTCGGCCCGCCGCTCGCCGTTCTCCTGCTTGCCGGGCCGGTGCTGTGCGGTCTGGTCGGCACGGTGCTGCCCGCCTTCGGCTATCTTCCGGCGCTTGGCGGCACCCGCTTCACGCTGGCGCCCATGCGTGACCTGCTGGCCGAGCCCGGTCTTATCCGCTCCGCGCTGACCAGCCTTGCGGTGGCGCTCGTCACGGCCGCAGCCGTACTTATGGTCGTGGTCCTGTTTGTGGCCGGCTGGTCGGGCACGCGCATCTTCGGACGCATCCTGCATCTGGTCTCCCCGCTCCTGTCGGTGCCGCATGCGGCAGCCGCCTTCGGGCTCGCCTTCCTGATCGCGCCGTCGGGGATGATCGCGCGCCTCCTGTCACCATGGCTGACCGGCTGGCAGCGGCCCCCCGATCTTCTCATCGTCAACGATCCGCTGGCGCTTTCGATGACGGCCGGGCTGATCGTCAAGGAAATCCCTTTCCTGCTTCTCATCACGCTCGCCGCGCTGCCGCAGGTGAAGCTCGCCGAAACCCGGGCGCTCGCCGCTTCTCTCGGCTATGGCCGCATTGCCGGGTTCCTGTTCGGCGTCTGGCCGCGCCTCTACCGGCAGATAAGGCTTGCCGTTTTCGCGGTCATCGCCTTTTCGAGTTCCGTGGTGGATGTCGCGCAGATCCTGGGGCCGACGCTGCCCCCTCCGCTGGCGGTCCGGATCGTCGGATGGGCGAACGATCCCGATCTCGCCCGCCATTTCCTCGCCGCGGCGGGCGCGCTGCTGCAGCTTGGCGTGACGGCACTGGCGTTGATTGTGTGGCTCTTCTTCGAAGGGCTGGCGGGCGTCGTCACGCGTCGTCTCGGCCAGTCGGGCCGGCGCTGGCGCGGCGATGCCGTTTTACGCCGTTCCGGGCTCGCTGCCATGGTTGCCACCGCCGCGGCCGTCGGGGCCGGGCTTGCCCTGCTGTCGATCTGGTCCGTCGCCGGGCTCTGGCAGTTCCCCGAGACGCTTCCCCATTCCTTTACCGCGAGCGCCTGGATACGGACCATACCGCAAATCGCGCGGCCGCTCGGCATAACACTCGCCTGCGGCCTCCTTTCGACGCTGCTAGCGATTGCGGTCACTCTCCTGTGCCTGACGCGGGAGCTTCAAACCGGCCGGCCGGCCGGGCGCTGGGCGCTCACGCTCCTCTATTTGCCGCTGATCGTACCGGAAGCGGCCTTCCTGTTCGGGCTGCAAATATTCTTCCTTGCCGCGCGCGCCGAACCGGGATTGCCGAACCTTGTCCTCGCCCATTTCGTCTTCGTCATGCCCTACGTCTTTCTCGCCCTCTCGGGACCGTGGCGAGCCTTCGACCGACGCCATGAGGCGATAGCGGCGGGTCTCGGCAAGAGCCGGCGTACCATTCTCTTCAGTATCCGGCTTCCGATGCTGCTTGGGCCGATCCTGACGGCGGCCGCCGTCGGCTTTGCCGTCTCGGTGGGGCAATATCTGGCGACGGTGATGATCGGCGCAGGCAGGCTCCCGACCATCACCACGGAAGCGGTGGCGCTCGCCGCCGGCGGCAACCGTCGCGTCATCGGCGTCTACGCCTTGCTCCAGATGCTCCTGCCGGCGGTGGGCTTCGCCGTTGCCATCATCGTGCCGGCGCTGCTATTCCGCCGCCGTCGTGCCATGCGGGCCGGCTGAACCCGAGAACGGTCGCACATCCATCATGACGGAAAAAGGACTGACGCTCGACCATGTCTCGATCGCGATCGGCGGACGAACGCTCCTGGAGATCACCCACCATGTCCGGCCGGGCGAAGTCCTGACCGTCATGGGGCCGTCCGGCTCGGGCAAGTCGGCGCTGCTCGCCTTCATAGGCGGATTTCTCGACCCTGCCTTCGCGGCGAAAGGCAGGGTATTCGTGTCCGGCATCGAATTGACCGACCTTGCGGCGGAAGAACGGCATGCCGGCATTCTTTTCCAGGACCCGCTTTTATTCCCGCATATGTCGGTTGCCGGGAATCTGGCTTTCGCCCTGCCGGAAGCGGTACGCGGCCGCGCCGCGCGGCGGCGGCTGGCGGAGGAAGCGCTCGCCGATGTCGGCCTTGCGCGCCTTGGCGCGCGCGACCCCGACACGCTTTCCGGAGGGCAGAAGGCGCGGGTCGCGCTCGCCCGCGTCCTCCTTTCCGCGCCGCGCGCGCTCCTGCTCGACGAGCCCTTTTCCAAGCTCGATGCCGATCTGAGGCAACAGATGCGCGAACTGATATTCTCCAAAGCCCTCAAAAGCGCCCTTCCCGTGGTGCTGGTGACCCATGACGAGGCCGATGCCCGGTCCGCCGGCGGCCCGCTCTTACGGATCGGGGAGTGATATGCGAAGCCTGCCCGACCTGCCGGTGACCGCTGCACTTCCGCGCCTGCTGGAAAGCCTCGAACAAGGCTCGAACGCCGTACTGATCGCGCCGCCCGGCGCAGGCAAGACGACACTCGTGCCGCTGGCGCTGCTCTATGCGTGGTGGCGCGGCGACCGCAAGATCCTGCTGCTCGAACCACGCAGGCTGACGGCGCGTGCGGCGGCTCGGCGCATGGCAAGCCTCATCGGGGAGGAAGCCGGCGAAACGGTAGGCTACCTCATGCGCATGGACCGGCGAATGTCGGCGAAGACGCGCATTGTCGTCGTTACCGAAGGTGTCCTGGCACGGATGATCGTCGACGATCCGGAACTGCAGGACTATGCGGCAATCCTGTTCGACGAATTCCACGAGCGCTCGCTTGACGGCGATTTCGGGCTGGCGCTGGCACTCGACATACAAGAGGCGCTGCGGCCGGATCTTAAGCTCGTGGTCATGTCCGCGACGCTCGAAGGCAAGCGCATGGGAAGGCTCCTCGGCAACGCGCCTGTCATAGAAAGCGCAGGGCGCGCCTGGCCGGTCGAAATCCGATACGAAGAGCGGCCGCGCGATATGCCGATAGAGCAGGCGGTTGCCGCCACCGCGAGGCAGGCACTCGCCTCGGCGCCGGGCAGTATCCTAGCCTTCCTGCCCGGCCAGCGCGAGATCGAGCGGACGGCGGAACGGCTCGCCGGCAATGTGCCGGCGGATACGGACATCGCGCCGCTCTACGGCAATCTCGACGGACGCGCGCAGGACGCGGCGATCCGGCCGGCGCCACCGGGCCGCCGCAAGATCGTGCTGGCCACCGCGATCGCCGAAACCTCGATCACCATCGACGGCGTGCGCATCGTCGTCGACAGCGGGCTGGCGCGGCTGCCGAAATACGAGCCGGCGACCGGGCTGACGCGGCTGGAGACCGTCCGCGTTTCGCGCGCCTCCGCCGACCAGCGCGCCGGACGCGCCGGGCGCACTGCGCCGGGCATCGCCATCCGCCTCTGGCGTGCGGAGCAGACGGCATCGCTGCCGGCCTTCGCCGCACCGGAAATCCTGGAGGCCGACCTTTCCGGACTGCTCCTCGATTGCGCGGCGTTCGGCGTGAGCGATCCGGCCGGCCTGCGCTTTCCCGATCCGCCGCCCGCCGCGGCGCTGGCGGAAGCAAGGGCGCTGCTGCTCCAACTCGACGCGATCGACGCGGGCGGGCGGCTGACGGAGGCCGGAGCCGCGATGCGGCGTCTGGCCCTGCCGCCAAGGCTCGCGCATATGGTGGCAGAGTCGGCGAGGCCTGGCCATGCCGGGCAAGCGGCGGAACTGGCGGTGCTCCTTACCGAGCGCGGGCTCGGCGGCAACGGCGTCGATCTCGACGCCAGGCTGGCGCGTTTCCGCGCCGACCGCTCGCCGCGTGCCGCGAATGCGAAGACGATGGCGCGGCGGATCGCGCAGATGGCGGGCAAAGGCGATGACGGCCTGCGGGCCTCGGCCGGCGTGCTGCTTCTCCATGCATGGCCCGACCGCGTCGCGGGGAGGCGCGGCGGACCGGGACGCTACGTGCTGGCCAACGGACGCGGCGGCGTAATAGACGAAACGGAACCACTGGCGCGCGAGAAATATCTCGTCGTCGCCGACCTCCAGGGCGCTGCCGGCCACAGCCGCATCGCCAGCGCGGCAGCCGTCCCGGAAGAGGAAATCCACTCTGCACTCGGTCATCGCATCGAACGGGAACTCGAAATGGTTTTCGACATGCAGAAAAGGTCGCTGCGGACCCGCGAAATCGAACGGCTGGGCGCCATTACGCTTGCCGAACGGCGAGCGCCGCCGCCTTCGGGCGATGTGGCGAACGCCGCTCTCATCGACGCCGTACGCTTGCACGGACTGGTGATCCTGCCATGGGACAAATCGGCCGTGGCGCTGCGCGAACGGCTGGGCTGGCTCCATCGCGGCCTTGGGGAACCATGGCCGGATATGTCGGATGCGGCACTTCTGGAGAATCTCGAAGATTGGCTGCTGCCTTTCCTGCCGGGCGAGGCTTCGCTCGACCGACTGGGTGCGACAACGCTCAGGGAAGCACTCCTGTCGCTCGTGCCGCATTCGCTGCAGCGAGAGGTGGACAGGCTCGCGCCGACGCATTTCCCCGCGCCTTCGGGAAGCCATGTCCCGATCCGCTACGACGGCGAACAGCCGCTTCTTTCGATCCGTGTGCAGGAACTCTACGGCCTCGACCGGCATCCGGCGATTGCCGAGGGGACCATCCCGCTGACGCTGGAACTTCTGTCGCCGGCACACCGGCCGATCCAGACCACGCGCGACCTGCCCGGCTTCTGGCGTGGATCGTGGGCGGACGTGCGCTCCCAGATGCGCGGGCGCTATCCCAGGCATGTCTGGCCCGAAAACCCGCTTCAGGCGCAGGCCACCGCACGCGCAAAGCCGCGCGGCGGCTGAGGCTCCGATATCGCTTGGCACCGGCCTCCAGTCGTCGCATAAGCGCTGGACCATGATACAGGACCTGCAAGCGCCCGGCGCCGCTCAAAGCAGCCAGCTCAGGCTGACCACGCTTATTCGCCTGCGCTGGATGGCGATCGTCGGCCAGAGCGCTGCGGTGATCGTCGTCGCCTATGTCCTGCACTTTCCGGTGCCGGTCAGCCTGTGCTTCGGCCTGATCGCGTGCTCGGCGTGGCTCAATCTGTTTCTTGCCTTCCGCTATCCGGCGACCCAGCGGCTCGGCCCCGGCGCGGCCTTCGCCATACTGATCTTCGACGCGCTTCAGCTCGCCGGCCTCCTCTATGTGACCGGCGGCCTCACCAACCCGTTCTCGGTTCTGATGGCGGTGCCGGTGGTCATCTCGGCCACCTCGCTGTCGCTCAGGCTGACGATCCTGCTCGGCGCCGTCACCATCGGCGCGGCCACGCTTCTGGCCTTCCTGCATTATCCGCTCCCGTGGTTCCCCGACAGCGAATTGCGAATGCCTTTCATCTACGTGGCCGGAATGTGGATGGCGGTCATCTCGTCGATCGCCTTCACCGGCCTCTATGCCTGGCGGGTGGCGGAAGAGGCGCGTCTCCTGGCCACGGCCCTGACGGCGACCGAACTGGTGTTGCAGCGCGAGCAGCACCTTTCCGCGCTGGACGGGCTGGCGGCGGCGGCGGCGCACGAACTCGGCACGCCGCTCGCGACCATCGCGCTGGTCGCCAAGGAGATGGAGCGCGCGCTCGGGCAGGACCCGCGCTATAGCGAGGACGTGACGCTGCTCCGTTCGCAAAGCGAACGCTGCCGCGAAATCCTCAAACGGCTGACCAGCCTTTCCTCCGAGGGCGAAGCGCATATGGCGCGGCTGCCGTTCACCTCGCTGATCGAGGAGGTGACCGCACCACACAGGGATTTCGGCATCGCGATCAAGCTTGAACCCGGAGAGCGGACCGGCGGGGAGCCGGTCGCCCGGCGCAATCCAGGCGTGCTCTACGGGCTCGGCAATATCATAGAGAACGCGGTCGATTTCGCGCGCGAGAAGGTCACCCTGCGCTGGCGCTGGAATGAGGAAACCGTCTCGATCGATGTCATCGACGACGGACCCGGCTTCCCGCCGGAGATACTCGATCGCATAGGAGAGCCTTATATGACCACCCGGCATGCGTCGGAGGAGGGCGGCGGACTCGGGCTCGGTCTGTTCATCGCCAAGACACTGGTCGAACGGTCCGGCGCCACGATCCGTTTCGCCAACAGCGCCAGGCCCGGTATGGGCGCGACTGTCGGGATCGTCTGGCCGCGCAATCTGTTCGTGACGGGCGGAATCGGCGAGGCATCTCCATATTAAGCGCAAAACGCACTCTCAAACTTCCGTGGAAGCCGATTTTGCCATAATAAGAAGAAGGACAAAGAGATGGACATGACGATGGAAGCACAAGAAGCGGCCAAGGATTTCGAAGGCGAGGACCGGTCCCTCCTGATCGTCGACGACGACAAGCCCTTTCTGACCCGGCTGGCCCGCGCCATGGAAAGCCGAGGCTTCGAAGTCGATACGGCGGAAAGCGTCGAAGAGGCGGTCGCAAAGGCAAAGGCAAAGGCGCCGGCCTTCGCCGTCATCGATATGCGGCTCGGCGACGGCAACGGCCTCGACGTGGTCCAGGCGATCCGAGACCGGCGCGCCGATGCCAGGACGGTCATCCTCACCGGCTACGGCAACATCGCCACCGCCGTGACGGCAGTGAAACTTGGCGCCGTCGATTATCTGTCGAAGCCGGCGGACGCCGACGACGTCTACGCCGCGCTGACACGAGCCGGCGGCGAAAAGGCGGCACCGCCGGAAAACCCGATGTCGGCCGACCGTGTGCGCTGGGAACATATCCAGCGCGTCTACGAGATGTGCGACCGCAATGTCTCGGAAACCGCGCGGCGGCTCAACATGCATCGGCGCACGCTACAGCGTATCCTGGCCAAGCGCGCGCCGCGCTGACTCTCATCCGCGCCGCGCCGCACGCAATTGCCGGATCAGCGCCTCGATCTCGGGTTCGTCAAGCGACGCGATCGTTTCGGCGAGCAGGTTGGAGAGTTCCGTCGCACGCGAGGACAGCCCTGCCGTGTCGATGACGACGCGCGGGTCGGATTGCCCGGCGAGGCGCTCAAGCTCTTCCGCATCGTCCCAGATGATGTTGAAGAAGCCGATGATCTTCTGCACCATCCCCCAATTGGGTACGCCGCGCTTTCCGTGTTCCAGCGCGGAAAGATAGGCGGGGCTGACGCCGATCGAGGCGGCCATGTCGCGCTGCGAGATGCCGCGTTCGCGGCGCAGAAACCTGACTTTTTCGCCGAAGGGCGTCATCGCGCGCCGTTCTTTTCGTGCCGGCGAAGCCGAACATAGATCGCGCCCGCACCGCCATGCCTGCGGCCCGCCGCTTCCTGCCCGCCGACCAACGCGCGAAAGGGCGGCGTCGCGAACCATGCTGGAACGGCGCGCCTCAATACACCGTCGCTTCGGGAGGACTCGCCCTTGCCGGTGATGACGAGAACGTGGCGCCGGCCGTCGGCATAGGCGCGATGCAGGAAAGACAGCAGGAGCGCATGGGCCTCGCTTTGTGTGAGGCCATGGAGATCGACGGTTCCCTCGATCGGCAGGCGCCCCTTGGCGAGCTTTTTCCTGGTCGGGAGATCAAGGCTTCGGGGCGCCGGAGGGGCCGCCCCAGCGGCTGCCGCCCGCCTTGGCGCGAGCGGCGGCGCAGGCTCCGGTTGCGACAGGAGCTGCTCGGCAAATGCCGGTTCCTCGGCCTCGGAAAGGGAAGCTCGGCCACGCCCCTTCAGCGGCACGGCGGTACGCGTGATGCGCGCCCACAGGATGCGGTCTTCCGCCGACAGTATTTTCACGCCGCGCCCGCTCATGACAGGCCACCTTCCAGGAGGGCGCGCGGGACCAGTGCGTAGAAATCGGCTGGATGGCGGACAATTCCGGCGATCTCGCCCGCCTCCGCGCCGGACCCGGCGAAGAGGTCGCCGCGCGCCGCGCCGACGATGGCCGAGCCGGTGTCCTGCGCGATCATCAGGCGGCGAAAGGGTTTTGCGCCGAATGCCGTCAGCGCCGGAGCGTCGATATAGAAGGGCGTCCCGAAGGTGTGCAGCAGCCGGTCGACGGCAATCGAACGACCGGCGGTGAGCTGGACCTTCGCCGCCGCGACCGGGCCGCCGTTCGCATCTTCGACGGCGACCTCACGGAAAAAGATAAAGGAACGGTTCCGCCACAGGATTTCGTCTGTCCGATGCGGATTGGCGCGAAACCATGCACGGATCGACTGCATGGTAACCTTCTCGCGGGGGATTTCCCCAAGATCGGCCAGCACGCCTCCCGGCCCGGTGAAGGGGTGGCCGGATTTCGCCGCATAGGTCACGCGGACGACGTTTCCGTCTTCCATATCGAGGCGCGCCGCGCCCTGCACATGGGCGAAGAACAGATCGACCTTGTCTTCCAGCCAGGCGATCACCGGCGTGCTGCCTGCCAGCGCGCCGTTTTCGATGGCCTCGCGGTCGAAATACTCGACGATCCCCTCATCCGTAGCGCGGCCGAAAACAAAATATGGATCCATGTCTGCCGGCCGGTTCGGCCCGTCGAGATCGACCAGATCGTCCGGCCGTCCGTAGAGCGGGAAGCGGAAGCGCTCCGTCCCGGCGCGCGAGGCGGGCAGCTCAGGCTCATAGAAGCCGGTGACGAAACCGGGGCTGGCTGGCGAGGGAGAGACACGGCAGGGCTGAAAACGTCGCTCGAAGAAAGTACGCGGCTCCGCGTGTTTGGCCGCGGCTCGGGCTTCACCAAAGGCATCGGCGAAGGCATCAGCCTTCACGCCGAGAGACCCGGTCCGATAGGGCTTTGAAGCCGTCTCCGCATGGAGCGCACAGCGCCGGAATGCCGCATATGCGCCGCAGGCCGTCTCATCTGCCCAGCCCGGCAGTTCCGAATAATCGACGGGCGACAAGAGCGGCGAGAGGGTCATCGGCCAGCGTATCGGTTCACAGAATCGCTATTCGGCATGGCTCGCCGCCGAACCCGAGGACCGGCAGGGTCAGTCTTCCGCCGTGGCGACGAGCTTCCAGTTCGGATCGCCCGACCGCGCGTCGCGCGAAAAGGTCCATACATCCCTGACCTCGGCGACCGTCTCCGGATCGCCGTCGATCACCTCGCCGGCCTTGTCGCGGGTGGCTGAAATCAGTTCGCTGACGATGCGCAGCGTGACACAGGCCTCGGTGCCCTTCATCTCGGCCGAAACGATGTCGGCCTTGTCGATCCCGACAAAGGAGGACTGGACCTTCTCCGAACGCGTTTCCCTGTCGGCGATGGCCGTGACGAAGCCGTCATAAACCTCGCGCGAAAGCAAGTTCTTCAGCGTCTTGCGGTCGCCGTCGGCGTAGGCTAGCACGATCATCTCATAAGCCATCTTGGCGCCTTCGATGAAGCTTTTCGGCTCGAAGGAGGAGTCGGCATCCCTGATGGCGCGAAGGCCCTTGTTGAGATCGGTCCCGGGTTTCGCGAAGGCGTCGATCGCCGCATAGTTCGTTTCAGCCTCGGCGCCGGCGCGCCGGCGCGGCAACGAAACGACGTTCTCGGACGCCGCTACCGCTTCCTTCTCGGCCGGCTTTCTCGAATAAGGGTCGAAGGGCGGCCGCTCGTTGCCGGTGCGGCGGCCCAGCACGCTTCGCAACTGGTAGAAGATCACTACCGCCGCGACCAGAAAAAGAACCGTGCCGATATCGAAAAATTCCATGTCTTCCGCCAATGACGCCCTGCCCGGCCACAACCGCACCTCGCGGCGCACATATCCAAAATTATCGGCCCAATTTCATATAGAACGCCTGATGCGATCATTCAAATGCGACAGAGGGTGCATTATGTAGGATAGAAGGGTGTAAAAACGGTACCGCTCGTAATTGGAAGGCAATGTGCGCATTTCGCTGCTACCTTTGACATTCATCCTGCTCCCCGCACTCGAGATCGCGACCTTCATCGCGGTCGGGCGCGCCATCGGTGTTCTGCCGACGCTTGGGCTGATATTCCTGACCTCGCTGGCGGGTATCATGCTGCTGCGCGCCCAGGGCCTCGGCCTTTTGGAACGCTTGCGCCAGGGACTCCGCGCCGGTGAAAGCCCCGAAGCGCCCATGATGCATGGCGCCATGATCGCCATGGCCGGCCTGCTGCTCATCATTCCAGGCTTCATAACGGATGCGATCGGCTTTCTGCTGTTCATTCCCGCCGTGCGCGAATTCGCCTGGTCGCTCATCGGACGTCGCTTCATTGTGCGCGGTTCGGGCTATCGCGCCTCGCCCGGCAGCGCTCCACGTGACGGAAAGACGATCGACCTTGATGCCGACGACTATTCGCCTGGCCCGAATCCATCCTCGCCCTGGCTGAAACGGCGCAAGGATTAGGCACGCCGCCATCAGGTCCCAACCCTAAAACTTGTCTTGGAAAAGCCGCTATGCTAGCGAACCGCCACAATCAGGCGGCCGGCTCGGCGGCCACGGACAAAAGCCCCGATAAGGAAGCCCCACATGGCCGATAGCGAAGCGAAAAACGAAGGAAACGGCGGCGCGCAGAAGGCCGGCAATGGCAACGACACGGCTGCCCAGCCGGCGCTCAGGGTCCTGACGCAATATGTAAAGGACCTCTCCTTCGAGAGCCCCGGCGCGCCGCAATCGCTGCGTGGCCGCGACAAGGCGCCGGCGATCAGCATAAACGTGAACGTCAATGCCAATCCGATCTCGGAGAAGGAATTCGACGTCCTGGTTTCGCTCAACGCACAGGCGAGCTTCGAAAAGGACAAGGACGTGCTCTTCAACATTGAGCTCGTCTATGGCGGCGTCTTTCACGTAGAGGGTTTTCCGCAGGAGCACATGCTGCCGGTCCTCTTCATCGAGTGCCCGCGGCTTCTGTTCCCGTTCGCCCGCCAGATCATCGCGGAATGCTCCAGGAATGGCGGCTTCCCGCCGCTGATGATCGATCCGATCGATTTCGCGCAGATGTTCCAGCAGCGCATGGCGGAGGAGCAGGCCCGCCAGAAGGTCCAGGCGAGCTGATCGGCGCCTACCGGCTTTATCCCGCTATTTTTGCCCAGACCGACTCTCCGCCAAGAGCGGCGACGAGGGCCGCGTGGGCGGCAATATCCGCCTCCGTCAGGCGCGAGGGGAGCGGTGCCGGCCGGTTGGCAATGACCAACGTGGCTTCACCTCCGGCCGATACCTTCCGGGTAGCCGCCGCTACGACTTCGAGGCCGAGCGCCGCCTGCTTGCCGCCGATCAGCTCGATATAGATTTCCGCGAGCAATTCGCTGTCGAGAAGCGCGCCGTGTTTCGTGCGGCGGCTGTTGTCGATGCCGTAGCGGCGGCATAGCGCATCGAGCGAATTCGGCCCCATCGGGTGCTTGCGCTTGGCGATTGCCAGCGTATCGACGATACGGTGCGTCTCGATCAATGGGTGGCCGCAACGCTCGAACTCGGCATTGATGAAGCCAAGGTCGAAATGGGCGTTGTGGGCAATCAGCCGCGCGCCGTCGATGAATTCCAGAAATTCCACGGCGATGGCGTTGAAGAAGGGCTTGTCGGCAAGATCCGCGTTGCTGATGCCGTGGACGGCAAGCGCCTCGGGATGGATCTCGCGGCCCTGCGGATTGATGAAGACGTGAAAACTCCGGCCGGTCGGGAAACGGTTGACGAGTTCCACGCCGCCGATCTCGATGACCCGGTCCGCCCTCGAATCCAGTCCCGTCGTTTCCGTGTCAAAGACGATTTCACGCATCGAATCAGCTCCGGTAACAGGATGCCCTTCCATGCCTATGGGAACAAGGGCCGCTATTTCCCGATCTTGGCCCCGTTCGCAAGTTCTTCAATAATCCGTTCGACGGCAAGGCGCGCCGGTTCCAGGCCCTTGCCGCTGTCGATCACATAGTCGGCGCGTCGGCGCTTCTCGGCGTCCGGCACCTGCTTCTTCAGGATCGCCTCGAACCTGGCCTCGATCATGCCCGGTCGCGCGAGCACCCTTTCCCGCTGCATTTTTGCCGGCGCGCTCACCACCGCTATCTTGTCGACGCGCCCCTCGGCGCCGACCTCGAAAAGGAGCGGGATATCGAGCACGACCAACGGCGCGCGCCTCCCACGCTGCTCGTCAAGGAAAATCTTCTCGTCCTCCCTGACCAGCGGATGCACGATGGCTTCGAGTTCCTTCAGGGCTTGCGGATCCCCCAGGACCTTCTTCGCCAGCTTTTCGCGATCGACCACGCCGTTCGAGGTGGTTCCGGGAAAGCGTTGCTCGATGAGCGACGCGGCCTTGCCGGAATAGAGCCGGTGCACCGTCTCATCCGAATCATGGACAGGGACGCCCGCTTCCATGAACATCCGGGCAGCGGTTGACTTCCCCATGCCGATCGAACCGGTAAGGCCAAGCACGATCATTGCGGGTTCTCGACGTCGGCGACGATCCGCCTCCGCAGGTCTTTGCTTACGGCCGGACGGCGGCCGAACCAGCGTTCGAAACCGGGTACGGCCTGATGCAACAACATGCCGAGCCCTTCGGCCGTGGCCAGCCCCCGCCCTCTGGCTGCCTTCAAAAGCGGCGTTTCAAGCGGCACATAGACTATATCGGCAACGACCGCGTGCGCCGGCAGCGGGTCGAGATCGACTTCCAAGGCGGGCGCGCCTTTCATGCCGAGCGAGGAGGTATTGACGAGAAGATCGGCATCGCCGAGCAATCCCGCGATCGCCTTCCAGCCATGTGCGGACAATTCGGGCCGGAAGCGGGCGGCCAGTTCCTCGGCGCGCGGCAGCGAGCGGTTGACGAGACGGATATCGTCGTAGCCGTGTTCCTTCAGCGCGTGGCTGACGGCGCGCGCGGCACCACCGGCGCCGAGTACGACCGCTTTCTTCCCTACGGCCCATTGCGGAGCCTCGCTATCGAGATTGGCGGCAAAGCCGTAAGCGTCGGTGTTGCCGCCGCAAAGCGCGCCATCCGCGTCGAACCAGATCGTGTTCACCGCGCCGATAGCCTCGGCATCCCGGTCGCGTCTTTCGACGGTACGAAAGGCCGCTTCCTTGTGCGGAAGAGTGATGTTGCCGCCGGCATACCCGTCCCGCCGGATGCTCCTGAGAAATTCCGGAAAGGCATCCGGCGCGACGTCGACGCGCTCATAGGAGCCGGAAAGGCCGAATTCCTCCAGCCAATAGCCATGGATGATCGGCGAGCGCGAATGCGCGATCGGATGACCGCAGACGAACGCCCGGCGAGAACCCTCAACCATCGATCGCCCCCTTATCGCGCAATGCCGCAAGCAGCGGCAGGAGCGGCAGGCCGACGATGGTGAAGAAATCGCCTTCGATCTTCTCGAAGAGCCGGATGCCCGCTCCCTCGATCTGGTAGCAGCCGACGCTGCCGAGCGCGGCTTGGCCGACATCTGAAAGATAGCGGCCGATCGCGGCCGGCTCGAGCTTTCGCATCGTCATATGCGCCACGGCCGTGTGCCGCCAGAGAGCCTTGCCCGGCCCGGCCAGCACCACGGCGCTGCTCAGTTGGTGGGTCCTGCTTGAAAGTCGCAGCAACTGGCGCCGCGCCGCTTCCATGTCTGCTGCCTTGTGGAGAAGTTCATCGCCCAGCGAAAGCGTCTGGTCCGAGCCGATCACGAGCGCTTCGGGGTGCCGTTCGCTGACTGCGACGGCCTTTGCCTCGGCAAGCACGGCCGCAATGTCTTCGGACGTCGCGCCGCTGCCCGCCAACGCAGCTTCCACCGAGCGCTCGTCGATATCCGGCTTCTCCACCGAGAATTCCAGCCCGGCATTTTGAAGCAGCATCCGGCGATGCGGGCTGCCGGAAGCAAGAATGATTTCCTGCACCAATTTCCACCTGCTCTGCTGGGATAAAGCGCTAGCGCGCCTTGCTGCGAAGCGCAACGATTGCCGCAGCGGTTTCCTCGATCGAGCGGCGGGTGACGTCGATCATCGGCCAGCCGCCGCGCGTGCAGATCTGCCTTGCATAGGCGAGTTCCTCGGCGATGGTCCCGCGATCCGTATAGGCGCGGGCGTCATAGGCCGGCGTCGAGCCGAGGATGCGGTTCTCGCGCACATGGGAAATGCGCTCGGCAGAAGCGATCAGCCCGACGATCAGGGGCTTCTTCGCCCTGCTCAGGCTTTCGGGCATCGGTACACCGAGCACGATCGGGATATTTGCCGTCTTGATGCCCCTGTTCGCCAGATAGATGCTGGTCGGCGTCTTCGACGTGCGCGATATGCCGATCAGCACCACATCGGCCTGTTCGCTATCGTCCGGGAGCTGCCCGTCATCGTGCTCCATCGTGAAATTCAAAGCGTCGATGCGCCGGAAGTATTCCGCATCGAGGACATGTTGCGCGCCGACCCTTCTTCCGGCCGGCGTACCGAGATAGGACTGGAAGACAAGCAGTACCGGCTCCAGAACCGAGACGCAGGGAAGCCCCATCGTCGCGCAACCCTCGTCGATCCGGCGTGCCAGATCCTGGTCGACGACCGTATAAAGGACGATGCCGGGCTCCTGGTCGATATCGTCAAGCACCTTGGCCAATTGCCGCTCCGTGCGGATCAGCGGATAGATGTGCTCGATCGCGCGCGCGTCCTTGTATTGGGCGGAAGCCGCGCGGCCGGCCGCAAGCAATGTCTCGCCCGTCGCGTCGGAGATCAGGTGGAGATGAAAGAAGCTCTGGGGTTTGTTCAACAGATAAAATCCGGCCTGTGGTCGATTGTGGATAAAGGGCCGGGCAGAGGCCATGCGCCCGACCCGACTGTATCAGATGCCGACTTGTCCACAATTGGCACCGATGTGGGGAGAAATCCGGCTCGGCTGTGGATATCGTAGACGGGGCAGGATTTCCACATCGGATGCGTCCGGATTAACTTTTCGCTAACCACCCAACCGATTGAAGGAAAACATTATTTTTGACTTATCCAAATATTCATCCACATGGAATGAATCTATGCGCGACAATATGCTGGCTCGCCGGCATCCGGCCATGATGGGATAAGTCGTAATCCCTGCTTCCAACAGAGTCTTAGAATCAAAAGAAGATTCTCTAATATCTATTTTTAGAAAGAATCCTGGGTACAGTTTTGAATAGCATCCGTTCCGTCCTTGAAGTCCTGAGCGGAAAATCGGTGTTTCCGCCTCCCATCTGGCTTATGCGCCAGGCTGGGCGGTATTTGCCGGAGTACAAGGAAACGAGGCGGAAGGCGGGAAGCTTTCTCGATCTCTGCTACACGCCCGAACTGGCTGCCGAAGTGACGCTGCAGCCGATCCGGCGTTTCGGCTTCGACGCCGCCATCCTGTTTTCGGACATTCTGGTGGTGCCGCATGCGCTCGGGCGGAACGTGCGTTTCGAGGAGGGAAGGGGTCCGCTCCTGGAGCCGATCGCCGCTAGCGACGTCGAGAGGCTTTCGGTCGCAGGCTTCCATGACCATCTGCAGCCCGTTTACGAGACGGTGGGTCGGGTTCGGGATAGCCTGCCGGAGGAAACGACCCTGGTCGGCTTTTGCGGAGCGCCGTGGACGGTCGCGACCTATATGATCGCCGGCCACGGGACGCCGGACCAGGCGCCGGCACGGCTTTTCGGGTATCGCCATCCAGATGCGATGGACCGGCTGCTTGCAAAGCTGGCGGAGGTTTCAGCGGAATATCTTATCCGCCAGATCGATGCGGGCGCCGAGGCGGTGCAGGTCTTCGATTCCTGGGCGGGCGTGCTCGACGAGGAGAGTTTCGAGCGGTTCTGCGTGCGTCCCGTGACCGATATCGTCAGCCGCGTCCGGAGGCGCTACTCGGATGTGCCGATCATCGGCTTTCCGCGTGGAGCCGGAGATTTCTATGGCACCTATCGGCAGAAGACCGGCGTGACGGCGATCGGGCTCGACTGGACCGTGCCGATCTCCGTGGCCGCTGGATTGCAGCGTAAGGGGGCGGTACAGGGCAATCTCGATCCGATGCGGCTCGTTGCCGGCGGCGATGCGCTTGCAAAGGCTATCGATAGCATCCTGGGCGGACTTGGCGCCGGGCCGTTGATTTTCAACCTCGGGCATGGGATCACGCCTGAAACGCCGATCGCGCATGTTGAGGCCCTCGTCGATCGGGTGAGGAAGGCGAAAGCGTGACCGAGTCCGACGCACGGGAAGTGAGCCGGACGAGCGGCGCCAAGGCGGTACGGCGGGCGGTGATCGCCTTGGTCGTATTTGTGGCGTTCGTCGCCTTGATCTTCTATTTCGATCCGGCCAATTTCTACGCTTGGGCGAAGGCGTTCCACGTCATCGCCGTGATCTCCTGGATGGCCGGTATGCTCTATCTGCCGAGGCTGTTCGTCTATCATGCCGACAGCCCGGTCGGTTCGGCGCAGTCGGAAACCTTCAAGGTGATGGAGAGGCGGCTTTTACGGGCGATAATCAACCCGGCAATGATGGTCACATGGACGATCGGCCTCTGGCTCGCCTGGCGCGGCTTCGGTTTTGCCGGCGGTTGGCTGCATGCCAAGATCGCGCTGGTGCTGGTGATGTCGGGCGTGCATGGCTATTTCTCCTCGGCCGTTCGTGCCTTTGCAGAAGACCGCAATAAAAAATCGTCGCGCCACTGGCGGATGATGAACGAGGTTCCCACATTGTTGCTGATCGGCATCGTCATCCTGGTCGTCGTGAAGCCGTTTTGACGGGCACCTAATTCCCGGCTTGCTCTTTAAGGGCGGGAACGGTAGACAGACGGTCTCTCCTCAGCCTGACGGAATGCCTCAAACGCGCTGCCGCAGGCCCATTATCGCATCGCCGATACCTCCCCGAACTCTCTTACGAGCCCGCATCATGCAGGAAATGAAACTACAGGAACTCAAAAGCAAGACTCCGACCGATCTCATCGCGTTCGCCGAATCGCTCGAGGTCGAGAATGCCAGCGTGCTGCGCAAGCAGGAACTAATGTTCGCGATCCTCAAGAAGCTCGCGATGCAGGAGACCGAGATCGTCGGGGAGGGCGTCGTCGAGGTGTTGCAGGACGGTTTCGGTTTCCTGCGTTCGGCCAACGCCAACTACCTGCCGGGGCCGGACGACATCTATATTTCGCCCTCGCAGATACGCCGCTTTTCGTTGAAGACAGGCGATACGGTCGAGGGACCGATCCGTGGTCCCAAGGAAGGCGAGCGCTATTTCGCGCTGCTCAAGGTCAACACTATCAATTTCGAGGATCCGGAGAAGATCCGGCACAAGATCCATTTCGACAATCTGACGCCGCTTTATCCCGACGAACGGCTGAAGATGGAGATAGAGAATCCGACGAAGAAGGATTTGTCGCCACGGGTGATCGATCTGGTGGCGCCGCTGGGCAAGGGGCAGCGCGGGCTGATCGTGGCGCCGCCACGCACCGGCAAGACGGTACTGTTGCAGAACATCGCGCATTCCGTAACGGCGAACCATCCCGAATGCTACCTGATCGTGCTCCTGATCGACGAGCGGCCCGAAGAGGTGACCGACATGCAGCGCTCGGTGAAGGGCGAGGTGGTCTCCTCGACTTTCGACGAGCCGGCATCGCGGCACGTGCAGGTGGCCGAGATGGTGATCGAGAAGGCCAAGCGCCTGGTGGAACACGGCCGCGACGTGGTGATACTGCTCGATTCCATTACACGTCTGGGGCGTGCCTATAACACGGTCGTGCCGTCCTCCGGCAAGGTTTTGACCGGCGGTGTCGACGCCAACGCATTGCAGCGGCCGAAGCGCTTCTTCGGCGCTGCCCGCAACATCGAGGAAGGCGGCTCGCTGACGATCATCGCGACCGCGCTCATCGACACCGGCAGCCGCATGGACGAGGTGATCTTCGAGGAATTCAAGGGTACGGGCAATTCCGAGATCGTTCTCGACCGCAAGGTTGCCGACAAGCGTATCTTCCCGGCGATGGACATCCTCAAATCCGGCACGCGCAAGGAAGAGCTGCTTATCGCCAAGCAGGATCTCCAGAAGATCTTCGTGCTGCGCCGCATCCTCGCCCCGATGGGCACGACCGATGCGATCGAGTTCCTCATCGACAAGCTGAAGCAGACGAAGACCAACGGCGATTTCTTCGATTCGATGAATACTTAAGACGCGGGTTTCAGCGAGCCGCGTAGTGCGGCCGGATCGATCATCGGCGGCAGGCAGGTCATGCCGATGCAGAGATAGGCTGCGGGTTTCGAGGGATCGATTTCAGCACCGCCGGGCAGGGCTATCTTGCTCGGCTCGTCGGAATGCCGAAGAGGAAGGTCGATGCGACGGGGGTCGGGCGTTCGATTCGCTTCCGGAACGAATCGTGCGCCGCTCCTGGGCTCCACCATCACCAGTTTCCGCGGTGACGTCGCCAACGGGATCGTATTGACGATCCCGGCCTGGCCGTAGCGCTGATGAATGGCACGTCCGACGGCCGAGGCGGCGCTGTCGAAAGCTTTTGCCGCGAGATCGGCGTCTCCGGTAGCGCATGCAAGGCGCGCGATGGCCTCGATTACCTGCGCATTGGCCGATGGCATGGCGTCGTCGACATCGCCACGGACGCGCATGATGACGTCGGCACTGTCGGAGGCGGACAGATAGTAGCCGGTTCCGGCCGGATCGGCATGCCAGCGATCGAGTGCCGCCACCATCCGATGAGCATCCTCGAGATAGCTCGCCTGGCCGGTGGCTTCATAAAGTGAGACGGCGGCGTTGGCTATCGCGGCGTAGTCGCTGGAAAGGCCAGGATAAAGCTTTTTTTCACCAAGGACGGAATGCGGAAGCCGATCCTCGCAGATCGATTCGGCTACGGTACGATATGCGGCCTCAGCGATCTCGAGCCAGTCCGGCCGATCGAATTGCCGGGCGCATTGGGCGATGGCGCGGATGGCAAGGCCGTTCCAGTCCACCAGGATCTTGTCGTCGCGACCCGGCCGTATCCTGTTCTCGCGGGTTGATCGAAGGCTTTCGAGCAGCGGGGGTAAATCCTGCCTGGCGTCCTCATCCGTTGTTTGGGGATCGGATCGATGGAGGATCGGATCGCCTTCCCAACCCGGCGGGCTTGCGAGCGAATAAGTCTTGAGTAGACGGACGGCGCCCTTGCCGAGCGCCGCCTCGATCTCCGCTGGTGTCCAGGTGTAGAATTTCCCCTCTTCGCCGTCGCTGTCGGCATCGAGACTCGATGCGAAGGCGCCATCACCGACGCGCATTTCGCGTGACAGCCAGGAAATCGTTTGTTCGATTCGCTCCTGGAACAATTTTTCGCCGGTGGCGCCATAGGCCCAACCGCAAAGCGTGAGAAGCTGGGCGTTGTCGTAGAGCATCTTTTCGAAATGCGGGACCATCCATTCGGCGTCGGTCGAATAGCGGCAGAGACCGCCGCCGACATGGTCGTAGATGCCGCCATTCAGCATCGATCGCAGCGAATGGAGCACGGCGTCGCGGTAGCGCGCGTCGCCACTTTCTAGCCATTGCATCCACAGCGTGGTCATGATCGGCGCGTTGGGGAATTTGGGGGCACCCGTGAGGCCGCCGTGCAGAGGGTCGATCGCGGCGAGATAGGGTTCGGCAAGAGCGGTGATTTGCTGATCGGAAAGAGGCGAGGGATCGCGGCTCTGTGCGAGCTGTCTTTCGACATGGGCGGTGAGCCTGGCGGCGTCGGCGGTGATTTCGCTCTTCTTTTCCTGCCAGGCGCGGTGGATTGTGTCGAGGATCTGCGTGAAGCCGGCGCGGCCGTAGCGCGGCTCTTTCGGGAAGTAAGTGCCGCCCCAGAAGGGCTGGGCCTCCGGCGTCAGGAACATGGTGAGCGGCCAGCCGCCTTGCTCGCCGGTTGCGGTGAGGGCTGCCATATAGATCTGGTCGATGTCTGGGCGTTCCTCCCGATCCACCTTGATGTTGACGAAGAGACGGTTCATCAGCGCCGCCACGGACTCGTCCTCGAAGCTTTCATGTGCCATGACGTGGCACCAGTGGCAGGCGGCATAGCCTATGGAAAGCAGGATGGGACGACCGGTTTCCTTCGCTTCGGCCAGTGCATCTTTGGACCAGGGACGCCAATGGACCGGATTGTCCTTATGCTGGCGCAGATAGGGGCTGGCCTCGGCGGAGAGCAGGTTTTCAGCAGGCAGGGGCATGAAGGGCTCCATGGTTTATCGGTACGTAGGTCTTGGGACGCAATGGAGCAAACGATATTGGCGGATACGATCTTTGCCTTGTCCAGCGGCGCGCTGCCGTCCGGTGTTGCGGTGATCCGCATTTCCGGGGCCGGGGGGAGGTGCGCACTGGAGAGACTGTGTGGAAGCGTCCCTGTGGAACGGCGGGCGGGACTGAGAAAAATCCGCGGGGCGAACGGGGAAATCATCGACAGTGGGCTTGTTCTTTTCTTTTCAGGACCGGGAAGCTTTACCGGGGAGGATGTGGCCGAACTGCATGCGCATGGCGGAAGAGCTGTTGTCTCGGCGCTCCTGAGGGAACTCGGCGCGGTTGACGGGTTGCGGCAGGCGGAAGCCGGCGAATTTACGCGACGGGCCTTTCTAAACGGCAAGGTTGACTTGGCGGGTGCAGAGGCGCTGGCCGATTTGGTCGCATCGGAGACGGAGACGCAGCGGCGCTTCGCTCAGGCGAATGCGGCGGGGCGGCAGGGGGTTCTCTATCGGGGATGGCGCGAACGGATCCTGCATGCGCGTGCGATGGTCGAAGCAGAGCTCGACTTTGCCGACGAAGCCGATATTGGCGATGCGCCGTCGTCGCCCGCATGGCCCGATATGCGTCGGCTTATGGAGGAAATCGAGGCGCATCTGGCGTCCTATCATCGTGCGGAAATCATCCGGGAGGGGTTTCGCGTGGTGATCATCGGAGCACCCAACGCCGGCAAATCGAGCCTGTTGAATGCACTGGCCTCGCGCGAAGTGGCAATCGTGACGGAAGAGGCCGGGACGACGCGCGATCTGATCGAGGTGCCACTCGATCTCGGCGGCGTAAAGGTTTTGGTGACCGACACGGCCGGTTTGCGGGAGGATGCGGGAAGGGTTGAGGCGGTCGGGATCGAGCGGGCGCGGGCGCGGGCGGCGGAAGCCGATCTGGCCCTGCTTTTGACGGATCTTTCTGATCCGATTGTGATTCGGTATGGATTCGGTAGCGTTCCGATATGGAAGATTGGAACCAAGTCCGATTTGGCTTGCGCGTCGCCGGTCAAGGGCTGCGATCATGCAATTTCCGTTTTTACCGGGAGCGGACTTGACTGTTTGATCGAGGCGTTGACCACGATGGCGAAGGAGGCGGCATCCACGACCGGCGTGCTGCCGTCACGGCTCAGGCATGTCGAACTTCTTCGCCGCTGCAGGACGCTGCTGGCGAAGGCGCTTGACCGTCGCGGCCTCGAATTGCAGGCGGAGGAACTCCGACAGGCGAGCGACGCGCTTGGGCGGATTGTCGGGTCGGTGGATGTAGAGGAGTTGCTTGGCGTGATCTTTTCCAACTTCTGCATCGGAAAATGATTCGAGACTGGCCATTTGGGATTGATTCACGTGAAACATCTCTGTTTCAAGACTGCTGAACGTTTCACGTGAAACAACCCCGTGCGGGATTGTCTTGACAGGCCGCCGCGATTTGCACATTGGTCGCGCCACTATGCGGATATCCGAACCAAAGCCCTCCTATGACGTGATCGTCGTCGGCGGCGGCCATGCCGGCTGCGAGGCCGCGTCCGCGTCGGCGCGGTCCGGTGCATCGACCGCACTGGTGACGATGGCGTTCGAGACCATCGGGGCGATGTCGTGCAATCCGGCTATAGGCGGGCTCGGGAAAGGCCAGCTCGTGCGCGAGGTGGATGCGCTTGACGGATTGATGGGCCGGGTGGCGGATGCGGCCGGCATCCAGTTCCGGCTGCTCAACAGACGAAAGGGACCTGCGGTCCGCGGGCCGCGCACGCAGGCTGATCGAAAGCTGTACAAGCAGGCGATGCAGGCCGCTATCGGCAGCGATGCCGCGCTAGACGTGGTTATCGGTGAAGTTGCCGATTTTTCGATCGCGGATAATCGATTGGAAGCGGTGCGACTGGCGGATGGCCGGGAGATACGTTGCGGCGCGCTCGTGCTCACTACGGGGACGTTTCTGCGCGGGCTGATCCATATCGGCGAGCGAAAAATCCCGGCTGGACGGATCAACGAAAAGGCGGCAACGGGTCTTTCCGCCACCATGGCAAGGGCAGGCTTCCGGCTCGGACGATTGAAGACGGGAACACCGCCGCGGCTTGACGGACGGACGATAGACTGGGCCAAGCTGGGGCGGCAGGAAGCGGATGCCGAACTGTTGCCCTTCTCGCTGATGACCGACAGAATCGTCAATCCGCAGATCGAATGCGGGATCACGCGGACGACGGCGCGGACGCATGCCGTTATTCGCGAGAATCTGCAACGCTCGGCGCTTTATTCCGGCGCGATCGAGGGGATCGGTCCACGCTATTGCCCTTCCATCGAGGACAAGATCGTGAAGTTCGGCGATCGGGACGGACACCAGATATTCCTGGAACCCGAGGGCCTTGACGACCACACGGTCTATCCGAACGGTATTTCGACCTCGTTGCCGGAAGATGCGCAAGTTAAGCTGCTGGCTACGATTCCGGGGCTGGAGCACGCACATATGCTACAGCCGGGCTACGCGATCGAATACGATCATATCGACCCGCGCGAGTTGCAGCCAACGCTGGAGACGCGAAAGGTGCGGGGCCTATTCCTTGCTGGTCAGATCAATGGAACGACAGGCTATGAGGAAGCGGCCGGGCAGGGAATTGTCGCCGGCATCAATGCCGCGCGGGTGGCCGGCGAGAAGGAAGGCGTCCGTTTCGGCCGCGGCGATAGCTATATCGGCGTGATGATCGACGATTTGACCACTCGTGGCGTCAGCGAGCCGTACCGGATGTTTACATCTCGCGCGGAGTACCGGCTTTCACTCAGGGCGGATAACGCCGACGAGAGGTTGACGCCCCGCGCGATCCAACTGGGCATCGTCTCTGGGGAGCGGCGCGAGCGGTTCAGCCTGCAGGATCAATTGCTTAGTCGGGCACGGGTATTGCTGGACGGGCTTACACTGACTCCGAACGAGGCTCGCAAGCATGGGCTGGAGATCAATCAGGACGGAGTCCGCCGTTCGGCATTCGAGCTGCTCAGCCATTCGGATTTGAGCCTCTCGCGACTGGCTGCCGTGTGGCCTGAATTGAACGCTATCCCGGGGCGGGTTGCGGAGCGGCTGGAGACGGATGCGCGATATTCCGTCTATCTCGATCGACAGGAAGCGGATGTGGCGTTGCTTAAGCGCGAGGAGGCAAGGTCGATCCCGGTCGATCTCGACTATGCCGCAATGGCGGGATTGTCGAACGAGCTGAAGCAGAAGCTTGCCATACGCAGGCCGGATTCTCTTGCCGAGGCGCAGCGGATCGACGGAATGACGCCGGCCGCCCTGGCAATCGTCCTCACCCACGCCCAGGCGCATGAGCGGGTCCGCCCCGGCACGGCCGCTTGAGCGACGACCGCCTCATCTCGTTGCAAAAGATCGCCGGGAATGTTTCACGTGAAACGGCCGACCGGCTTGAACTGTTCGAGCAACAATTCCGGCGCTGGTCGGCGCGTATAAATCTGGCGGCGGTGTCGCAGCTCGACAACCTCTGGGCGCGGCATATACTCGACAGCGCCCAGCTCGCTCGATTCGCACCTGAAACGGTGCGATGGCTCGACATAGGATCGGGCGGCGGCTTTCCGGGCGCCGTTCTCGCTATTCTGCTCAGGGATCGGTCTTCCTTTCACATCGACCTGGTGGAAAGCAACCGTAAGAAGGCAGCGTTTCTTAAGACGACTCTGGCTGACTGCCCCTCGGTGAGGGTCCATCCGGTGCGCATCGAGCAGGCCTACACCCTTGTGGAATCACCGGAAATTGTCACTGCGCGAGCCCTGGCGCCGCTTCCGAATCTTTTGGGGCTCGCCGCTCCCTGGCTGGCGAACGGTGCGCTCGGTCTTTTTCACAAAGGTCGGGATTATGCATCCGAAATCGAAGAAGCCGGTGACGCATGGCGTTTCGATCTGGTAGAACATCGAAGCATGGTGGACCGTGAAGGCCGGATTCTGGAGATTCGTAATCTGCGCGCCCGCTGAAACCATACGAACATTTGGCAATGAGCGCTTGACGCCATGGTAAACGCACCCCGGATCATCACTGTCGCCAACCAGAAAGGCGGCGTCGGCAAGACGACGACGGCGATCAATCTCGCCACCGCCCTGGCTGCGATCGGCGAGCGCGTTCTCATCATCGACCTCGACCCACAGGGCAATGCCAGCACCGGGCTCGGCATTGATCGCCGCAACCGCGCGGTTTCTTCCTATGATGTCATCGTGGGAAGCGCCGAGGTGGCCGACGCGGCGGTCGCGACAGTCGTGCCCGGCCTGTCGATCATCCCCTCGACGCTCGATCTGCTCGGTGTCGAGATGGAGATCGCCGCTTCCACCGACCGGGCGTTGAAGCTAAAAGCCGCGCTTGATCGCAACGCCGGCGAACCGGGCGGCTTTTCCTATGTGCTTATCGATTGTCCGCCTTCGCTTAACCTCCTCACGCTGAATTCGATGTCGGCTGCCCATTCCGTGCTCGTGCCGCTGCAATGCGAGTTCTTCGCCCTTGAGGGGTTGAGCCAGTTACTGGAAACGGTCGATCAGGTACGCCGCACGGTCAATCCCCGATTGACCATCCAGGGCATCGTCATGACCATGTATGACGGGCGCAACAATCTGGCACATCAGGTCGTCGAGGACGTGCGCGCCCATATGGGCGACACGGTCTATGAGACGATCATTCCGCGCAATGTGCGCGTGTCGGAAGCGCCATCGTTTGGTAAGCCGGCTATCCTTTATGATTTGAAATGCTCCGGCAGTCAGGCTTATCTCCAGCTTGCATCGGAGGTGATCCGCCGGGAGCGGAGGCTTCGGGCAGCATGACGGGTTCCGACCAAGGGCATCGAAGATGAACGAAGACGCTTCCAGAAGACGGCTTGGGCGGGGTCTCGCCGCGCTGATCGGTGACATGGATCAGCCGGTTGCCGCGGCGGCTGCGCCCGTGGCTGCCGATCGCGGATTGCCGATCGAACTGATATCCCCCAACCCGCGCAATCCGCGCCGGCGCTTCGCAGATGGAGATCTTGCCGATCTCAGCCAGTCGATCCGTGAGCATGGGGTGGTGCAGCCGGTGGTGGTGCGGCGCGCCGGAGGCGACGGCCGCTACGAGATCATCGCCGGGGAGCGGCGCTGGCGGGCGGCGCAGCTTGCGGGAATGACGGAGATACCGGCGATCATCCGCGATGTCAGCGACCGCGAAGCGCTGGAACTGGCGATCGTCGAGAACATCCAGCGCGCCGACCTCAACCCGGTGGAAGAAGCGGCGGGATTCCAGCAGCTTATCGACGATCATGGTTACACACAGGCTGATCTAGGCCAGGTCATTGGCAAGAGCCGAAGCCATGTCGCCAATACGCTCAGGCTTTTGAAGCTGCCCGAGGACGTGCGCGCGATGCTTGTCGACGGCGCTCTGTCGGCCGGCCACGCGAGAGCGCTCGTTACGGCGGACGATCCTGCTTCGCTGGCGCGGCGAATTGTCGAGGGCGGTTTATCGGTACGACAGGCGGAGGCGCTGGCGCAAGAGCCCGTGCGCGACCATGCACGAAAAGCGACGATGGTGCGCCCGGAAAAAGATCCCGACACTGTCGCTCTCGAAAAGCTCCTTTCCGACGTGACGGGCCTTGCCGTCGTCATCGGCCACAAGCAGAATGGCGGCGAGATGCGCATCGCCTATCGCTCGCTCGAGCAACTCGACGATTTGTGTCGGAGGCTAAAAGGCTGACATTTCTTTAGCCGGCAAATTATAAATAATTCACCGTCGAGGGCGGCGTCCCTCGATCGCGAGGGCAAGAAGCGTTCTTTCGACCACCGACTTTGCCAGCTCCGGGCGCCGACGCGTCTGCAATACGGCGTCGCGCAGACGGTCGAGTGCCCTTACGATGCTATTGCCGTCATAGCGATCGAGTGCGGTTTCGACCGTCTTCTTGCGGGCAAAGAAGACGGGCGGCCGGGCCGAAGCGACAGCGGCAATCGCGCTCTGTCCCTTGCGTTCCATGGCATTGTGCATCGTCTGCAGGTTTTGGAACTGGCGGATCGCGGATGCAAGCATCTGGAAGGGCGGTCCGCCGGCGGCCGCATGCCGGGCCAGTGCCTGGTCAAGATCGGCGGCCTTGCCCAGCAGTACGGCGTCGATCGCGTCGTCGTTGGATGAAGCGGATACATCCCCGACCATGGCAAGGACATCCTCCGTCTCGATCCGCTCCTTGCCGAGGCAATAGAGAAGAAGCTTGGCGATCTCGCCACGGCTGGCCAGCCGGTCGCCGCCGAGACTCGATTTCAGCATTTGCCGTGCATCGAGGGCGATTGCCATCCCGGCCTTCGCCATTTCCCCGTCGATCAGCGCGTCGATGGCCCTGGCGTCGTCCGCATAGCAGGGCAGCGCCATGGCGGCGCTCGCCCCTTCGACAACGGTGCGCAACGGTGCGTTCTTCTTCAGTTCACCGGCCTCGATGAGGATGATCGCATCGGCAGGCGGGTTGTCGGCAAGCCGCTTGACGTCGGCCCCGAGGTTTTTCTGGGCGCCTGCGTTGGCTATCCAGATCAGGCGGTTTTCGGCGAACATCGGCACGGTGCGCGCCTCGTCTTCCAGCCGGCCGGGCTGCTGGTCGAGTTCATTGGCTTCCAGGCGCACCACCGCGAACGGATCGTGGAGCGGCAGCCCGGTGTTTGCCGCAAAGACACGTGCGCGCTCGGAAACGAGGCCACGATCGGGGCCGTAGATCAACACCAGCCGGAACGAGGGTTCCGGGCGTGAAAGCCATCTGTCGACTTCAAAGGCCTTCTTCTGCGCCATTGCGGCCTTCAGAGGATCGCGGGCGCGACGGTTGTCAGCAGGAACTGGCGGATAAAGAAGATGAGCAGGAGCAGGATGATCGGGGATATGTCGATGCCGCCAAGATCCGGCAGATAGCGTCGGATCGGCCGCAAGACCGGATCGGTCATCTTGAACAGCATGTTGCCGATCATCCCGACGAATTCGTTGCGCGGATTGACGACGTTGAACGCATAGAGCCAGGAAAAGACGGCGGCGCCGATGATGATCCACCAATAGATATCGAGCGCCAGAACGATCGTTTGAATGAGTGCGAGCATCGAGGTCTCCGCGTGGCCAGCGCGACATGTAACCATTGCGCCGAAGCGGGGCAAGCCCGGGCCTGCCGGCCGGCCCGAATGGGGCATGCGCCCCTGCTTTTGCGCCGGCCGGCGGTTCGTTTCCGTTTCTGGTACTGCCGGGGAGCTTCCTGTTGTCCAATTTTTACCGTGTGGCCGCCAGAAAGCCAGCCGGAACGAAAAAAGACCCGCCGCGAGGGCGGGCCTTTTCCGGAGGCGTCTTCGTGCCTGTGCCGTAACGTTTATCGCGTCAACCGCCCGAGCCGCTCGTGCTGCCTTCGGTCGATGGCGCGGGAGTTGTTGGGGCGCCCATCCCCGTCCCCGTCGTGCCGGTACCTGTGGCGTTGCTTTCGGCGGGCTCGGCCTGATAGGGCTTGGGATCGAAATCAGGCAACGCCTTCAACTGATCGGCCGTGGTCGGCACGATGACCCACCATTTGCCGTTGCCTTGCTCCCATTTCACTTGGGAATAGTCGATGGCGACATTCTTCGAGCCGATGCCGAGGAAGCCGCCTACGCCGACAACGACGGATACGATCTTGCCGTCCTTATCGAGCACCAGATCGTTGACGTTGCCAATCTCCTGCCCCTTGTCGCCGGCGCTGTTATAGACCGAAGCGCCCATGAGGTTCGATGCGAGGTGCCCGTCCGTTTGCGCTTCGTCTTTGGCCTTGACTTCATCGGCGGATTTCATGCCCGGAGGGTTGGCCGGTTCCGTCGGTTGTGTTGCCGGCGCGCTCGGAACAGCCGTGTCGGGAGCAGTCGTGTCGGGGGTGGTCGTCTGGGCAAGCGCCGCGCCCGTCGTCAGAAGGGCGGCGATGGTCGTGGTCGCCAAAAGGGTGCGGATCATGGTATCTCTCTCCTTGTGCATGTTTTCATGTACGGGGCCGTGTCTCACACCGGACTGTCCAGGAGGGTTGAGGCGCGGCCCTTGCATTTGCGAAACGCTATCGGCTGGCACTTGTTCCGTATCCGATGCCGTATCTGGACTGGCAACCAGCGGCATGCCCGTGCGTTATCCATGCCGGCGGGGACCCGCCGGACGGGATAGGCCGAGGGCGGACGCATGAATTTCCTGATGGTTCTCAACAAGGATGGCGGTACGTTCAGATCGCTCGATGTAGAGGATTTCATCAAGCGTACACGGCGGACCCTGGAGGATGCCGGCCATACGGTGAAATCGCGGATCGTCACGAGCAAGGAACTTGCGCTTGCGCTTGAAGAGGCGGAGCGGGACGAGAGCACCGACGTCGTCATGGCAGGTGGCGGCGACGGTACCGTCTCAGCCGCGGCCACAAGCGTAATGGGGAGTGGAAAGGTGTTGGCCGTGCTGCCCGCCGGGACAATGAACCTGTTTGCGCGATCGCTTGGCATCCCGCTTTCACTCGATGGCGCGATCGCGGCGTTCGCGGCGGGGCGCATACGGAACGCCGATATCGCGATCGCCAATGGAAGGCCGTTCGTTCACCAGTTCTCCGTCGGCATGCACCCGCGCATCGTAGAGATGCGCTCGCGCATGGCGTTCTCATCCCGATTGGGGAAAATCGGCGCATCGCTGCGCGCCGCGCTCGATACGATCCGCAATCCCGTCCGGCTCAAGGTGACGATCGAGATGCCTCATAACGAAATTGTCGCCAGGACGGCGGGCATCTCCATATCCAACAATCTTTATGGTGAGGGCCACCTTCCTTACGCGGACCGGCCGGACGGCGGCGTGCTCGGAGTCTATATCACCAGCGCCAGCCGCCGCCATCACCTGCTGCTTCTATGCCTGACGGCGGCGCTCGGTCGCTGGCGTGCCAGCGATCGGGTCGAAATCCACGAGACGGAAACGGTGATCCTGAAGATAGAAAGCCGTCGTCGCCAGAGCTGCGTGATCGACGGAGAACTCCGGCCTCTCGAACCGGAAACCAAGATCCGGATCCTCCCGGGCGCATTGAAGGTGCTCGTGCCGGACAATGACGAAGAAAACACGCCGCCTGAAGGTGACGGCATGGCCGATATCCCTTCCGCCCGACACGAATGAATTCGGCCGGGATAAAACTGGTGGAGCTGAGGGGAATCGAACCCCTGACCTCATCATTGCGAACGATGC
>JAKDNM010000127.1 GCA_030456445.1 Hyphomicrobiales bacterium
CCGTTCAGGAAGGCCGCCTCGTAGGAGCCCGTCTGGTCGTAGATCCAACCCGACACCCAACCGCCGATCGCCATGCCGGCGATGGTCGCCATGATGACGATGCCGACGCGTTTGCCGGCTTCCGCCGCCGGCAGATATTCACGCACGATGATGGCGTAGCATGGCACGATGCCGCCTTGCGCCAGGCCAAACACCAGCGACACCACATAGAGCGAGGCCAGCCCGTCAAAGGGAATGTAGAGGAACAGGGCCACGCATTGCAGGATGGAACCGATGAGAAGCGTCGGGATGCCGCCGATGCGGTCGGCCAGCACGCCCGAGGAAAGCCGGCTGACTACGCCGCCGGCAAGCATCACCGACAGCATATGCGCACCGGCGGTGGCCCCGTAGCCCAGATCGGCGCAATAGGCGACCATGTGCACCTGCGGCATCGACATGGCGACGCAGCAGCCTAGCCCGGCGATGATCAGGAGGAATTGCAGCGTGGCGGGCGAAACGGAGATCGGCTTGACATGCTCGGCCGAACGGGCGCGCGCCTCGGCCGAGGCCGCATGATGGGGTGAATTGCGTCGCAACAGGAGCAGAAGTGGCACCATGGCCACGACGCATATGATGCCGACGCCGAGATAGGCCTCCCGCCATCCGCCGGAACGCATGAAGGCCTCGATGACGATCGGCCAGATCACGCCAGCCAGATAATTGCCGCAGGCCGCCGCGGCGACCGCCTTGCCGCGGTGCTTCCGGAACCAATGCGACAGATCGGCGATCAGCGGCCCGAAGGTTGCCGAGGTGCCGATGCCGATCAAAAAACCGTGCGCCAGTGCGAACTGCGTAATCGACGTGCTTGCGGAGGCGGCCGCGAACCCGAGGCCCATCATGATCGCGGCAACCATGGCCGGCAACATGTAGCCGAAACGATCCACCGCACGCCCGATGAAGACATTGCCGACGGCGAAGCCGACCATGGCGAGCGTATAGGGAAGAGACGCTTCACTGCGGTCGACCGAAAATTCCGTCTGCACGGCCGGCAACACGACGACCACCGCCCACATGCCGGCCCCACCGAGGGTGGCGACGAGCATGGAAACGCCGAGCCGCATCCAGGCGTAGCGGCCATCTATGTCGGAAGCGAACGCATCTCCGCTATTGATCGCAGTCGGCATGGCATCTCGCTTGTTTCGGCCGGACGGAGCGGCACCATCCGGCAAATCGCCAAGGCCGGGCAGTTCCACCGTCGCTCTTACGCTGTTCCAGCCCGGTCGACAAAATGACGGGCTGCACAGTCCCTCGTTTTCGTGTACGGACGCCGCAAGCAGGAGCACCTGATGCTGAAAAAGAACGAAGAAAGCCGCCTTTCCTTCCCCTCTGAGGAGCCGCCCGAGCGCGGTTCGTTCATCGAACTGGCGCCGGGCATCCTGTGGACGCGCATCCCGCTTCCCTTCCGGCTCGATCACGTCAACATCTACCTGATCGACGACGGTGACGGCTGGGCCGTGCTCGACACCGGCATCGGCGACCAGCCGACACGCGACCTGTGGGAAGCGCTCGCCGGCAGGACGCTGGCCGGGCGGCGGCTGACACGGCTGATCGTGACGCACTACCATCCCGACCATATCGGCCTCGCCGGATGGCTGTGCGAACGCTATGACCTGCCGCTTTTCACCACCCAGACCTCCTATCTCGGCTGCCTGACCATCTCGCTCAGTCCCGGCTCGCTCGACGCGAAGCCCTATCGCGACTTCTATGCCCGCCACGGCATGGCGCCGGAAACAGTCGATCTCGTCAGTTCACAGGGCCACAGCTACTTGAAAATGGTAGCGCCTCTGCCGCCGACTTTCAGCCGCGTCGTCGATGGCGACACGCTCCTGATCGGGGGCCGCGAATTCCAGGCGCTTACCGGCGACGGCCACGCGCCCGAGCAACTGATGCTCTATTGCCCATCAGAGAATATTTTCCTGGCAGCCGACCAGGTGATCGCGCGGATCACCCCCAATATCAGCGTCTGGGCCGTAAACCCGGACGGCGACCCGCTCGGTCTCTATCTCCGCTCCCTGAAGCGCCTCAAGGGAGAAATTCCCGCCGATGCGCTGGTGCTGCCGGGCCATCAACTGCCGTTCCACGGCCTGCACGAGCGCTGCGACGAACTTGCCGAGCACCATGCGGGACGCTGCGTCCTGATCGCCGAGGCCTGCGCGATGAAGCCGCATTCGGTGGCGGACCTCGTGCCGGTGCTCTTCACCCGCGCACTCGACCCGCACCAGCTAAGCTTCGCCTTCTCGGAGGTGCACGCGCATGTGAATTTCATGCTCAAACGCGGCGAGCTTCGCCATGCCGCGTCGAAGGATGGCAATATCCGCGTCGAGGCCGCCTGAGGCTACGCCCGCGCGAAAAGCGGCAGCACCGCGCCGTTGATCTCCATGTTGGACGGCGAGGCGAGGCCGAGGATCGCTTCGGCCGCCGCCTTCGGCGTCAGCCATTTCGACGTGTCGGCATTCGGCATCGCATCGCGGTTGGCCGGGGTGTCGATGGTCGAGGGCGCGACGGCGTTGACGAGGATGCGGTCGTTCTTCAGTTCCTCGGCCAATGACAGGGTGATCGCGATCACAGCCGCCTTGCTCGCGGCATAGGCCGACATGCCGCCGCCCTTGCGCGGATCGAGCCCGGGCCGCGCCGAGACGTTGACGATGCGCCCGCCCTTCCCCGTCTTGCGCATGTTGCCCGCCGCCGCCCGGCAGCAGATGAAGACGGTCGCCGCGTTCATCTCCATCATGCGCAGGAAATCGTCACGCGATGTGTCGGCCACCGGCGCCATGGCGAAGCCGCCGGCCAGATGCACGGACGCCCACAGAGCCGGAACGGCGTCATAGAAGCGGCCCACAGCCCCTTCGTCCGTCAAGTCGATGTCGGGAACGATGCTGACCTGTCCGTCACCCCAGGAGGCCGGCCTATCCGCGGCCTTGCGGCTCGGTACATGGCAGATCGCGCCTGCCTTCAGGAAACGGGCGACGACCGCTTGCCCGAGCGCGCCGGTGCCGCCGGTGACGACGACATTCTTGCCTTCCAGCAGACTGGCCATCAGCATCTCCTTGCGATGTGGTTTCCGTCATTCCGCGCGGATCGGAACCGGAATGCAAGCCCCTATCGAGTCCCCCCGTTCGCAGCGACGTCGGCCGGCGTCGTCCCGGCCAAAAGCGCGGCGAACAGATCGACGCGCGGTTCGATGCTCGACACGAATATGTGTTCCTGAAGCGTATGCGCGCCCGCCCCATCGACGCCGAGCCCGTCAAGCGTCGGCACGCCAAGGGCTGCGGTGAAATTGCCGTCGCTGCCGCCGCCGGCATGGATGCCGACGAGATCGATGCCGATCGGCGCGGCGAGCTTGCGGGCGTGCTCGAACAGCGCCGTCGATCCGGTATCGGGGAAAAAGGGCGGCCGGTTCAACTCGCCCTCGACGGTCAGGCGCACATTCGGATCGTGCGGCTTGATCGCGTGAATGGCGCTCACGATCGGCTCGGCCTGATCCAGCGTCTTCACGCGCACGTCGACCTCGATCGTGCAGAACTGGGCGACCGTATTGGGCGCGGTGCCGCCATCGATCAGCCCGACATTGAGCGTGATGCCCTTGCCCATATCGACCAGGCTGTCGAGATAGGCGATCTGCCGCGCCATCTCGCTGATGGCGCTATGCCCCTTGTCGAAGGCCGTTCCGGCATGCGAGGCGACGCCCTCGGCCTTGACGGTGAAGCGCGCCACGCCCTTGCGCGCGGTGACGATCTTGCCGCCGTCGCGCGCCGCTTCCACGACCAGCACGGCAAACGCGTTGCGCGCTTCTTCTTCGATGACGGCGCGCGAGCCGGGGCTGCCGATCTCCTCGTCCGGCGTGAAGAGGAAGGTGATCGGATAGCCGGGCACCCTGCCCTCGGCCTTGATCGTCCGCCACGCCTCGATAGTGAGCAGGCCGCAAGCCTTCATGTCGGACGTGCCCGGCCCGTAGAGCCGGTCGCCGTCGCGCCGCCACGGCAGGCCGTCGGCAAGCGTGCCGGTCGGATGGACGGTGTCGAAATGCGCCAGCACCAGCAGGCTTTTGCGTCCGTCCGGCGCCATGCTTCGCGCGCGGATCGTATCGCCGAGCCCAGGCGCGCCGGGCACCTTGTCGACGATCAGTCCTTCGGCGCGGCAGGTGCTTTCGATGAGCGCGCCGAGACGGTTGACCGCCTCGCGGTCATGGGTCGGCGTTTCGATCTCGATCCAATTTTTCAGTTCATCGAGAAAATGATCGACGGAAGAATGCATGCCGGCCTCGGATCCTATGAATACTCAGAAATTATCTAGCCTGCGGTCGGCCAGTTCGACCAGAGCGGCAAGCGGCCCTTCGATTGGTGCAGGCCCCTGCCCGATGGCCGCGTTTACCGCCCGTGCCGCATGGCCGATGACGAAAAGATGGAGCAGCGCTTCAGCAAAACGGGCGTCACACGGGTGAGACGGCGAGCCATCTATATGCTCATGATAGGCCACAAGAAAATCGCGCCGCGCCGCGATGCTCCACTCCGCCAGTCTGCCCGCAAGCACCGGCTCGCGTTCCGGCGCGGGCTGAACGGCGTGCAACGCTTTGGCCGCCGCTTCATGGAATGACAGGAGCATGGTCGCGATATCGCTGAGCGGAGAGGTCTTGTCTCGGCCGGCATCGGGTGCGCCGCCGAAACCGACGACCGCCAGATCGTCCTTGGCCAGAAGGACACGGCCGAGACGATAGTCCCCATGCACCCGCGAGACGCCGCCGCCCGGCTGCATCTCGAAAGCCGCACCGAGCCGGGAGTGAAGTATCTCGCTATCCTTCAACACCCTTTCTACCGTCGTCAGCGTCCTCTCCGGCAGATCTTTTGACAGCCGCCCGAGGCGCTCAAGCATCCGGTCAAAATCCTCGACCGTCCGCTCGGTCCACGCCTCGACATGCCGGCGGGTGACCCGCTCGACGGTAAAAGCGGGATCGTCGGTATCGATTGCCAGCGCCCGATGCATTTCCGCGGTCCGTCGCCCGAGCAGCGACCCGATCGTCAGAGGAAAGGCGAAGCCCGTTCCGGCAGCGGCCATTTCCGCCACCGGCGCCAACTCGAAATCCTCCAGATCGCGCTGCAGGGCATCGGCAAGGACGTTCTGCGCATTGCCCTGATTCTGGAGATAGGCGAAGGCCGCCGCAAGCGTCGCCGGCTCGCCGGTTTCGGGCCGGTGCTCCATCTCGCCCAGAAAGGCCGGCGTATGGAGGAATCCGGCACGCTCGGTCAGGAATCTCTGGATTTCGATATCCGGCCTGATGCCCCTGCGGACGCGCCGGTAGAATTTGAGCACCAGGTCGACGCCGAAGGCGATCGAGACGTTGGCGGCACCCACGGCCACCGGATAGGGGTCGCCGAGGGCCGGCAGCCGTCCGAGCGTTTCCGTTCCGGAAAAGACGGTTGTCCCGATATCATCGAACACGGCTTCGCCGCGCATGCCGCCGACGATCCGTCGCGAAAAATCCGCGTCGAACGCCCCATCGATAAGCGCGCCGACCTTCGAGCCGCGCCTAAGCTTGCCAAGCGTATGCGAAAGCTGCGCGGTGCCGGCATCCAGATGCTCTTCGCCCCAGAGCGCCGAAAGCGGCAGCAGATATTCATGGCCGTCGCCATTCGCCGTCACGGCGGCCGAAGCAAGCGCATGATGGCCGTCGGCCGTTTCGGCTAACATAGAAAGCTCGACTTCTCCGACCTGCCCGTCACCGGACGCATACCATTGCTGCAAAGGCAGGAATTTCGGCAGGATGTCGTGTTCCAGAAGCGCCTTCTCGCGGCCGGAAAGCGCCGAGCCGACCCGACCGTCGCGGCACGTTAGCGTGACGAATTCGGGCAGGACTTCCGGCTGAGGCTGGTGCCAGCGCGGCGCCTCGCCTTCCGCCGCCAGCAGGAACCAGTAGAAGCCATAGGCCGGCAGCGTGACGAGATAAGGCAGGTCGCCGATCGGCGGAAAGGCAGAGCGTCCCGTAAGCTCGACCGGCACCGCGCCCTTCCATTGCGCGAGATCGAGTTCGACCGCCTGCGCGGCGCGCGACAGGTTGACCACACAAAGGATGCTGTCGCCGTCATATTGGCGGACATAGGCGAGCACCTTGCGGTTGCGCGGGTAGAGCAGCAGGGTCGTGCCGCGCCCGAAAGACGGGTGCTCCTTGCGCACGGCGATCATCCGCCGCGTCCAGTTGAGAAGCGAGGACGGGTCGCGGCTCTCCCCTTCGACGTTGATCGCCTGATAGCCGTAGACCGGGTCCAGGATAACGGGCAGATAAAGCTGCTGCGGATCGGCCCGCGAAAAGCCGGCATTCCGGTCCGACGACCACTGCATCGGCGTGCGCACCCCGTCGCGGTCACCGAGATAGTAATTGTCACCCATGCCGACCTCGTCGCCGTAATAGAGGATCGGCGTGCCGGGCATCGAAAGCAGAAGCGAGTTCATCAGTTCGATCTTGCGGCGGTCGTTCTGCATGAGCGGTGCCAGCCGCCGCCGTATGCCGAGATTGATGCGGGCGCGCGAATCCTCCGCATAGGTGCGCCACAGATAGTCGCGCTCCTGGTCGGTCACCATTTCCAGCGTCAACTCGTCATGATTGCGGAGGAAAATGCCCCACTGGCAGTTTTCCGGGATATCCGGCGTCTGGCGGATGATGTCGGTGATCGGGTGCCTGTCCTCTTGCGCCAGCGCCATGTACATGCGCGGCATCAGCGGGAAGTGGAAACCCATCTGGCACTCATCGCCGTCGCCGAAATAGGGGCGCGTGTCCTCCGGCCACTGATTGGCCTCGGCAAGCAGCATCCGATCGGAATAATGCGCGTCGAGTTCGGCGCGTATCTTCTTCAAGACGACATGCGTCTCCGGCAGGTTCTCGTTATTGGTGCCCTCGCGCTCGACCAGATAAGGGATCGCGTCGAGCCTCAGCCCATCCACGCCCATGTCCAGCCACAGGCGCATGATCCTCAGGACTTCCCGCAGCACGCGCGGGTTGTCGAAATTGAGGTCCGGCTGATGCGAATAAAAGCGATGCCAGAAATAGGCGTCTGCCTCGGGGTCCCAGGTCCAGTTCGATTTCTCCGTGTCGATGAAGATGATGCGCGTTTCGGGGAATTTCTGGTCGGTGTCGCTCCACACATAGAAATCCCGCGCCGCCGATCCCGGCTTGGCGAGGCGCGCCCGCTGGAACCAGGGATGCTGGTCGGAGGTATGGTTGATGACCAATTCGGTGATGACGCGCAGGCCCCGCCTGTGCGCCTCGGCGATGAAGGCGCGGAAATCGCGCATCCGCCCATAAGCCGGATTGATCGAGGTGTAGTCGGAGATGTCATAGCCATCGTCACGCAGTGGCGAGGGATAGAACGGCAGGAGCCAGATCGCGGTGACGCCGAGATCCTGGATATAGTCCAGACGCTGCATCAGTCCGGTGAAATCGCCCATGCCGTCATTGTTGGCGTCCTGGAACGCCTTGACATGCAACTGGTAGACGATCGCGTCCTTGTACCAGTCAGCCTGGCTGCGATCGATGATCCCGTCTGCGCGGAGGCGCGTTGCTTTCATTGCCGATGAATTTCCTGCTGACCGTTTCGCGAGAAGGAACGCCTCTTTGCCCGAGGCAATGGGTCGACCGCTGCCGAGGTTCCGAAAAATGTCCGCATGCGTCAACACGGGGGGCAGCGGAAGCGCGCGCCCGTCGTTGACGAATCCGCCCGGCGAGGTTGAAATTCGAAGGCAACGCGACATTTGAACGGCATGCCTTCCTCTCATCTCCTCCCCCGCCCCGCGACCGGCCGAGGCGCCAGAACGTGAATTCCCGACAGAACGCACCCTCCAAGCCGATCGAGGATTACGGCCTGATCGGCAACATGATTTCCGCAGCCCTCGTCTCGCGCGGGGGTTCGATAGACTGGCTCTGCCTGCCGCGTTTCGATTCCGACGCCTGCTTCGCAGCACTACTGGGCGGACCGGAAAACGGCCGCTGGCTGATCGCCCCGCGCTCCGAGCGCTGCCGCATCAGCCGCCGCTATCTCCCCGGCACGCCGGTTCTGGAAACGCGCTTCGAGACCGACACCGGCGCCGTCACGCTGACCGATTTCATGCCGCTGACCGACGATGAGGAGAAAGTGGACGTGGTCCGCATCGTCAAGGGCGAAAAGGGCAGTGTCGACATGGCGATGGAACTGGTGCTGCGCTTCGATTACGGCCGCACGGTGCCATGGGTGCAGCGGCGCGACTACGGGCTCTCGGCGGTCGCCGGGCCGGATACGGTGGAATTGCACACGCATATCGGCCTTGGCGGCCGCGACATGAAGACGCTCGGCGCCTTCACCGTGAAGAAAGGCCAGAGCGTGCCCTTCACGCTCTCCTATCATCGCTCGCACAAGACGCCGCATTTCGTGCCCGACCGCAACGAGAGCCTCGACCGCACCGTGACATGGTGGCGCGAATGGTCGAAACGCTGCAGCTTCGACTATGACGACGAGAACTGGCGCGACGCGGTGGTGCGCTCGCTGATCACGCTCAAGCTTCTGACCTACGCGCCGACCGGCGGCATCGTCGCCGCCCCGACGACTTCGCTTCCGGAGGCGATCGGCGGCAGCCGCAACTGGGACTACCGCTATGCATGGATCCGCGATTCAGCCCTCACGCTTTATGCGCTCCTGAACGGCGGCTACCGCAGCGAGGCGGAAGCCTGGCGACAATGGCTCTTGCGCGCGGTCGCCGGCCATCCGAGGCAATTGCAGATCATGTATGGCGTGGCGGGGGAAAGACGCCTCACGGAAACCGAGATCGACTGGCTGCCGGGCTATGAGGAAAGCAAGCCGGTACGCATCGGCAACGCCGCCGCCGGCCAGATGCAGCTCGACGTCTTCGGCGAGTTGATGGAAGTCCTGCACGCCGCCCGCGAAGCCGAGCTCAGTCCGCTTGAGGAAGCCTGGCGGTTGCAGAAATCTATCCTCGCCCATCTTGAAACCGTGTGGCAAAAGCCGGATCGCGGCATCTGGGAAGTACGCGGGCCGGCACGCGCCTTCACCCATTCGCGCATGATGTGCTGGGTCGCCTTCGACCGCGCCATCAAGTCCGCCGAACATTTCGGCCTGGAAGGGCCGACCGATCACTGGCGCGAGTGCCGCAAGGCCATCCATGCCGACATCTGCGAGAACGGCTTCGACAAGAAGCGCAACACCTTCGTTCAGTATTATGGCGGAGAGGCACTCGACGCCTCGCTCCTGCTTATCCCGCAATCCGGTTTCCTGCCGCCCGACGACCCGCGTGTTGTCGGAACCATCGAGGCGATCGAGCACGAACTGCTCCAGAACGGTCTGGTCCTGCGCTATTCCACCGAAAATGTCGATGACGGCATCGGCGGGCGCGAAGGCGCGTTTCTCGCCTGCTCCTTCTGGCTGGCGGATGCTTATGTGCTGATCGGGCGGCTCGACGACGCGGCCGAACTTTTCGAGAACCTGCTTGCGCTGCGCAACGATCTCGGCCTTCTGGCGGAAGAATACGACACGGTTTCCAAACGGCTCCTCGGCAATTTCCCGCAGGCCTTTTCCCATATAGGCCTCGTCAACACCGCCTATAATCTTGTCGACGCGCACGGCCCCGCGCGGCAGCGCTCCGAAAGCGTCGCCCCGACCGCCGAGGAGACGGCAAAGCATGGCGAATCGAAGTGATGGAGCGGGCCTCTCACGGCACGCTGTCCTAGGTTTTTCTCCCGCACAGGACCAAAATCCCGGTCGCGTGTTCACCGAAACCTGCTAGTAAGCGGACGCTGGTCGACAGCAAAGAATCCGTATTCCGAAAAGCAGTTTCGGTCGCGCCGACGCGGAGGTCCCTCTTCATGGCTGGTATAGCGGCCCTCGGCATCGCCTATGTGCTGTCGCAGTTCTACCGGTCGTTCCTGGCGGTGCTGACGCCAGCGCTGACCCTCGAGCTCGGCGCCACCAAGACGGACCTGTCGTTTGCTTCGGGCGCATGGTTCGCGGCCTTCGCGCTTCTCCAGTTCGTGGTTGGAGTCAGCCTCGACAAATACGGGCCGAAATTGACGGTGGCGGTGATGCTGGCACTTTGCGGCGGCGGCGGCGCGCTCGTTTTCGGGCTTGCTACGGCGCCGTGGATGATCACGGTGGCGATGGCGCTTCTGGGCGCCGGCTGCGCGCCCGTCCTGATGGCGTCCATCTTCATATTCGCCCATTCCTATCCGCCGGCCCGGCTGGCCGTGATGACATCGTGGATGATCGCCTTCGGGTCGGCGGGCAATGTCGCCGGCACGTCGCCGCTCGCCGCCGCGGCGGAATTTTTCGGATGGCGTCACGTCATGCTGGCGCTCGCTGCCGTCTCCTTCCTGACCGGCCTTGCCTTGATAGCGCTGGTCAGCGACCCGAAGATCGAGAAGAATCCGCGCGCAAGCGTCGGCTTCATCGGCTTCCTCGAAGCGCTGCGGATCAGGAAGCTGTGGCCGATCATCCCGCTGGTCGGCATGAACTATGCGCCGTCGGTCGGCATTCTGGGCCTGTGGGCCGGACCCTACCTCGCCGACATCCATGGCGCGGATTCACTGCTTATCGGCCATGTCACGCTGTTCATGGCAATCGCGGTGGTCACGGGCTCCTTCGTCTACGGGCCGCTCGACACGATCTTCGGCACCCGCAAATGGGTGGCGGTGGCCGGTAATACTGGGTCGGTACTCGTCGTCACCTTCCTCGCGCTGTTTCCGGAAAGCGGCATTGCGAGGGTGACCGTCTCGCTGGTGCTGATCGGGCTCTTCGGCGCCAGCTACGCCCTGATCATGGCGCACGCGCGCGCCTACCTGCCGCCGCACCTGACCGGTCGCGGGATGGCGCTTTTGAACTTCTTTTCGATGGGGACCGTCGGCGTGATGCAGTTCTTGACAGGCGCCGTCGCCGCCGCGGCAACAGTGCCTGGCAAGCCGGCAGCAACCTATTCGGCTCTGTTCGGTTTCTACGCGCTCATGCTCGGCGTGGCGGTCGTCATCTATCTCTTCTCGCAGGACGCCCGGCCCGAAGGCATCGGGAAAAGACGCCTCTGGTCGCGCCGACGCTGAGAGCCCTCTTTGCTACAGGACGGACGGACTGGCTCTCCATTTGGA
>JAKDNM010000128.1 GCA_030456445.1 Hyphomicrobiales bacterium
CGCTTCCCTCACTCCTCCGGTTCGGTGGTGAACTGCAGTGGATAGCCCTTGGCGCGGCCGGCTTCGGTGGCGCGGGTCGCCTTGGTTTCGGCGACGTCCTTGGTGAACACGGCGACCACGCACACGCCGCGCCGGTGCGCGGTGATCATGACATGGTGAGCCTGCTCCTCGCTCATTCGGAATTCGCCCTTCAGGATCGTCACGACGAACTCGCGCGGCGTATAATCGTCGTTGACGAGGATCACCTTGTGCAGGCGCGGCCGTTCGGTCTTCGGCTTCAGCTCCACACGCGGCTTGGCGACGACATCGCTCATCAGGGACCTCGCGGCTTTCGAGCAACCCGCAATTTTGCCACCGCGGCGGCTAACGGTCCATCCGCACGGGAAAATTGTGAACCGATCCGTTACGGCTCAGCCGGGAAACAGCTTGAAGTAGGGTTCGGCCTCTTCGAGGACCCGCTTGAAGGAGGAACGCAGGGCAAGCCGGCCGTTTGCATGATAGGCCACTTCGGCAGGTGCATAAAATTCTCCCTCATCGCGACTTTATGTTGACCGTACACTTGTCGATTCATATCACTAGGGAGCGATTCGGCGATGCACCTGCTTCGCCGGTCCGGGGGCACAAGTAGCGTTAGACCGAGTCCATTCCGCTCACCGCCGGCTATCCGTTCGACGGCGATATCCGGCTGCACCTATTCGCGGAGCGGCCGTAAGGCCGGACGGAATATGCCGCGCCGGCGAAAATCGGGCAATGAACGCGATCGCATACGCAAGACCGACAGAACCAGTATCGGCCGTTACGCGGCGAAGCGACCTGTCCATCGGACTCATGCAGATATGCCTCGGCATCTCGGCCGAACATTACATGGTCCTCGATACAGGCCGCGGGCCGGATGGCTCGGGCGTGCGCATCCTCGCCTCCAATTGGATTTATGACGCAATCGAAATGGTTGGGCTCGATCACCTCGCCACATTGGTGCGAAAGGCGACACCGCTCGGCGCGGCGTCGCAACCGCTCTTGCTCACCGAAAACCCGAGCCCGAACAGCAGGATATGCGGCGACCCTGAATCAGAACTTGCACGTTTCGGGCACAATGAGGCCTATGCGCTCTGGCTCGGCACCGGCGCGCGCCGGGCTTGCGCGTTCTTCTCCGCCTCCAGCCCCGGCCGCATCCGCCGCAATCTCGTCCCGGCGGCCCAGTTTCGCTCCGCCTATCTTCTGTCCGAAATGACGGACAGCGCCGCATGCGCCGAGCCGGCCCACCCCCTGTCGGAGCGCGAACGCGAGTGCCTTTTCTGGGTGGCGGAAGGCAAGACGACCGACGATGTGGCGCTGATCGTCGGCCTCTCCGCCAACACGGCCAACCGCTATATCGCGCAGGCCATCCGCAAGCTTTCGGCAGCCAACCGCGCCAAGGCTGTGGCGACCGCTATCCGCAGGGGCATTTTGTGAGGGAGAGGGACCGATGCCGGTAACCGGCGCGATCCAGGTGAAGGCACGGACACAAGGCATTTCCGCGTCAGAGAGATCGGATGAGCGAGACGACTACGGCGCGGAGCTGGCTCGGCGGATCGACGCTACCGGCCACGCCGCGTTCGCGCTCACGCGCGGGGCGCGCGGTGGGGAACTGGTCCCGATCTTCCGGTCGGATTTTCCGGATATCGCGCCAGCCGGCGCTTCCTGGCTTGCCGGCTGCGCCCAAGGCTCGATCAGGCCGTTCTGGTGGGCACGGGAGGCATCGTGCGGGCTCGAGGGGTTGCGCTGGGCATCGCGGGTGGATGGTCCCCTGCCCGGCATCGCTGGCGTGGCGTTTCCGGTCGCCGCCAGACAGGATGCGTGCGGTCTGGTCGTATTTACAGGAGCGCGATTCGCCCTGTCGGATCAGGCCTTGCCCGATTTCCATGGCGAATGCTTCGGCCTGTTCGACTCGGCCGTCCGGCAGCATGGCGGTGCGCCTTTGGAAACGGTTTCGCTGACGAAGCGCGAACGGGAATGCATCCGCCTCGCCGCCGACGGACTGAGCAGCGAGGAGATGGCCAGGGCGCTTCGCCTCTCGCTTCATACGGCCAATCAGTATCTGGCCGACGCCGCCCGCAAGCTCAACGCCAACGGGCGAATGCATGCGGTGGCCAAGGCGCTGCGGCTCGGCTTGATCGATTAAGAGCATAATCCGGAAAAGTGGGAACCGGTCCTCGGTCCGGAATTCGTGGAAACAAACGATCGAGCGTTTCTGCGATTCGGAGGAACCGGAAATACTCTTGGGTCCGAAACCTATTCCAGGAAGCCGGCTTCCAGCCCGCTATGCCCGTGCGTCTTGCGGATGCGGGCATCGGCTATCGCCGCTTCCAGGAAGTCGGTATTGGCAAGCGGGTCGCTGCCCGGCTCGTCGAAGGAGACGTAATTGACGTCGATCTCGGCATGCTTGTCGGAAAGCGCGAGCGTGAAATAGATCGTGGCGCCGCGCGGGCGCAATTCGAGGTCGAGCACGATCTTCGGCGGCGCCGCCCAGCAGATCTCCGCTTCGCCGCCATGGCCGAGCCTCAGCGTGCCGGGCATGAAATAAAGCTCCGCCGCAGAGGCCACGAGATCCGATATGTTGGCGAAGCGCTCGAGCTTTATGTACGCGACATAGTCGGCGACATCGACCATGCGCAACTCGGCGACGACGTTCTCGATCGCCTTGGCGACAATGACCTCACGGGTTTCCGAATGCGCTTGCCTGTCCATCGCTTCCCTATCAATGAGCAGCCTTGCCCGACGCTGGAGCCGGCTTGTCGCGGTAGACGATGCGCACCAACTCGGCCACCGCCTGGTAAAATTGTGACGGTATCATGCTATCGACCGAAACTTGTTTGTACATGGAGCGGGCGAGCGCCACGTCCTCGAAGACGGGTATTCCGTGCTCGGCCGCGATCTCGCGGATCTTGAGCGCGAGCAAATCCTGCCCCTTGGCTACCACGATCGGCGCGGCCGTCTCCTCGCGGGCATAGCGCAGCGCGATAGAGAAATGCGTCGGGTTGGCGATGATGAGGGTCGCGTGCGGCACCGCCTGTATCATGCGCCGGCGCGCCCTGTCGCGGGCCAGCGAGCGCATGCGGCTCTTGACGAGCGGGTCGCCATCGGTCTGCTTGAACTCGTCCTTGACCTCCTGCCGGGTCATCCTGAGGTCGCGCCGCCACTTGAAGCGCGACCAGAACAGGTCGGCGCCCGCGATCGCCGTCATCACCAGTGTGATGGCGACGAGGATATGCGTGGCGGCTTCCTTGATGACGGTCGTGAACTCGATGGGCTGCGTGATCATGCCCGAAAGCAATTGCCGGACGATCCCGTTCAGCGCCAGCGCCACGAACATCGCCGTGAAGCCGAGCTTGCCCAGCGACTTGGCGAACTCGACAAAACCCTGAATGCCGAACAGACGCTTCCAGCCCTCCTTGAGCGAGATACGCGAGGCCTTTGGCTGGATGCGGTCGAGCACGAGGCGCGGCATGTTTTGCAGCGCGGACGCGGCAAGCCCCGCCGCCATCAGGAGTACGAGCACGCCGCCGATACTTTTTGCGATCTCGATCAGCACCATGCGGTAGAGCGTGGCGACGTCGTGCGCGGTTGCGAGCGGCCATTCCTCCGGCCGGTCGAGGAAGCCGGAAAGAAAACCGCCAAGGTCGAGGATGCTGTCTTGCGCGAGGAAGACCGTGAACACCAGGATCGCCACGAAGGAGGCGAGGATCGACAATTCCTTGGAGACAGGCAGATTGCCCTTCTCCATCGCATCGCGGATCTTCTTTTCCGAGGGTTCCTCGGTTTTGCTTTCCTGATCGCTGTCCTCGGCCATGGCCTATCCCGAAGAACTATGCCGCTTCCTGCACGTCTTCGGTGCCGGGAAGCTGGACCGCGCCTTCGTTGGCGAGCCGGATGGCGGTGGAGGCGATGTTCTTGCGCGCCTGCGCGATGTCCGCGAACGGTATGTTGCCGGGTTCCGAGGCGAGTTCCGATTCGATCATGCGCCGCGAGCGCGGCCCGAGCGCGGAGAGGATCGCTTCCGCCAATGTCTGTTCGCAGCCGCGCAGCGCCAGCGTGACGAGATCGGTCGCCAGCCCGTCGAACAGCGCTACCCGCGACTTCTGCGAAAGCTGGACGATATCCTCGAAATTGAAGAGCCGCGAACGGACGGCATCGAGGTCCATCGTGCCGGCCGCCTGCATCTCGCCCATGACCTCATCGAGGTCGTCCTTGTCGAGCTCGTTCAGGATGCCGGCGACACGGATCTGGCCCGCCGTATTGTCCTTGAAGGAAGCATCGGACAGCATGCGCGCGCGTATCTGGTCCTCCACTATGCGTTTCGCCTGCTCAGGCACGTTGTTCATGGCAAGCAGGCGCTTGACGACCTCGCCGCGCACCGGCTTGGCAAGCGTCATCAGGGCGTTGGCGGCGGCTTGCGGCGTCATGTTGCTTAAGACCAGCGCCGCCGTCTGCGGGTGCTCGTGGGCGAGGAAGGCGCCAACGCGCTCGGCCTCCAGTTTCTCTACGGCGGGCCAGACCGGCGGCGGCCCCTTCGCCTCCACCGCCTTCGGCTGGTCCTGGCCCAGGATCGCCTTCATCTCTTCGGGAGTGAAGGATTCGTTCAGGATCGTGTCCATCGTGGCGGCGGAATCGAGCAGTCCCGCACCCTCAGCGAATTCCATCTCGAACTCGCCGACGATCCGCTCCAGTTCTCCCTGCGGGATGGTGCGCAGCGCGCGGGCGCCGTCGATCAGTTCCTTCAGTTCGTCCTGCTTGAAATATTTGAGCAAACGCCCGGCAGCCGGCTTCCCCATCGCCACCAGTATCGCGGCGGCCTTCTGCGGCTTGGTCAGGTTGAGGGACTGGCTCATCAGGCGGCATCCATGGAAAGATGATTTAGCGCGGGGTCTTGCCGACGGTAATGATCTCGGTCAGCTTGACGCCGAACCGCGACGGGTCGTTGTCGAGCACGGTGATCTCGCCGCGGGCGATCTTCTGGCCGTTGACGACCACATCGACCGGCTCGCCGATACGCCTGTCGAGAGCCACGGTGGAGCCCTTCTGAAGCGCCATCAGCTCCGAAACCGGCATCTCGGTACTGCCAAGCATGATCTGGACGTCGACAGGGATATTCATGATGATGGCGTTGTTGCGCAGGCTTGCCATCCGGTCGCCGTCGCCGGCGGCTGTCTCCTCGTGCAGCGCGCCGCGCAGATCCTCTATCGCCTGGTTGAGCTGTTCCTCCTCGATGTCGGAGGGAACCTCGGCGGTTTCAGCCTTCGCTTCGGATTTGCTCATACTTGTCTCCGTTGGTTCTCCCGGCCCTCAGCCGGGGAAAAGCCCGTCGATGAATTGCTGCCCGGCATCGTAGGGATGACGGACGCGGACCGTATAGTTGGTGCCGAGCTTGCCGAACTCGCATACGAAAAGCGTCTTGTCCTTGGCCGAGAGCCGCGTTTCCGCCTGTGCCGCGCGCGGCATTTCTAAAACCTGTCCGGGCTGAAGTGCGGCAAGCTCGCCGAGCGTCATCGGCGCCATCGGGATGGCGGCATCGAGCCTGACCGCCGAGCGCATGATCTCCTCGCCGAAATGCGCGCCCCATTTGGCCGCCGTTGCCCGGTCGCCTCCGCTGCCGTCGGCGCGGTGCGAAAGAAGCACGCGATGCGGCATGAACAGTTCGACCGTACCCTTGCCGGTCGCGGTCGAAACCTCGAAGACCAGCCTTGCCGCCGGCCCGTCCCGCAGGAGCTGCTTTTGCAGTTCCTCGCCGGTGACCGCCGGCGGGATCGGGAAGCGGATATCGAGCGAACGGGCGCCGGTCCCGTTGACCGCCACCGCCATCTGGTGGAACACCATATTGACCAATGCCAGTTCCGTCGGCGACAGGTCCCGCTCGATCGGGACGGTAGGCATGTCGGGGTCGGCGCCGAAAAGCGCGCTTACCAGGACGGCGATCGCACCCGCGTCGATGAGAAGGAGCAGCGCGTCCGCCGAAACGGCGGACGGCGCGATGGTCATCGCGTGATGGCCGCCGGGGCCGGGGCGGATATCGGCGATGCGCGCGACCTCCGCCGTCTTCAGCGTCAAGTCGACCGGCTCGGTCAGGCCCTCGTTGATACTTTTCGCGACCAGCGGCACGGCCCGGATCGCCAGCGACCGCGATGCGCCCATCACCTTGTCGGTCGCGCCGGTCGCGCCGACCAGCTTCTCGATGATGAGTTGCTGCATTCCGGCAGGGGTGGCCGCCTCAGCCATCGTCATGCGGCGCTCCGGCTGTCATCGCGCACCTGTCAGGCCGCCTTCTTCTGCTCGGCGCCGCCGAGATTGAGCGTGCTCTGCTCGACCGAATCGATCGATGGCCGGTCATGCGCCGAGATCGTCTTGCGCCCGAATTCGAGCGCCACCTGCGGCAGCGAGCCGTTCATATAGGCAAGCAGCGTCTGCTTCACGACGACGTATAGCCGGTTGTTCTTGTCGCGCACCGCCTTGATCTTGGCGGCGATCGGGCCGACCACCGCGTAGGAGAGGAAGATGCCGGCAAACGTTCCGACCAGAGCCGAGCCGATCAGTTCGCCGAGGATTTCCGGCGACTGGTCGAGCGCGCCCATCGCCTTGACGACGCCGAGCACCGCCGCACAGATGCCCAGCGCCGGCAAGCCGTCGGCGACCGCCGTCATCGCATGATAGGATTTCAGCGCGTCGTGGCGGATGGTGTGGATTTCCTCGTCCATCAGCCCCTCGATCTCGAACGGCCGCGCATTGCCGATGATGATGAGCCGGCAATAATCGCAGATGAAATTCGTCAGCTCGTGGTTTCGAAGGACGAGCGGGTAGGCCTGGAAGATCGTTGATTCGGTCGGGTTGTCGATATGCGCCTCGACCTCGTTGCGCGTCTTGGTCTTCAGTTCCCGCATCAGCGAGTGCAATATGCCGAGCGCCTCCAGATAGTCCCGCTCCTTGGGCACCGACTGCAGGAAGGCCTCGAGGCAGGCCTTTCCGGCATCCTTCACGATGGTGAACGGATTGGCGACCAGGAAGCAGCCGACGGCAGCGCCGATGATGATGACGAATTCCCACGGCTGGAAGAGCACGTTGACGTGGCCGCCAAGCGCCATGAAGCCGCCCAGCACGCAGCCGACCGTAACGACTAGCCCAATGATTATGCCCACAATCCAACTTTCCGATATGCGCTTTGCGGTTCCGGGATACAGGCCGTGCCTTGTGTGAGGCTTGAAAGAGGACCGTCCTACCTGCGGAAGCTGGCGGCTCCTTTGAAATTTCAAGCCTGCTCCGGCCAGAAGAGCCACGCCAGCGCCGCCGCTACGACGATCCAGGTCGCCGCGATAAGGACCAGACCGGCGCGGCTGGAAGGAATTGAACGACGGGCCGCCTCCGCGCGAAACTCGGCCATCAGTTCGGCCGGCACCAGCTTCACGGCAAGCAGGATGCCCAGCGGCACGACGATCAGATCGTCCAGATAACCGAGTATCGGAATAAAATCCGGGATCAGATCGATGGGACTGAGGGCATAGGCCGCAACGGCGCCGGCAGCGACTTTCGCATACCAGGGCACGCGCGGGTCGCGGGCGGCAAGCCAGAGAGCCACGACGTCACGCCCGATGGCGCGCGCCCAAAGTTTTAGCGAGGCGATGATTGTCACGCTGCTTCCCGCAATCGGTCGGTCGCGCCTGCCGCCGCATCCAAAGCGTTCCCGGCGGACGCCAGCTACAATAACACGAGACGCGGAGCGATCGCACCTCGGAACAGTTTCGCGCAAGCAAGGCGCTCTAGGGTTCCAAATTGCCGAAAAGCAGTCGGGAACCGCCGCGTGACCAGCACCTACGCCACCTACCAGTCGATGACCCGCGACATGGCGCGGACGACGACGCAGGTCGAGAACGAGCCGCAGGTCAAACGCGAGACCGAGTACTATCTGGCCAATATCGGCAAGGTGAAAACGGTCGACGACTTCGTCAACAACACCAGGCTCTTCAATTACGCCATGAAGGCCTTCGGGCTGAGCGACATGACCTACGCCAAGGCATTCATGGTCAAGGTCCTGAACGAAGGCGTGTCGGACCCCGACAGTTTCGCCAACAAGCTGACCGATCCGCGCTACAAGGCATTCGCCGAGGCGTTCAATTTCGCCGCCGACAAGGATGGCGCCACGACCTATGTCGCGGCGCAGAAGGGTGTCGCCGACCACTACGCGCTCACCGCCATCCAGAACGGTGTGTCCCCGGAAAATCCGATCCTGCAACAGCAGACCCAGGATTACCTGAAGCAGGTCGTCGATGTGAAATCGATCGACGATTTCCTCAACAACGATACCGTCTACACATACGCCATGAAGGCTTTCGGCCTCGACGCCAAGATCGGCGACAAGACCTTCATGCGCAAGATTCTGGAAGGCGGCGTCTCCGATCCGGCGAGCTTCGCCAACCAGCAGACGGACAAGAACTACGCCGCCTTCGCCGCCGCCTTCGATTTCGCCGCGCATGGCGAGGAGACCACCACCTATTCCGTTCCCGAAGAAGGCACCGTCGACGGCTATATGCGCCAGACGATGGAGGACAAGGCCGGCGCGCAGAATCCGGGCGTGCAGCTTGCGCTCTATTTCCAGCGCAAGGCTCCCGGCATCACTTCCGCCTACGACATTCTCGCCGACAAGGCGCTGGCCAAGGTGGTGCGCACGGCGCTGCGCCTGCCCGACGCGACCGCCATGCTCGACATCGACAAGCAGTCCTCGATGATCGAGAGCAAGCTCAACATCAAGGATTTGCAGGACCCCGCCAAGCTCGGCGATTTCCTGAAGCGCTTCACCAGCCTCTACGATATCGACAACCCGTCGGCCGCGCAGCAATCCTCGCCGACAGCCATATTGTTCAGCCAGCCGACGACGCAGGGCATCTCCACCAATCTCCTGCTCAGCATCCAGCAATTGAAGATCTGACCGATGAGTATCCCGACCGGGCTCTATGTTTCACTCTCCGCGCAGATGGCGTTGCAAAAGCGGCTCGAAACCATCGCCGACAACGTGGCCAACGCCAATACGGTGGGTTTCCGCGCTACCGGCATAAAATTCGAAGACGTTATGACCGGCACAGGCGACAAATCGGTCGACTTCGCTTCTTCCGGCACGAACTTCCTCTCCGCCAAGGCAGGCGGGTTGACCCGGACCGGAGACCCGTACGATTTCGCCGTCCAGGGCGACGCATGGTTCGGCATCGCCACGCCGGCCGGCACGGTCATGACGCGCGACGGCCGTTTCACCGTCGGCCCGGCCGGCGAGTTGGTCACGCATGAGGGCTATGCCGTGCTCGACGCCGGCGGCGCGCCGATCCAGCTCAACCCCAATGACGGCCCGCCCGTCGCCGGCAAGGACGGGACGCTGCGGCAGGATGGCAAGCTCGTTGCCGCCGTCGGGCTTTTCACCTTCGATGCCGGCCCCAACATCCAGCGCTTCGGCAATTCCGGCGTCATCCCGGCCGGCCGGCCGACGCCGGTGGTGGACGACGCGACGGTCGGCGTGGAACAGGGCTTTCTGGAACAGTCGAACGTCGATCCCATGCGCGAGATGGCGAGGCTCATCATGGTACAGCGCACCTTCGAGGATACGGCTTCGCTGGTGCGCAAATCCGAGGCGACACTGGATGACGCCATAAAAACCCTCGGTTCGAAATGATGATTCGGGCCTGATATGGAAGGCGGCGAAGCCCCCCTGCCCGCTCCGCAAGCGGCGCGGCCGGACATGCTGGCGGCGCTGGAGCAGTCGTTCAGCGAGTTCGTCTCCGGCCGGCCTCTTCTCGCTCATGGCGGGCGTGTCACCGAGGTTTCGCCGACCCATTACCGCGCGCGCGGTCTTTCGGGCGCGGCGCGTCTGGGCGATGTCGTCGAACTGCGCTCGCGCGCGGGCCGGAGGATGGGCGAGATCGTCCAGATCGACGCCAGCGACATCGTCGTGGCGCCGTTCGAGGTAGCGGCGGATGCCGGCGTCGGCGATGCGGTGTTCGACCTCGGACCGTTGGTTGTCGCGCCGTCCCGGTCATGGCGTGGCCGGGCCGTCGATGCGCTCGGGCGTCCCATCGACAAGAAGGGGCCGCTGGCCGCCGGAGAAAGACACAGTGCCGAAGCGCTGAAGACGCCGCCGGCGCTCGGCCGCCAGCGCGTCGGCACGCCTTTCGTCACCGGCGTCCGCGTGATCGATATCTTCACACCGCTCTGCTACGGCCAGCGGCTGGGCGTCTTTGCCGGCTCGGGCGTCGGCAAATCGACCCTGCTCGCCATGCTGGCAGCAGCCGATGCCTTCGACACCGTCGTCGTCGCGCTGGTCGGCGAGCGCGGCCGCGAGGTGCGCGAATTCCTCGAAGACACGATCGGGCCGCGCGCCATGGCCAAGACCGTCGCGGTCGTGGCGACCAGCGACGAAAGCGCCACGATGCGCAAGCACGCGCCGGGAACGGCAATGCGGATCGCCGAGACTTTCCGGGCTTGCGGCGACAGGGTGCTGCTCATCCTCGATTCCATCACCCGCTTTGCGCATGCGCTGCGCGAGGTGGCGACCGGCACCGGCGAGCCGCCAGTGGCGCGCGGCTATCCCGCTTCCGTCTTCACCGACCTGCCGAAACTCCTCGAACGCGCCGGTCCCGGCGTCGAGGGAGCGGGCTCCATCACCGCCATCCTGTCCGTACTGGTGGACGGCGACGACCATAACGACCCGATTGCAGACAGCGTGCGCGGCATCCTCGACGGCCATGTGGTGCTCGACCGCGCCATTGCCGAACAGGGGCGCTATCCGCCGGTGAATCCGCTTGCCTCTATCTCGCGCCTTGCCGGCAAGGCATGGACGGACGACCAGAAGAGCCTCGTCATGCGGCTTCGCGCCATGATCTCGCGTTTCGAGGATACGCGCGACATCCGCCTGCTCGGCGCCTACCAGCCGGGCGCCGACGCCGAACTCGACATTGCCGTGCGCCAGGTGCCGCAGCTTTACGAGGCATTCGGCCAGTCGCCGAAGGATCGGCCCTCGCGCGACCCGTTCGGCGACCTTGCGCGCCATCTGAAGGGCAAGGCGGATGGCTAAGAAATTCGCTGATCTCAGGACGCCGGAGGGCGAATTGCCC
>JAKDNM010000129.1 GCA_030456445.1 Hyphomicrobiales bacterium
TGGTACGCCCAAGGGGAATCGAACCCCTGTTTGCGCCGTGAGAGGGCGCCGTCCTGACCGCTAGACGATGGGCGCAGCCGAAACCGCCATATACGTTGGAAAAGCCCGCAATGCAACCGTTGCCGTCAGCTTGCCTTCATGCCTTTATCGCGCATTGGGGCACGCATGGCAGGTCGCCCCACGGCATCATTCGGGCTTGACCGCGTAGGTGCCGAGTGTCCGCCCCGCCCCCAGATCGTAGAGCAGGAACGAACGGCTTCCGTCAGCCAGTTCGAGACTGAAGAGGGCTTCCTTGCCGGACAGCGTCTGGGAAACGATGCGCGCCCCGGCCGGTATGGCGATAGCGGCGGTGACGGCATCCGCGCCCGAAGGTGCCCTGCCCTCTGCTTCTTGCCCCGCCGCCCTTTTGGAGGCATGGCTGCTCTTGTAGATGAACCCACCGATCACCGCCGCAAAGGCGACGAACAGGATGACGAGATTGATGATCATGAAGCGCAGCAATTTACGCCGCACGCGCTCGACCTCGGGGTCGAGGGGCTTCTCATCGTCGTTTGATTGTGGTGCGGCCATGTTTCAGCATCCGGGCGCTGGCATATGACTGACCCTGATAGCCAAGGCGGCGGCACAAGGAAAGTGCTTGAGGTCGATCCCGCGTCCGCCGGCACACGGCTCGACCAGTGGCTGGCGAAGGCGTTGGCGCCTAGCCTGTCGCGCAGCCGTATCCAGGCACTCATTCGGGAAGGGGCGGTGTCGGTCGGAGGCTCGCCTGTCTTGGAAGCCAAGGCGAAGATCACTGTCGGCACCGTTGTCGAAGTGAACGTACCGCCGCCCGAACCGGCACAGCCCGAAGGTGAGGCGATCCCGCTCGACATCCTCTTCGAGGACGAAGAACTGATCGTGGTCGACAAACCGGCCGGTCTGGTCGTCCATCCCGGCGCCGGCAACTGGACGGGCACGCTGGTCAACGCGCTGATCGCCCATTGCGGGTCGAGCCTTTCCGGCATCGGCGGGGTCAGGCGCCCAGGCATCGTGCACCGGCTGGACAAGGATACCAGTGGCGTGCTGGTCGTCGCCAAGACCGACCATGCCCACCGCGAGCTTTCGGCTGCATTCGCCGACCATGGGCGTTCGGGCGATCTGGAACGTGCCTACCATGCGCTCGTCTGGGGTATGCCGCCTCGCCCGGCCGGAACGATCGACACATTGCTCGGCCGCTCCGGCCGCGACCGCACCCGCCAGGCCGTGGTGCGTGAAAGCCAGTCGGACGCGCGCCATGCCGTGACGCATTACACGGTGCGGGAGCGCTTCGGCGAGAAGCCGGACGCCACCGCGCTCGCCGCCCTGATCGAATGCCGGCTGGAGACCGGCCGGACGCACCAGATCAGGGTGCACATGGCCCATATCGGCCATCCGCTGATCGGCGACCGCGACTATGGCGCTGCCTTCCTCAGCAAGGCGAACCGGCTTTCCGAGCCGCTGAAGGGCCTGGTTTCCGGCTTCGGGCGGCAGGCGCTCCATGCATGGCTCCTTGCATTCCGCCATCCGACGACCCACATATTGCTTCGATTTGAGGCACCCATGCCCGAGGATATGGCGCAACTTCTGGCCGCTTTCCGTGCGGCGAAGTAAGCGCTGGCCATGCACTACGGTACGATTCGATATGTCGTTCGGAGCAGGGTGTAATTTCGCCTGATTCCTACCTATATATGGAGTAGTCGGCTGCGCCGCGACGGCGGGTAGCCTGAGAATCGCCTGCCCGCTCGGGAGGCGTCATCAGAAGGGAGGGTGCTTTATGGCCCAGAACTTACCCAGTATCGTTTCCGGCGAAGGCGGTCTGTCGCGGTATCTCGAGGAGATACGCCGCTTTCCCATGCTGCAGCCGCAGGAAGAGTACATGCTCGCCAAGCGCTACAGCGAACATGCCGACACTACCGCCGCGCACAAACTCGTGACCAGCCATTTGCGCCTCGTGGCGAAGATCGCCATGGGCTATCGCGGCTATGGCCTGCCGATCGGCGAGGTCATCTCCGAAGGCAATGTCGGCCTCATGCAGGCCGTCAAGAAGTTCGAGCCCGAGCGCGGCTTCCGGCTGGCGACATACGCGATGTGGTGGATCAAGGCATCGATCCAGGAATATATCCTGCGCTCCTGGAGCCTGGTAAAAATGGGCACCACGGCCAACCAGAAACGGCTGTTCTTCAACCTGCGCAAGGTGAAGGGCAAGATCCAGGCGCTCGACGACGGCGATTTGAAGCCCGACCAGATCAGCGAGATCGCCACCCGGCTGAACGTCAGCGAGGCCGAGGTCGTCTCCATGAACCGCCGTCTCTCGGGCGATGCGTCGCTGAATGCGCCTATCCGCGCGAGCGAGGGCGAATCCGGCGAATGGCAGGACTGGCTGGTCGACGACCGCGAAAGCCAGGAAGACATGCTGGTCGAGCAGGACGAGCTTGAAAACCGGCGCGGCATGCTCGGCGAGGCGTTGACCGTGCTGAACGAACGCGAACGCCGTATCTTCGAGGCGCGCCGTCTTTCCGACGAGCCGATGACGCTGGAGGAGCTTTCCGGCGAGTTCGCCATCAGCCGCGAGCGTGTCCGCCAGATCGAGGTCCGGGCCTTCGAGAAGGTGCAGGACGCGGTGAAGGCTGCCGCCAAGCGGCAGGCGCAATCGCTCCGAACCATCGAGGCTGAAGCTCGTCCGTAGCTAGAGCGTTTCTGCGATCCGGAAAGGATCGGAAATGTTTTGGATAGCGTGCCTGCGGGCACGCCTTTTTTTAGCTTCCGCCGACCCTGTCAGCCATTGGAGCCGTTGGCGGGAGCCGGCTTGTTGCCGTCCCCGCCGCCATTGTCGCCGGCAGGCGCCGGCGTCCCTTCCTGCCCGATCGGGGTCTGCTGCCAGGCGCTCAGCACATCGTCGAAGACCTTGTCGCCGGGAATGCCTTTCTCGAGCGTCATCAATGCCTGGCGGCCGGATTTGTAGACGACGGGAATGTCTATCCAGCCTGCGCGGCGCAGAAGTGTCGTGTTCGTCTCGATCTCCGCCTTGCCGTCGTTCAGCGCCAGCAGGAAATAACCATCCGCGATCTTGGCGGGTATGCCGATGACAGGACTGCCGGCCGCCTGCTCGGTGCTCTTCATGGCCATCCTAAGGACGCTGTCTATGCCGCCGCCATCGAAATTGTCCGGCGTCAGGAAGATCAGCTCGACGATATGGCTGGCCGGCAGGGTCTTGTCGCCATTGCGGCGGATGGTGATGCGCAACTGCAGATTCTTGGAGGGGATCGTCGCCTCTCCGCGAATGGCCGGTTCGGGCGGCAAGTCGCCGCCGGGCGATTCCTTCACCATCGACCAGACGACGGTTCCCGTATTCGCCGACCCCTGCTCGGTGTTCGTCCGTTTCTCGTAGAAGATCGCACGCTGCGCAACCGGAACCCGGGCCGTGTCGGCGCCAGGCGCCGGTTGAGAAGGCGCATTCTCCCCCGCCGGTGTCTTGTTTTCGGCAGATGTCGCGGCCGCGACCGACGTGCCTTCACCGATCTTCACTTCGCCTGCGGCCGGCCCCGGATTGGATTCGGTGCCATCGGCAGCCAGCCTCTGCGTGAATTTGGTGGCCGTAGCCGGCACATCGACCGGCGGCTTGCCGTCCTTGGCCGCACCCTCGGCGGAAGGCGGCGTGGCCGGTTTCTGGCCGGCCTTGTTCGCGGCCTCCGTCTTTTTTGCCGGCGCGGGCTCGACGGTGGTGGCAATCTTCTTCGGCGCCGGTTGGCCCGTACGCGCGAATTCCGGAAGCTGCACGCCAAGCGCCGAGGCGATATCCCCGCGCTTGAACCACGCACCATAGGCGGCGCCGGCGATAACGATCAGCGCCAAAAGCGCAACCAGCAGGCCCGCTCCCCTGCGCCGCCCCGGCATGGGAGGTGCGATTTCACCGGAGAAAGTATCCTCGCCCGGCTCCAGGAAGAAAGAATCGGGATCGGCCGGCTGCTTTCGCGACGTTTCATCAACGGTCGCGCTCGTTGCGGCAGCGGGCCTGTGGGGTGCCGCAAGCGGTGCCCCCGACGGCTTCTGCGCTCCCGACAAGGCCGAAGGCATGGTGACGGAGGAATGCTCCGGTGGCCTGTTTGCAAGGGCGGCCGGCTCGGGGAACGCACGTTCCCGGGGCGCAGATTGTGGCGGCGGCGGTGGGGCGGCCGGTTCGAGTGGCCTGGGCGACGCTTTGGGTTCCGGGCTGCTCAGGCTGGCGAAGATCGCTTCGAGTTCGTCGGCTGGTTCCTGGCTTCCGCCCCTGTCGCCGCCATACTCGGCCTCGACCGCCCGGATCGCGTCCTCCAGCGCCTTCTTCTGCCGCTCGGCTATGGCGGCCGGCGGCGGCGGGTTCATCTGACCGAGCTTGGCCGCAATCGTGGTCCTGGCCTTGTCATAGACCTTCTGGCGAACATCCGCGTTCGCTTCGTCGAGACCGCCGATGGTCTTTTTCAGAACCGCGACAAAATCTGCCATTCGCTCAGATGCTTTCCATTTGCGCCGGCTCCCGCGCGAGGCAACGAGGCCGATATTCGAAACTAATCGTGAAACGGATCGGTCACAAGTATTGTGTCGTCCCGCTCCGGGCTTGTCGAAAGAAGCGCCACCGGCGCGCCGATAAGCTCTTCTATATAGCGTACATACTTCACCGCCTGGGCGGGAAGTTCGCTCCAGCTGCGTGCGCCGCGCGTCGTCTCCTGCCAGCCTTCCAGCGTTTCGTAGACCGGCTCGACCCTCGCTTGCGCGCCCTGGCTCGCCGGCAGGTAGTCGATGGTCCGGCCGTCCAGCCGGTAGCCGGTGCAGACCTTTATCTCGGCAAGCCCGTCGAGCACGTCGAGCTTGGTCAGCGCGATACCGTTAATGCCGTTGACCGAGACGGCCTGCCGCACGAGCACGGCGTCGAACCACCCGCAGCGGCGCTTGCGGCCCGTGACGACGCCGAATTCATGGCCGCGTGTGCCGAGGAATTCGCCGATCTCGCCTGTGTCCTCGGTCGGGAACGGCCCTTCGCCGACGCGGGTCGTGTAGGCCTTGGTGATGCCGAGCACATAGCCGATGGCGCCGGGGCCGAGGCCGGAGCCGGAAGCCGCTTGCCCGGCAACCGTATTGGACGAGGTCACGAACGGATAGGTGCCGTGGTCGATGTCGAGCAGCGTGCCCTGGGCGCCTTCGAAGAGGATGCGCTCGCCGGCGCGGCGGCGCTCGTCGAGAATCTGCCAGGTCCTGTCGGCAAAGGGCAGGATGCGATCGGCTACCGAACTCAATTCGCCGAGGATCGCATCCCGGCCGACTTCCGGATGGCCGAGGCCGCGACGCAGCGCGTTATGATGTGTAAGCAGGCGGTCGATCTTCGCTGGAAGCGTATCCAAATTCGCCAAATCCAATACCCGGATGGCACGGCGGCCGACCTTGTCTTCGTAGGCGGGCCCGATGCCCCTGCGCGTGGTGCCGATCTTCGTGCCCGTATTCGAGGCGGCGTCCTCGCGGTAGCCGTCCAGTTCCCTGTGAAGCGACAGGATTAGCGCGGTGTTTTCGGCAATTTTCAGGCAGTCGGGCGTGACATGCACGCCAAGTTCGGCAAGCCGACCCAGTTCCGCGACGAAGGCATGCGGGTCGAAGACGACGCCGTTTCCAATCACCGAAAGCTTGCCCGGACGCACCACGCCCGACGGCAGCAACGAAAGCTTGTAGCTGACGCCGTCGATGACCAGCGTGTGGCCGGCATTGTGGCCCCCCTGGAAGCGCACCACCACGTCGGCGCGTTCCGACAGCCAGTCGACAATCTTGCCCTTGCCCTCGTCGCCCCATTGCGAGCCGACGACAACCACATTTGCCATGATCGATCCTTGCGCGCGCCGGCCGTCCGGCATCCGGTTGAAAAATACACGCCTCTATAGCCGCAACGGCCGGCATGCGCGACTTTTCTTTCAGGCGTTTGCACATGCCGCATGGCGACGACGCCCCTTCCGGCAAAGACCGGGATTTTTGGGCGCTGGTGCATTTACGCACGCGGCTATTGCCCTTATGCCGGACCGTTCGATTTGCCGCCCCGTCCGAAAGCCCTCAGATGCAGAACCGCGCCTATGCCTACCTGCTCCTGACCATGCTCTTATGGGGCGGCAACGCCGTTGCGGGCAAGCTGGCGGTCGGCCACGTATCGCCGATGATGCTGGTGACGCTGCGCTGGGTGCTGGCGTTCGGCATACTCGCCGCCATCGGCTGGAAGCAGTTTCTTGCCGATTGGCCGAAAATGCGCCGGCATCTGCTCCTGCTTTGCGTCCTTGGCACCTGCGGCTTCACCTTCTTCAACGCGCTCTTCTACAACGCGCTCGTCTACACGACCGCGATCAACGTATCGATCGAACAGGCGGGCATGCCCGTGCTGGTGATCCTTATCAATTTCCTGCTCTTTCGCCTGCGCGTGGCCTGGTTGCAGCTTCTCGGCGTGATCGCGACGATTGCCGGCGTCGCCATCACGGCCTGTCATGGCGATCCGCGGCAATTGCTGGCGCTCGGCGTCAACATAGGCGACGGCATGATGCTGATCGCCGTGGTGCTCTATAGCGGCTATACCGTGTTCCTGCGCTTCAAGCCGGACATACACTGGAAGAGCCTCATGCTGGCGCTTTCCTTCTTCTCCTTCGTCACGGCGCTGCCCTTCGCCTGGTGGGAGATCGGCACGGGTCGGGCGATATACCCCGACTTCACCGGATGGGCGATCGCCTTCTACGTCGCGCTGTTCCCCTCGGCCCTCTCGCAGATATTGTACATACGCAGCAATGAACTGATCGGGGGAAACCGCGCGGCGCTCTTCATCAATCTCGTGCCGATCTTCGGCACGCTGCTTTCCGTCGTGCTTGTCGGCGAAAAATTCCGGTCCTACCACGCGCTGGCGATGGTACTGGTGCTGGGCGGCATCTGGCTCGCCGAGCATTCCGGCCGCAAGCTCGCGGCAAGAACCTCGGCCTGAACGCGCGAAGAGGGCAGACCAAGGCCCGTCCTCTCAACTCCGCCGGCTCTCATATCATCGACACTTCGAACCTCAGCCGCTTGGCCGAATCGATCGTCTCGTGCGCGCGCACCTTGGCGAGCACCTGTTCGGGGAACGGCGCGTCGAGATAAAGAAGCGCGATCGCGTCGCCTCCCGGCCGGTTGCGGCCAAGGGCGAAATTGGCGATGTTGACGCCGTTCTCGCCGCATACCGTTCCCAAAAGGCCGATGATGCCCGGCGCGTCGGCATTGGTCGTGTAGAGCATATGCTCGCCGACCTCGGCGTCGAGATTGATGCCCTTGATCTGGATGAAGCGCGGCTTGCCGTCGGAAAAGCAGGTGCCGGCGATGGCGCGGGTCTGCTTTGCCGTCTTCACCGTCAGGCGGATATAGCCATCGAAAACGCCGGACTTGTCGCGCTTCACTTCCGCCACGATGATGCCGCGCTCCTTTACCATGATCGGCGCGGAAACCATGTTGACGTCGGCGACCTGCGGCCGGATCAGGCCGGCGAGCGCCGCACTGATCAGCGCGCGGGTGTTCATCGATGCCGTCGAGCCGTCGAACAGGATCTCGACTTCCTGGATAGGCTCCTCGGTGACCTGGCCGACGAAGGAGCCGAGCACCTCGGCAAGCCTGATGAAGGGTTTGAGCAGCGGCGCTTCCTCGGCGGTGATCGAAGGCATGTTGATGGCGTTGGAGACCGCTCCCTTGACGAGATAGTCCGACATCTGCTCGGCGACCTGCAGCGCGACATTTTCCTGCGCCTCCGTCGTCGCGGCGCCCAGATGCGGCGTGCACACGACATTGGGCATCGAGAAGAGCGGGTTGTCGGTGGCCGGTTCGGCCTCGAACACGTCGATGCCGGCGCCGGCGACCTTGCCCGATTTCAGCGCCTCGACGAGGTCCGCCTCCACGATCAGCCCACCGCGCGCGCAGTTGATGATGCGCACGCCGTTCTTCATCTTCGCGATCGCCGCCTTGTCGATGATGTGCCGGGTCTTGTCGGTGAGCGGCGTGTGCAGCGTGATGAAATCGGCACGGGCCAGAAGCTCATCGAGTTCGAGCTTCTCGACACCGAGTTGGGAAGCCCGCTCCTCCGACAGGAAGGGATCGTAGGCGACGACATGCATCTTCAGCCCGATGCCGCGCATAGCGACGATCGAGCCGATATTGCCGCAGCCGACCACGCCGAGCGTCTTTCCGGTGATCTCCACGCCCATGAAGCGGTTTTTCTCCCACTTGCCGGCGCGGGTGGATGTATCTGCTTCCGGAAGCTGGCGCGCAACGGCGAACATCATCGCGACCGCGTGCTCGGCCGTCGTGATCGAATTGCCGAAGGGCGTGTTCATCACGATAATGCCCTTGCGCGAAGCGGCCGGTATGTCGACATTGTCGACGCCGATGCCGGCGCGGCCGATCACCTTGAGGTTCGTCGCGGCGGCGATCAGCTTCTCGGTTACCTTGGTGGCAGAGCGGATGGCGAGCCCGTCATATTGCCCGATGACGGCAAGAAGCTTTTCCTTGTCCTTGCCGAGATCGGGTTCGTAGTCGACCTCCACGCCGCGATCCTTGAATATCTGAACGGCGGTCGGCGAAAGCTTGTCGGAGACGAGTACACGGGGCATTTTTCAAATCCTGTCAGGTTGCTGACCTCTCATCCGTCGCCTTTGGCGACACCTTCTCCACAAGCGGAGAAGGTGTCCGAGCAGGGGGAGGTCGGATGAGGGGTATTAGGCAGCCGCCTTGAGCGTCGCCTTCTGATTGGCGAAGGCCCAGTCGAGCCAAGGCATCAGCGCCTCAAGATCAGCCGTCTCGACGGTCGCGCCGCACCAGATCCTGAGGCCGGGCGGGGCGTCGCGATAGGCGCCGATGTCGTAGGCCACGCCCTCCTTGTCGAGCGCCGCGACCATGCTCTTGGCAAAAGCCGCCTGGGCATCCTTGTCGAGCGCCGCCACTTGGCCGTCGACGAACGAAAGGCAGACCGACGTGTTGGAGCGCGTCTCGGGCCTGACCGCGAGATGGCCGAGCCAGCCGGACTTTTCGACGAACCGGTCGATCACGGCAAAATTCGCATCCGCGCGAGCGACCAGCGCATCAAGCCCGCCGATCGATTTCGCCCAGGTCAGCGTGTCGAGATAGTCCTCCACGCACAGCATGGAAGGCGTGTTGATGGTCTCGCCCTTGAAGACGCCCTCGATCAGCTTGCCGCCCTTGGTCAGGCGAAAGATCTTCGGCAGCGGCCATGCCGGCGTGTAGCTCTCCAGCCGCTCGACGGCGCGCGGCGACAGGATCAGCATGCCGTGCGCCGCCTCGCCGCCCAAAGCCTTCTGCCAGGAGAAGGTGACGACATCGAGCTTGGCGAAATCGAGCCGTTGGGCGAAGGCGGCCGATGTCGCGTCGCAGATCGTCAGCCCCTTGCGGTCGGCGGGGATGAAATCGGCGTCGGGGACGCGGACGCCCGAGGTCGTGCCGTTCCAGGTGAAGACCACGTCACGGTCGAAGTCGATCTTCGACAGGTCCGGCAGTTCGCCATAGGCCGCCTCGATGACGCGCGCGTCGGCGAGCTTCAATTGCTTGACGGTATCGGTGACCCAGCCGGCGCCGAAACTTTCCCAGGCGACCATGTCGACGCCGCGCGCACCGAGCAGCGACCACAGCGCCATCTCCACGGCGCCCGTATCGGAAGCCGGCACGATGCCGATCCGGTAGCCGGCGGGCACCTGAAGGATTTCGCGGGTGAGATCGATGGCCCGTTCGAGCTTGGCCTTGCCGAGCTTGGCGCGATGCGAGCGGCCGAGCGCGGCGTCACGCAGGGCTTCGACTGTCCAGCCAGGACGTTTGGCGCAGGGACCGGATGAAAAATGGGGGTTCGCCGGACGGAGTCCGGGCTTCATATGTGTCGTCATTGCATCTACCCTTCCAGATAGCACGCCCCTCGGTGGGGAGGGGTGGCCCACGGACGGCGATAAGGACGGAAGGGTGCGGCGTCAAGAGGAAAATTTAGGTCGCGGGCAGAACATTCCCGAAAACGGCAGCGGCGGGCATTTCGCCCGCCGCTCGAAAAGTCCTCGTTGGAAGGGCTCACCAGAGATCGTAGCGAAGGCCGAGGCGGATCTGATGGTAATGGACGCCCTTGTGGGTGGAGTAGCTGTCCGGAGCGTCGAGCTGTACGGTCTTCGCGTCGGGCGCGGAAAGATATTGATAGCCGAGATCGACGGACAGATCTTTCGTCACCGCATAGCTCAGGCCCGCATTCAGCGTATAGGCGAGGGAATAGTCGGTGGAGCGGTCATGGAACCCGGCCCCGCCAACATTCCCGCTTGCCTCCGGACTGCTGCGGACCAGGCCCGCGCCGGCGCCGATATAGGGCGTGATCCCGACATAGGTGCCAAGATCGGCATAGACGTTCGCCATGCCGTACCACGCGCGGTTCTCGATTTTGGTTGAATTGACGCCGTCGCTGGCGGAGACCTTGTTTCCGGGCAGGTAGCCAAGATTGAGGTCCGCCCTGAGCCAGTCCGTGAAGTGATAGCCGAAGCCGAGACTGCCGGAAAACGTATTCTCGTTCTCGCTGTAACTGGCGGGCGTGACGGCGAAATCGACATCCTTGAACGATTTGTTGACGCCATAGGCGATGTCGCCGCGCAGATACCAGCCTGTTCCAACCTCGACCGGCACGAACTGGTCGGGCGCATTGACGACTACCGGCGGCTCGTAATCCGCCGCGAGGGCGGGCGCGAGCGGCGCCAGCACCAACGCCGTGGCCGACAGCATGATCTTCGAAAAGCGGGTCATGGTAAAAGCTCCCCAGCCGGCAAGCGCCGGATCCCGTGTTTGTGAGGAGCATCATTAACGATAGTGGTTAAGCCGCAGTTAAGGATAATATCCGGTAAAGAATTGATTTTCCTTCGCCAAAAGAAAACCGCCCGGCATGTACCGGGCGGCCTCGTATCGGAAGAGTTGCTGCCGGATTACTTGTAGACGGCCCCCCGCTCGGGCG
>JAKDNM010000231.1 GCA_030456445.1 Hyphomicrobiales bacterium
CCGGTTCAGGAACAATCGATCCGGATAGATAGGGCGGGTCCCCTTCCCGTCCAAAACTGCCATCCTTCCGGGCATATCGCCCGATCTCGTCCAAGCGCCATCCCGTAGGATGATGAAACGCGCCGGACCGAATCGTCCTGATTCCGTCATTAAGGCGGAAGGTCAAGCGGCTCTGACATGATTCGCTTAAAAAAAGCGAATCAATTGAACCCCGAAACGCGTTTCGAAGCCATCCGATGAGCCGGACCACGCAAATACGCCCTGAAGCGGCATTTTGGGCTTATATGGCGTGCCTTTTCCAAGCTACAAGATGCGCCGGCGCGACGAAACGCACCTGTCCCGGCACAGTCGGTCACAAGCGATCCTCGGTCATGCCGCCAAACTGCTGCATCATAATCACCCTGATCGGATGATAGCGGTCAGTTCCGCGCCTTGCGGCCGCTGGCCCGGCCCGTGTTCTCGTCGCCAGCCTGCGGCGGACGGCGTCCGGCCGTCTCGGCCGTCTGCGCCCGCATCAGCCGCTCGGCCGTCTCCTCGTCGCCCTCCTCGATCAGCCGCAGCCATAATTCCTGCATGTTCTCGACATTGCCGTTGCGGAGACCGAATTCGTTGTGGAGGTCGAGGATGTTGAGAAACGCTTCGCGCACATCCAGAATATCGGCGTCCGGTTTCACCTGCCAGTCGCCCAGCGCCACCAGTTCATGCTCGATGCGACCGAAATAATCGCCGACATCGCTGGCGAGGATTCGCGCCCGCAATTCCGTCTTGTCCGCCTCTGCCGCCCCGCCCAGCAGATGCAGAACGGCTGCGCGCAACCGCTGTTCCTCCTGCCCGCTGAGCGTCAGCCGCTCGAAGACGTCGTGGAACTCGTCGAGAAGGCCCGGATGGTTGGCGGCGAGCACCACAATCAGCCTCTCGCGTCTCAGCGGCGCATCCGCATGCCGTGACTGCCGCCAGCGCGCCAGCCCCGGCGTCTCGCGCACCGCTTCGCGACGAAACCCCTTGCGCTCGCCGCCCGGCTGCCATTTGCCGCGCCGGTCTGCGGGCGCGAAGAACGTGTAGACCCGCTCGCGCATGGCCTGGTTGTAATGACGGCGAACAGCCTCGTCGCGAATGCGGCCGGTCAGGTCGCGCAGGCGCTTTTCGAGTTCCGCGCGGCGCTCCGGCGTGTCGAACACGCCGCCCTGGGTCTCGCGCATCCACAAGAGGTCTGCGAGCGGCAGCGCTTCGTCCAGCACCTTGCGGAAGGCTTCCGGCCCCGAGGCGCGCACCAGATCGTCAGGATCCTGCCCTTCGGGCAAAAGCGCGAAGCGCGCCGTGCGGCCAGGCTGGATGCCGGGCAGGATCAGGTCGGCGGCCCGCCAGGCCGCCCTCAATCCCGCCTGGTCGCCGTCGAAGCAAAGCACCGGCTCGCCCGCCATGCGCCAAAGCAGTTCCATCTGGTTCTCGGTCAGCGCCGTGCCAAGCGGCGCCACCGCGTTGCCGAAGCCCGCCTGCGACAGCGCGATGACATCCATGTAGCCCTCGACGGCGATGATCGTGCCGTCGCGCCCCTGCACCTTGCGCGCGCGGGCGAAATTGTAGAGCACGTTGCCCTTGCGGAAGAGCTCGGTGTCGGGCGAGTTCATGTATTTTGCCGGCTGGTCGGGCGAAAGCGCCCGCCCGCCGAAAGCGATGATGCGCCCTTTCGAATTCGGGATCGGGAACATCACCCGGTCGCGGAACCAGTCATAGGAAACCGGAATGTCCGGCCCGTGGCGGACCAGGCCACAAGCCTCGATCTCGTCCTTCGCAATCCCCTTCCCCGCCAGGAACGCCTTCAACGCGTTGCGGCTTTCCGGCGCGTAGCCGAGGCGGAAGGCCTGCTGCGTGGCGGGTGTCAGGCCGCGTTCGCGCAGATATGCCCGGGCGCGCGCGCCTTCGGGCGCCTGCAGTTTCTCCTCGAAGAATTTCGTCGCCAGTTCCATCACGTCATAAAGGCTGGCACGCTCTTCCTCGCGCTTCTCCGCCTCCGGGTCGCGCGCCGGCATCGGCACGCCGGCCATTTCGGCAACGCGCTCGACGGCTTCCGGGAAGCTCATCCCGTCGAGTTCGGTGAGGAAGCGGAAATGATCGCCCGACACGCCGCAGCCGAAACAGTGGTAACGGCCTTTCCTGTCCTCGCAGTGGAAGCTCGGCGTCTTCTCGCCATGGAAGGGACAGCAGGCCCACCAGTCGCCCTTGGACGCGTTGGTCTTCTTCCGTTCCCATGCAACGCGCTGCCCGATCACGGCCGAAATCGGCACGCGGTCGCGTATCTCGTCGAGGAAGGAATCGGAAAAGCGCATTG
>JAKDNM010000232.1 GCA_030456445.1 Hyphomicrobiales bacterium
TTGCGCCCGATGATGGCAACCTTCTTGAAGCCCAGATCCTTGGTTCCCCAGTCGACAACGGCGCCAGCCTCACTTGAGGCGATCGGCGTGTTGCGGAAAATGTAATCGCCAGTCTTGGTGATATCGGGGTGCGACGCCGTCGGTGTGATCATGATGATGCCCGATCGCTGGTAGATCGGCGCCGCGGCAAGGCATGCTGTACTGGAGAAGTCTCCTACGACCGCCATGACGTCGCCGCGCGAGGCGAACTTCTGGGCTACGTTCGCCGCTTCTTGTGGATCGCCCTTCGAATCCTCCACGACGATCTTGAAGTTGGCGCCCGGTACTTGCTTGCTTTCGTTGAGCTGCTGGGCGGCAAGCTCGACCCCGGCCTTGATGTCTTGGCCGTATTGAGCCTGGTTGCCGGTGATCGGTGCGGAAACACCCAGGATGACGTCACCGATGGAGTCCGCGAAGGACAGCCTCGGCATTAGGCCTAACGACGCGCCTGCTACCGTCAGGCCCAACACCTTTCTTCTCGTGAAGGTCATGTCAGTCTCCCATTCATCTCATGATTAAAGATTGCACTTTTGCGCTTGTTTATTCTTCTCTGATCCACTTGGACGTCAGGTCCACCTTGGCATCACGCAGCAACGCATGCAGCGGGCAGAGCCTTTCGACTTCCGAGCGGAACTTCGCGACGCGCTCATCGCTTTCAGGCGTGTTCATGAAAACACGCTGATTGACCTTGTGATAATGGTAGGCGATGGGCTCGACCTCGGAAAACATCTTGCCCGTGCGACGCATCTCGGCACGCCGCACATCGTGCATCGCGTCGGCTTCCAGGCGCAGGCCGGTGATCTCGAATTTCATTTCCTTGCGCAGGATGTTCATAATCATCGCGGTGCAGGAATTGAGGGCGCAAAGCGTCATCTCGAGCGGTGTCGGGCCGCTGTCCTTGCCGCCGAGCTCTTTGGGCTCGTCGACGTAAATCGGCGGCAGGTCCCGAACGTGATTGACGCTCTGATAGTTGCCGAGAAACTCGGTTTTAACGTGGATGCTTTGAAGGCGGTCGCTGACGTGAATGTCGTCGGCGGCAGTATGCAGGATGGTACTCATCGTCATTCTCCTCTTTTGAAACTCTCTTTTGGCGATGGGCCTTAATCGCGGCCGTCCTCGCCACGATCGAACATCCAGGTGATCGGGCCGCGCTTTTCTGCGGCCGTCTTGCGCAGGGCCTGGCTGGCAGCGACATCGGCAACGAAGGCCGCATCCAGGACGACGCCGTAATCCTCCTCGGCGGATCGCGATGAAACCCGACCATTGGCTACGTCCAGGACGACGAGTTCGATCGAGCGCGAAAGCGGATCGCCGTAACCGCCCCCTCCGGCGGTGTCGCAAGTCAGCAGGTCGCCGGTCTTCATGGTAAAGCGCTCGCGTGCCCTGACCTTGTGGCTGGTACCGTCCGTGCGTTCGATAAGAGAAGACCAGGGCATCGCAGGCTTGCCGCCCTTGAACCCCCATGGCCGCGAAAAGTGGCGGTCGCCTCGGTGGGTCACTTCGAGCGGGCCTTCGACCACCTCAAAGATCTTGCGCATGCCCAGTCCGCCGCGATGTCTGCCGGCCCCGCCCGAATCCGGCGTCAGCCGCATCGAATGGATGCGCAACGGATATTCAAGCTCCACCGCTTCGGTGGGCGCGTTCATCATGTTGGTGATATCGGTCTCGATGTAGTCGACGCCGTCCTTGTTGGGTCGCGCACCCATGCCGCCGCAAAACAGTTCCAGATACACATAGGCATCACCAGTCGATGCGCGCCGTCCCGAAAAGCTGACGCCTTGCATGCCGCTGGAGGCAGCGCGCACACGCTCGGGCGCGGCCTGTGCCAGACAGCCGAAGATGACGTCGGTCATGCGACAGACGGTCATTGTACGCGCGTTCACAGCGGCGGGGAATTTGGGGTTGACGAGCGTTCCCTCAGGCAAGACGACGCTTATCGGGCGGAAGCAGCCGGCGTTGTTGGGCAGGCTCGGATCGGTAATGCAGCGCACGCAATAATAAGCGACGCACGCGGCATGGGAAAAAGCCGCATTCGCCGCGCCTACGGCCTGCGGATCCGTGCCTTGGAAATCGATATGTATGTCCGAGCCGTCGATGGTCAGCGTCGCCTCGATGCGGTAACGCTTGTCGAGGGCGATGCCGTCATTGTCGATGAAGTCGACGAAGTTATAGCGTCCGTCAGGAATTTCGGCGATCCGGGCGCGCGTCAGTGTTTCCGAACGGTCCATCAGCTCGTGGATGTAGTCGAGCACGGTATCGGTGCCGA
>JAKDNM010000233.1 GCA_030456445.1 Hyphomicrobiales bacterium
TTGCCCGTTGCCTATCGGAACGATCGTGTCGATGCGTTCGATCCTGCCGCGAAGGCACGGCCGAGATCCGACTATAAGGAATAGAAAGGGCCGACGGCAAATCGCCGCCGGCCCTTCAGGATCACACCGCCAGCGCGGTAGTTCTCAGAAGAAGCTTTTCCGCTGCCACCAGCCGGTCTTGCGCGGCTTTGCCTCGTCGCTGGTCGAGGAGACGACGACCGGCTCGGCGGGCGCTTCTTCCTTTTCAGGCTTGGCGCTCTTGGCCGTTTTGGCCTTTTCTTGCGGTGCGCTCTCCGCCGCCGGGCGATCTTCGCCGTTGGCGAGTGCGGGCTCTTCGCTTGGCGCGGCCTTGGGCTTGCGCGTGCGGCGCGCCGGCTTCTTCGGCTTTTCCGGTTCGGCCGGTTGAGGCGCGGCGTCCTCCGCCGCGACTTCGGTTTCCGCCGCTGCCGGTTCAGCGGGCGCCTCGCTCACGGCAACGTCCGTCATGGACGCCTCGGATATGGCCTCTGCCTCTGCGGAAGGCTCTTCGTCGCCCTGGAGTGCCTGTTCGGTCGCATCATCGGCATGATCGCGGCGATTGCGCTTGCCGCCCCGGCGACCGCGCCGGCGCTTTTTCTGCTCGCCTGACGACGCTTCATCCTCAGCGGCGCCCTCTGCTCCCTCCGCGTCCTCAGGCTCGTCGCCATCGGTCGCGGTGTCCGCTTCTCCAGCCTCGAGGGCCTGTAGCTGTTCGTCGCCATGGTCGCGTCCACCACGCCGACGCCGGCGGCGGCGGCGCTTGCGGTGGGCATCACCTTCTTCGTCGTTATCGGCGGCGTGATGGCCTGTCGTTTCCTCGACATCGGCATCGGAGGTCTCATCCGCGTCCATGGCCTCGAATGCGGACGTATCCTCGACCACGCCGGGAACCGTATCGCGCGGTTCTGCCGGAGCCCCGCGCGTGATGGCGAAATGCTGCGTGCCGACATCGTCGTCCGCCTCGATCGCAATCGAGAGACCGAAACGCTCCTCCAGCTCCGTCAGGCTGGAGCGCTTGTGGTTGAGAACGTAAAGCGCGGTCGCCGTCGGCATACGCACGGTGATGTGGTGGCGTCCATCCTTCAGGAGATGCTCCTCGATGCCGCGGATCACATGCAGCGCCGTGGAAGAATCGGAGCGCACATGGCCGGTGCCGCCGCAATGGGGGCAGGGCTTCATGGTCGATTCCAGCACGCTGGCGCGGATGCGCTGGCGCGACATCTCCATCAGCCCGAAATGCGAGATGCGGCCGACCTGGATACGTGCCCGGTCGTTCTTCAGGCAGTCTTTGAGCCTCTTTTCCACCGCGCGGTTGTTGCGGTTTTCCTCCATGTCGATGAAGTCGATGACGACGAGCCCGGCAAGGTCGCGCAGCCTGAGTTGCCGCGCCACTTCATCGGCCGCTTCCAGATTGGTCTGAAGCGCCGTGTCCTCGATCGAATGCTCCTTGGTGGAGCGGCCGGAGTTGACGTCGATGGCGACCAGCGCCTCGGTCTGGTTGATGATGATGTAGCCGCCCGATTTCAACGTCACCTGAGGCTGCAGCATCCGGTCGAGTTGGGCCTCGATGCCGTTGCGCGCGAAGATCGGCGTCGGGTCGCGATAGGGCTGGACCACCTTGGCGTGGCTCGGCATCAGCATGCGCATGAAGTCCTTGGCTTCGCGATAGCCGTCGTCGCCGGCAACCAGGATTTCGTCGATGTCCTTGTTGTAGAGGTCGCGCACCGAGCGCTTGATGAGCGAGCCTTCCTCGTAGACGAGGGCTGGCGCGGTGGAATGGAGCGTGAGGTTGCGCACGTTCTCCCACAGCCGCATCAGATATTCGTAGTCGCGCTTGATCTCGGCCTTGGTGCGGTTTTCGCCGGCCGTGCGCAAGATGACCCCCATGCCTTGCGGCACGTCGAGGTCCTTGACGACGTCCTTCAGGCGCTTGCGGTCCTGTGCGTTGGTGATCTTGCGGGAAATACCGCCGCCACGCGCGGTGTTCGGCATCAGCACGGAATAGCGGCCGGCAAGCGACAGATAGGTGGTCAGCGCCGCGCCCTTGTTGCCGCGCTCCTCCTTGACGACCTGCACGAGCAGGATCTGCCGCCGCTTGATGACTTCCTGGATCTTGTAGGTGCGGCGCACCGAACGGCGCCGGTGCTGGGCCTCGTCCAGCGCATCCTCGGCGCCGACCGATTCGACTTCGTGCTCTTCGGAAGCCGGTTCGCTGTGTTCGGCCGAGGCTTCGTGCCCTTCATCGCCTTCGACGCCGCTGCCATTGGCTTCGCCGCCGTTGGCTTCG
>JAKDNM010000130.1 GCA_030456445.1 Hyphomicrobiales bacterium
AGGCCGGGAATGACCTCGGTCGTGCCCCGCTTGAACTCGACCAGGCGGTTATAGACCGGCTTCGACGACGCGTCGAAAGTCGTTCCCGCCGTATAGAGTCCCGGGTCGAACCCTTCAGGTGAACCCTCCGAGCAATAGACCAGCGTCTTGGCGCTGGCCGCGCCGCTAAAGAGCGTCGCGGCGAGCATGGCCGCCATGAACCCCATTTTTTTCATGAGTAACTCCCATTCATTCTTGTCGCCCGGCCGCTTGTCCGGTGCGCGGATTCCCATATAACCACCGTTCTGCGAGCATGGAAACACCCGCTGCCGGACGAAGCGTCACGTTCGCGTTGACAGCCGAACGCCCAACCAACGAAGGATGTACGATGCAGGAAGACTGGGTTGAGACGATTTTGTCCTTCTGGTTCGGGGAACTGACCGAGGAGGACTGGTTCACGCGCAGCGACGCGAACGATCGGGCGATCAAGGCCGGATTCGAGCCGCTTTACCGGGAAATTCGCGCCAATATTCCGGCAGCCGCCTTCGAGGAGCCGCGCGCCGCGCTCGCCGCGACAATCGCGCTCGACCAGTTCCCCCGCAACATGTTCCGCGGCGCCGCGGAGGCCTTCGCCACGGACGATCAGGCGATCGACATTGCCCGCAAGGCGCTGGCAAGGAAGCTCGACGAAAAGCTGAGCGAGGCGGAGAAGCAGTTTCTCTACATGCCGTTCATGCACAGCGAGATACTGGCCGATCAGGAACATTCGGTCGCGCTCTTCCGTGCGCAGGATGCCGGCAAGAACGAGAAATTCGCCGTCGAGCACCGCGACATCGTGGCGAAATTCGGCCGCTTTCCCCACCGCAACAAGGTGCTGGGCCGCGAGAGCACGCCGGCCGAGCGCGTCTTTCTCCTCAACCATCAGGGATTTGGTCAGTAGGCGGCGCTATCCCCGGCGAGCAGGCCCGGCAGGTCGGCGACGGATTCGATGAGCACATTTGCGAGCGGTGAAAGCGTTTCGCGCGTGCCGTTGCCGCTCAACACGCCGACCGCCATGCCCGCGCCCGAGGCTCGCGCCATTTCCATATCGTGCCGGTTGTCGCCAACCATGGCAACCTCGGAGGGCTTGTAGCCGGTGAGATCGCAAAAGGCGCGCACAGTGTCGGGCGCGGGTTTCGGATTGGCGACGGCGTCATAGCCATAGGCCGCGTCGAAAAGCTGCGCCATGCCGAGTGCGGCCAGCGTCCGCTCCGCACCCCTTGTCGAATCGTTGGTCGCGACCCCCATCCTGTAGCCCAGTCCGTGCAGTTTCGTGATCGCTTCCTTCACGCCCGGCAGGCCGTAGGGCTTTGCCGACGCGTTTTCCCCGACGAAGCGGTCATATTCCTTGACCGTCGCCTGCCGCTCGGCCGGCGACTGCCTTGGATACCAGAGCGCGATGACATCGGCGTTGGTACCCGCCGCGAAGACGGAATCCGCCTTGAAGCGCTTCGTGCCGAAATCGTAGCCGGCCTCGATCAGGAGATGGTCGGCACGGCTTCGCGAGCCATTCGCCGCCTTCAACGCCATCAGGTCGGCGACCCCGAACCATGTCCGGTCGAAGTCGATCAGCGTGCCGTCCTTGTCGAACAATATCCCCTTGATGCCCGCCACGATCAGCCAGCCCTGCGCAGTTCGGAGATCTTCGCGACGAGGCCGGCCGTCGAGGAATCCTTGCCCGCCGTGCTCGCCTTGCCTTCCACGACCGGCAGCAGTTCCGTCGCCAGTTCCTTGCCGAGTTCCACCCCCCATTGGTCGAAGGAATTGATGTCGAACAGCGCGCCCTCGACGAAGACCCGGTGCTCGTAGAGCGCGATCAGCCGGCCGAGCGCATAGGGATCGAGCTTGCGGTAGAGGATGGTGATCGAAGGCCGGTTGCCGGCGAAGACGCGATGCGGCGCGATCTTCTCCACTTCAGCCTGGTCCATTCCTTTGCCGAGCATCTGCTTCTTCGCTTCGTCCAGCGTGCGGCCGCGCATGAAGGCTTCCGACTGCGCCAGGCAGTTGGCGAGAAGCAAATCGTGATGATGCTTCAGCTCCGGCTCGTGGCCTTCCGCCGCCGCGATGAATTCGACGGGGATGATGTCGGTGCCCTGATGCAGGAGCTGGAAGAAAGCGTGCTGGCCGTTGGTGCCCGGTTCGCCCCAAACCAGAGGCCCGGTCGGCGTTCCCGCCTCATTGCCCTCCAGCGTGACGTGCTTGCCGTTCGATTCCATGTCGAGTTGTTGCAGGTAGGCCGGCAAGCGGGCGAGCCGCTGGTCGTAGGGGATGACCGCGAGCGCCGGATAGCCGCACACGACCCTGTTCCAGTAGCCGACGAGGCCGAGAACGAAGGGCAGGTTCTCCAGCATGGGTGCTGCGCGGAAATGCTCGTCCATGGCATGCGCGCCGGACAGGAAGGCGTGGAACCGTTCCGGCCCGATGGCGATCATGATCGGCAGGCCGATCGCCGACCACAGCGAATAGCGGCCGCCCACCCAGTCCCAGAAGCCGAACACCCGGTCCTTCTGGATGCCGAACGCCGCAACCTTGTCGAGCGCGGTGGAGACGGCGGCGAAATGATGCTGGACAGCCTCGGCCCCGAGTTTTTCCGCCACCCATTTGCGCGCCGTTCCGGCATTGGTCATCGTCTCGACGGTGGTGAAGGTCTTGGACGCAATGATGAAGAGCGTCGTTTCGGCCGAGAGCGCGGCAAGCGTGTCGCCGATATCGGCGCCGTCGACATTGGAGACGAAATGCGCGCGCGGACCATCGTGGTAGGGCTTGAGCGCCAGCGTTGCCATGGCCGGGCCGAGGTCCGATCCGCCGATGCCGATATTGACGATGTCTGTGATCTTCCTGCCGGTCGCGCCCTTGATGGCACCATCGCGGATGCCGTCCGCGAATTTGCCCATTGCGGCAAGGACGGCGCGCACTTCCGGCATCACGTCCTCGCCGTCGGTCGTGACGGGCTTGCTGCCCGTGTTGCGCAGCGCGGTATGCAGCACCGCGCGGTCCTCGGTGATGTTGATATGCTTTCCTGCAAACATCGCCGCACGCCGCTCCTCTACCTTTCCCGCGACGGCGAGGTTATGGAGGAGCTTCATCGTCTCGGCCGTGACGGCGCATTTCGACCAGTCGAGCAGGAGATCGTCGAGCGTCAGCGAGAATTCGGCGAAGCGGCCGGGATCGCTGGCAAAGGCGGTGCGCATGTCCTTCGGCGCGGCGTTTTTCCGGTGGTCGCGAAGCGCGGCGAGAGCCGCATCGAATGAAGTGTTGGCCAATTTATGCTCCAGGGAAAAGGATTGTTCCGGTTTCGCGCTGTCGCGCAGGGCGCGGCCTTCGGAGGCCGTGGATGTCATGCGCAGGGACAATAGTGCGCCGGGGGCGGGACGGAAAGGCGTCCGGCTGGCCCAACCGTGCCGACAGCAGTCAAAAAGTGTGGCGCAAGGCCTTGTACCAGTCTTGAAGACTGATCGGACCAGGGCTAGTGTCCCGTCCTGAAGGAGCGCGCCATGCCCGTCAGAAACGATGCCGCCATCTGGTCCGGACTTTTCCGGATCTCGACCGATTCTGGCCAGACCCTTCAGGCCCAGATACGGCAGGCCATCGTTGCCGCCATCCTCGATCGCCAGATCGCCGCATCCATGCCGCTTCCCTCCTGCCGGATCCTCGCCGAGAAGCTCGGCGTGGCGCGCGGCACGGTGGTGCTGGCCTTCCAACAACTGGTGGATCAGGGTTTTCTTATCGCCAAAGAGCGGCGCGGCCATTTCGTCAACCCGGAAGTGCTGACTTCACCGGCCAAGCCAACGCAACGACAGCAGGTAGCAAACGAGACGATCGACTGGAAGGCCAGACGCCAGGTGCCGGCGACGGAACTGCAATCGCCGTCGAACCAGGTCAACTGGATCAAATATTCCTATCCCTTTGTCTACGGGCAGTTCGATCCCGCGCTGTTCCCGACAGCCGAATGGCGCGAATGCAACCGCATGGCGCTCGCCGTTCTCGAAATCCGCAACTGGGCGGCCGACATGGTGGATCGCGACGATCCGCTGCTGATCGAGCAGATTCAGGCCAGGCTCCTGCCGCGGCGCGGCATCTTCGCCAATCCCGACGAGATCATCGTTACGCTCGGCGCGCAGAATGCGCTCTACATGCTGGCAACGCTCCTGATGGCCAAGGGCTCGAAGGTCGCCATGGAGGAGCCCGGCTATCCCGATGCCCGCTCCATCTTCAATCTCGCCGGTGCCGAAACCGTGCCGGTGCGCGTCGATCCGGAGGGCATCGTCGCCGAAGAGGTGCCTGCCGATTGCGGCTTCGTCTTCGTCACGCCGAGCCATCATTGCCCGACCATGGTTCCGCTCAGCACGCGCCGCCGGCAGCGGCTTCTCGCCGACGCGATGGCGCGTGACCAGATCGTCATCGAGGACGGCTATGACAGCCAGTTGCTCGACGATGCCCCGCAGCAGGCGCTGAAGAGCCTCGACCGCACCGGCCGTGTCATCTATGTGGGCTCGATGTCCAAGACGCTCGCGCCGGGGCTGCGCATCGGCTACATCGTCGCGCCCGCCGACCTGATCGCGGAATTGAGGGCGCTGAGGCGCTTCATGCTCAGGCATCCGCCGGCCAACAACCAGCGCGCCGTGGCGCTCTTCCTGTCGCTCGGCCATCATGAAGCTCTGGTCCGCCGCCTGTCGGCGGCTTTCGGGGAAAGGCGTCGCCGGCTCATTCAGGCCGTCAACGCCTTCCTGCCGGAATGGCGTGCGACCGATCCCGCCGGCGGTGCGTCGGTCTGGCTCGAAGGGCCTCCTGGAATGGACACCTGCGCGCTCTCGGAGGCCGCCGCTGCCCGCAGCGTCGTCATCGAGCCGGGCAAGCGCTTCTTTGCGCGCGGCGACAGGCACACGCAGTTCATGCGGCTTGGCATTTCCTCCATCGCGCTCCAGCATATCGAGCCGGGAATCCGCGAACTGGCGACCGCCGCCGGCCGCCGTCCCGCCGCCGCCTGATCGGCCGGTGAGCGAAAGCCTCTGGTACATCCCGGCAAGGGAGGGTGGCACATTTCCGGCGCTCCGCCGCGCTGCATAGTCCTCGCCGGAGTGGGAACGAAGCCGCTGCATTGAGGCGCAAAGACCTCGGCTGTGGGCTTCGGGAAATGGAGCCGTATTATGCCAGCCGCGTTGGAGAAACCCGCGCCGGGCCGACCGGACGCGGATAGCGAAACCCGTGCGAGACGTTCAGGCGGCCGAGAGGCGCGCAGGGCGCTGAGGGCGGCGCCGCTTTCCGATGACATCCGCCCCGTTCGCGCCGGTCTGGAGGGCGGCAGGTATCGGCCGCTCAAAGAGAACGACATAGAGCGCATTCATGAGGCGGTGCTGACGATCCTCGAGACGGTCGGTTTCGCCAATGCCATTCCAGGCTGCATCGAGGCCTGCACCCGCGCCGGCGCGGAACTCGGCCCGGACGGGCGCCTGCGCTTTCCGCGCAATCTCGTGCTTGCCACGATCAAAAGTGCCGCGCGCCATTTCACGCTTCACGGGCAGGACCCGCGCCACGACATGGTCGTGCAGGGCAAGCGCGTGCATTACGGCACGGCGGGCGCGGCGGTGCATGTCGTCGATGTCGCAAAGCGCGAATACCGCGAATCGAAGCTCCAGGACATCTACGATGCCGCGCGCATGGTCGACTGCCTCGACAACATCCATTTCTTCCAGCGGCCCATGGTCCCACGCGACATTCCCGATCCGCTGGACATGGATTTCAACACGCTCTATGCCTGCGTCACCGGCACCTCTAAGCATGTCGGCACCAGCTTCACCGTGCGCGAGAACGTGGCGCCGGCGCTGGAGATGCTCCACATGATCGCCGGCGGCGAGGAGAAATTCCGCGCCCGGCCCTTCGTCTCCAACTCCAACTGCTTCGTCGTGCCGCCGATGAAATTCGCCGAGGACGCCTGCGGCGTGCTGGAGGCTTGCGTCGAAGGCGGTATCCCGGTGCTTCTGCTCTCGGCCGGTCAGGCCGGCGCCACCGCGCCCGCCGCAATCGCGGGCACCATCGTGCAGGCGGTCGCCGAAGTGCTGGTGGGGCTCGTCTATGTCAACGCGCTGAAGCCCGGCCACCCGGCGATCTTCGGCACCTGGCCTTTCGTCTCCGACCTCAGGACCGGCGCGATGTCGGGAGGCTCGGGCGAACAGGCGCTCCTGACCGCCGCCTGCGCGCAGATGGCGCAGTTTTACGATCTGCCGGGCGGTTCGGCCGCCGGCATGGCCGACTCCAAGCTGCCCGACATCCAGTCGGGCTACGAGAAGGGCATCACCAATGTCATGGCCGGCCTTTCCGGCCTCAATTTGATTTATGAATCGGCCGGCATGCACGCCTCGCTGCTCGGCTTTTGCCTGGAAAGCCTGATCGCCGACAACGACATGCTCGGCCAGTGCCTGCGCTGCGTGCGCGGCATCGAGGTCAGCGACGAGGCGCTCTCCCTCGACACGATCGCCGATGTCTGCCTGAACGGCCCCGGCCATTATCTCGGCCACGGCCAGACTCTGCAATTGATGCAGAAGGAATATTTCTATCCGGCCGTCGCCGACCGCTACAGCCCCAAGGAATGGGCCGAGAAGGGCAAGCCCGATCTTCTCGGCAAGGCGACCGAGGAAAAGAAGCGCATTCTCTCCTCCTATTTCCCGCGCCACGTGCCGCGCGCGCTGGACGAAGCGCTGCGCCTGCGTTTCCAGAATATCTACCTGCCGAGACCGGCCGGGTGAGCGACGACCTGCACCTTGGTGCGATAGACAGTTCTCCGGCCATGCGTTAGGTCCTGACATCCGGCCAGCAGGAGGAAATCGTCATGGCAATGGACATGCAGGGCGAGGAGCGCATCGAGGCGCCGATCCAGAAAGTCTGGGAAGCGCTGAACGATCCCGAAGTGCTGAAGGAATGTATTCCCGGCTGCCAGAGCCTGGAGAAGAAGTCGGATACGAACCTCGAAGCCGTCGTGACGCTGAAGATCGGACCGATCAAGGCCAAGTTCCAGGGCGCGGTCGAGTTGAAGAATCTGAAGCCGCCGCATTCCTACACCATCCAGGGCGAGGGGAAGGGCGGTATTGCCGGCTTCGCCAAGGGCGGCGCCGACGTGACGCTGAAGGAAGACGGCGCCGACGCCACCGTCCTGACCTATACGGCGAAGGCCGATGTCGGCGGCAAGATGGCGCAACTCGGCAGCCGGCTGATCGACTCCACCTCGAAGAAACTCGCCGGCCAGTTCTTCGATACGTTCAACAAGAAGGTGAGCCGGACCTGATTTGGGTCGCGCTCATCGCCCGGTGAAATTCGGCTGGCGCTTCTGCAGGAAGGCCGAAACGCCCTCCTTGTAGTCGTCCGTCAGTCCGGCCTCGCGCTGCAATTGCCCCTCGACCTCCAACTGCTGGTCGAGCGAATTGGTCGATGCGGCCTGGATCGCCTGCTTGGTCAGCGCATAGCCGCGCGTCGGCCCCTTGGCGAAGGCTTCCGCCAGCGCCGTCGCTTCCGCCATCAACTCGCCGTCGTCGACGGCGCGCCAGATCAGCCCCCAATCCGCCGCCTTCTCGGCGGAAAGCGGATAGGCGGTCAGTGCCAGTGCCTTGGCGCGCGCCTCGCCCAGATGCCGCGTCAGCCAGTATGTGCCGCCGGCGTCGGGGATGAGACCGATCTTTGAGAAGGCCTGGATGAACTTCGCCGACTTCGCCGCAAGCACGACGTCGCAGGCAAGCGCGATATTGGCGCCGGCCCCGGCCGCGACGCCGTTCACCGCGCAGATCACCGGCTTTTCCATCGACCTCAGCAGGCGGATCAGCGGGCTGTAATAGGTCGCCAGCGTCTTGCCGAGGTCGGGAGCCTCGCCCAGCATCGCCGGATCGCGGTCGGCAAGGTCCTGGCCGGCGCAAAAGCCGCGTCCGGCGCCCGTAAGCACCACGGCGCGGCAACTCTCGTCGGCCGCGCATTTTTCGAGCGCCGCCCTCAACTGCTCATGCTGTTCGACATTGAAGGAATTGAGCCTGTCGGGCCGATTGAGCGTCAGGATCGAATATCCGTCACGGCGTTCGTGCAGTAGGGCCTGTTTGCTCATGCGCTCCTCCGGGAAGTCGACCGGGTCATGTTGCATGGTCGGTCGCGATCATCAACCGCGCTTGGCAGGCCGAGGCCCGGCCAGCTTGCCCTATTCGAAGACGATCGCCGGCGTGGCGCTCATCGACTGCTCCGCCTCCAGCCGTACCGACACCTTCGCGGCGATATCGCGATAGATGCGCGCATGCGGCCCGTCCGGTTCGCTTGCCACGACCGGCGTCCCTTCGTCGGAGGTCTCGCGGATGCGCATTTCGAGCGGCACTTCGCCGAGGAAGGTGACGCCGACGCGCTCGGCCTCCCGCTTCGCGCCGCCATGGCCGAAGATGTCGTAGCGCTTGCCGGTGTCCGGCGCGATGAAATAGCTCATATTCTCGACAATGCCGAGCACCGGCACGTCGACCTTGCGGAACATGTTGAGCCCCTTGCGCGCATCGATGAGGGCGAGGTCCTGCGGCGTCGAGACGATGACGGCGCCGGCGAGCGGCACCTGTTGCGCCATGGTGAGCTGCGCATCGCCCGTGCCGGGCGGCATGTCCACCACCAGTACCTCGAGTTCGCCCCATTCGACCTCGCGCAGCATCTGCGTCAGTGCCGAGACCACCATCGGCCCGCGCCAGATCATCGGCGTGTCCTCGCCGACGAGGAAACCCATGGACATCACCTTGAGGCCGTATTTCTGCATCGGCTTCAGCGTGCGCCCATTGGCGACCTCCGGCTTGCCGGATATGCCGAGCAGCCGGGGCATGGACGGGCCGTATATGTCGGCGTCGAGAATGCCGACCTTGAGGCCGTTGGCGAGGAGGCCGAGCGCGAGGTTCACCGCCGTGGTCGATTTACCGACGCCGCCCTTGCCCGAGGCGACCGCGATGATCGACTGGATGCCGGGCACGCCGCGCTTGCCCGATTGCGGGCCAGAGGGCGCATGACCAGAGGGCGCATGACCAGAGGGGGCATGACCAGAGGGCGCATGACCGTGGCGCGGCGCAGGCCGGGAAGCGGCGGCCGGGGAGGCCTGGCCGGCTTTCTTCTCTGCCGTCAGCGCGACGACGGCCCCGGCGACGTCCGGCATCTCGTTGACCGCCTTTTCGGCGGCCTCGCGCATGGGTTCCAGTTCCTGCGCCTTGTCGACGGGCACGGTGATCGAAAAGAAAACCTTGCGGTCGGCGATGAACACGTCGGAGACGAGACCGAGGCTGACGATGTCGCCCGAAAGCCCCGGCGCGGAAATGGTCTTTAGCCGTTCGAGCACGGCTTCCTTGGTAACAGGCATGTTTCTTCTTCGCTTGGTGTCGCTTCCCCAGATAATGCAGTTCCCGCGCCGGGCCAAGCGCGCTCACCCTTTGGCCTATGCGAAAGGGTGCTGGATCTACCTCGTTTCCGCGGCGATCGCGCTTTACCTGAACGTCTTCGTTCTCGTCATCCAGGCATTTCTCAAGATCCCGGCGTTGCACGCTCTCGCCCCAAACGGCAATGAGCCGCCTTTCGCCGTCGTGCAGGCAATCACCCTCGTGCTGTTCGTGATCGGCGGGTTCCTGGCGGTGAGGCGATATCGGCCGGTCGCCGGGTAGGGCGTCGGCTCCTCTACAAATCCACCCGGCCATGACACTATTGTTCGGCCCATCTGGCGCGCCGCACGGATCGTGGCTACCGTCGCCCAATGATCGACAAGCTCGAATTCTTCATCGCCCTTGCCAAGGAACGGCATTTCGGCCGCGCCGCGGTGGAATGCGGCGTCACCCAGCCGACCCTGTCGGCGGCGATAAGGCAGTTGGAGGATCAACTCGGCGTCGTGCTGGTTAAGCGCGGCTCGCGCTTCCAGGGCCTGACGCCGGAGGGCCAGCGCGTACTGGAATGGGCGCGCCGCATCGTCGGCGACAGCCGGACCATGCGCGAGGAGATGCGCGCCGCCAGGCACGGCCTTTCCGGGCATCTGAAGATCGCCGTCATCCCGACCGCGCTCGCCATGGTCGCGAGCCTGACGACGCCTTTCCGCGACAAGCACCCGAACGTCACCTTTTCGGTGCTCTCGCGCACCTCGCTCGAAGTGCTCTCGATGCTCGCCGATTTCGAGATCGACGTCGGCATCACCTATCTCGACAACGAGCCGCTCGGCCGCGTGGCGACCGTTCCGCTCTATTCGGAGCGCTACCAGCTCATCACCTCCGCCGGCAAGCCGCTCTCCGATCGCGAGAGCGTGACCTGGTCCGAGGTCGCGAGCCTGCCGCTCTGCCTGCTCACGCCCGGCATGCAGAACCGGCGCATCATCAGCCAGCAGCTGGAGGCGGTGGGATCGGAGGCGCAGCCCTCGCTCGAATCCAATTCGATGATCCTGCTCATCTCGCATATCCGCACGGGAAAATGGGCCTCGGTGATGCCGCTCAACCTCGCCGAGACGCTCGGCGTGGCCGAGCCCATTCGCGCCATTCCGATCGTGGAACCGGACGCCAGCCATCTCGTCGGCCTTGTCGCCGTGCACCGCGAGCCGCACACGCCGCTGGTCTCCGCCTTTCTCAATCAGGCGCGAACCGTCTATCCGGCGTCGCATGAGCGATAGAAATTATCTATCGTTCAACGAATATGGTATATTGATCGAGCGGGAGAACTTTGTTTTCTCGACAGGCGGGCCAGTGTGACGGCGGAAACGAATTCCGAAGCTGGACATTGA
>JAKDNM010000131.1 GCA_030456445.1 Hyphomicrobiales bacterium
CCGGGGTTCAGCGTCGCCATCAGCGCGTTGAACAGGATCTGCTTGCCGCCGGTGCCGACGATGGTCTGCTCGGGCTTGTAGTCGAGATTGTTCTCGCGCTTGAATTTCGCCGCGATCGCCTCGCGCAGCGGCGCGATGCCAGAGACCGGCGGATACTTTGTCTCGCCGCGCCGGATCGCCTCGATCGCGGCGCTCTTGATGTTGTCGGGCGTATCGAAATCCGGCTCGCCGGCGCCCAGACCGATGACGTCGCGGCCTTTCGCCTTCAGGTCGCGCGCCTTCTGGCTGACCGCGATGGTCGCGGAAGGCTTCACGCGTGAAAGGGCGTCGGCGAGGAAGGCCATTGGAATGTCTCCGTGAGGGGAAAATTGCCGTGCCTCTCATGTCCGATCCTGCGGCGAATCGCAAGGCACGATCGGCAGGGCAGAGGCTGAATCCCTGCCGTTAACCGCTGGTCAAAGCTTCCCTGCGACAATCGGGGGAACAGGGGTCCAAGGCTGCCTTTTGACAGCCATGTCGCCGGAAACTGGAAAAATGAAACATCCCCGGCGCGTCAGCGACGCTATCGTCGCCGACGAGATCGGCATCGAGTACGGCCGCTATGGCGACTTCATCGTGAAGAGCGCCTATCAAAAGATATTCCGCTGCGAGGACGGATGGCTCCGCCCCTTCGCAGCCGAGGGGCTGGTGATGCCGTTTTGCGACGGCCATCCCCTGCCGCCCGAGGCGCTTTTCAAGGCGACGCCGGCCGAGGACGGCGTCTTCGTGGAAAGCATGTGCCGAACCCTGCATCTGAGGAACTACGGCAATATCGGCGAGCCGGGGTTGGTTCTCTTCTTCAATTTCGACCCCCGCACCAATAGCGATTTCGCGGTGACGGTGAAGGAACTGGAGTTCATTGCCGGCCGCCTTGGCGAGATCCAACTCGACAGCCGCCTGCTCGTTTGCGAGATCGTCGAGACCGAGGCGCAGGATATCGACACGCTCGTCCGGATCACCGAGGAGATGCGCCGCCACGGCATCCGGCTTGCGGTCGACGATTTCGGCGTCGGCCATTCCAATCTGGAGCGGGTGAAGCAGATCCGCCCCGACATCATCAAGATCGACGGGGCGTGGTTCCGCCAGATCGCCGCCGTTCCAGCCGCCGCCGGACTGTTCAAGTCCTTCGTCGCCGGGCTGCACGGGCTTGGCGCGAAGGTCCTGATCGAAGGTGTCGAGACTTCCGCGCAACTGGCGTGCGCGGTCGACGCGGACGCCGACTATCTGCAGGGCTTTCTCTTTTCCCGGCCAAAGCTGGCCGGCACGGTCTTCGATCCCGCATCGCTCCGGATCGATACGCTGCTCGAACCGCACGCCAACGTCGTGCAACTGTTCAAGTGAGAACCGATCAGCCGGATTGATCCTGCGGCAGGAACCCGTGGCTCGACCGTGTCAGGGCTGATTTCGTGCATGTGCCGCTCGAATGGATGGCGTCGGGATCGTGATCTTCGTTTTTGGCGCGTTTGAATCGCGGATTAATTTCGGTTATGCGCAAGTCGGGACTAGACATCGGCCTTGGCTGATGCTGTCATCTGGCGGTAATAAAAGCCGACCAATAACGAACCGTACCCAAACGGCTTCCCACGGGAGAGAACGACATGAAATTCCGCACCCTTCTTGCCGCCGCGACGGCGCTCTCGATCATGGTTCCGGCGATCGCAGAGGCCAAGACCCAGATCACCTGGTGGCATGCCATGACCGGCGCCAATGGCGAGGTGGTCAACAAGATCACCAAGGACTTCAACGACAGCCAGAGCGACTACGAGGTCGTTCCGGTGTTCAAGGGGACCTATCCGGAGACGCTGAACGCCGGTATCGCCGCTTTCCGCGCCGGGCAGGCACCGGACATCATCCAGGTCTTCGACGTCGGCACCGGCGTCATGATGAACTCCGAGGGCGCGATCAAGCCGGTCGCGGACGTGCTCACCGATGCCGGATTCAAATTCGACAAGAGCCAGTACATCCCCGGCGTCGTCGCCTACTATTCGAAGCCCGATGGCACGATGCTTTCCTTCCCTTACAACTCCTCCTCTCCGATCCTTTATTATAACAAGGACATCTTCAAGAAGGCGGGGCTCGACGTGAACACGCCGCCCAAGACCTGGGACGAAGTGTGGGCGGACGCCAAGAAGATCAAGTCGAGCGGCGCGGCCGAATGCGGCTACACCTCGACCTGGCTGACTTGGATCCATCTCGAGAATTTCGCGGCCTGGAACGACGTGCCCTACGGCACCAACCAGAACGGACTCGCCGGCAACGATGTGAAACTCGAGATCAACGCGCCGATCTACGTCAACCACTTCCAGGCGATCGCCGATCTCGCCAAGGACGGCACGTTCAAATATGGCGGGCGCACCTCCGAGGCCAAGCAGATATTCCTGGCCGGCACGTGCGGAATCCTGACGGAATCCTCCGGCGGCATCGGCGATATCGTCAAGTCGGGCATGAATTTCGGCGTCGGCACGCTGCCTTATGATTCCACCGCCAAGAACGCGCCGCAAAACACCATTCCCGGCGGCGCCAGCCTTTGGGTCTTCGCCGGCAAGTCGGATGCCGAGTACAAGGGCGTGGCGGCATTCTTCAATTATCTCTCCAAGACCGACGTGCAAGTCTATCTGCATGAGACGTCGGGCTATATCCCGATCACCCTGGCGGCTTACGAGGCGGCGAAGAAATCCGGCTTTTACGAAAAGAATCCCGGCCGGGAGACGCCGATCCTGGAAATGACCGGCAAGCAGCCGACCGACAACTCCAAGGGCGTGCGCCTCGTCAACCTGCCGCAGGTGCGCGATATCGAGAACGAGGAGTTCGAGAAGATGCTGGCCGGCAAGCAGGACGCCAAGCAGGCGCTCGACAATGCCGTGGAGCGCGGCAACGCCTCCATCCAGCAGGCGATTGGCCGGTAATCTCCTGAACCGGAAATCGGCCCCGTCCGCGCGCTGGCGCGGGCGGGCTCTTTCAAATGACGATGTCCTGTCCCGCGGGGAACGCCGGTGACGCCACGCGCGACCTTTCCGCATAAATTCCTGCCCTACCTGCTGGTGGCGCCGCAACTGGCCATCACGCTCGTCTTCTTCTACTGGCCGGCCTCGCAGGCGGTCAGGCAGTCGCTTTTCCGCGAGGATCCGTTCGGCCTGAGAAGCACGTTCGTGGGGCTCGCCAACTTCAAGCATGTCCTGTCGCAGCCGAACTACATCAACTCCCTTGAAGTCACGGTCATCTTTTCCGTTTCCACGGCTCTTATCTCGATGGCGGCGGCGCTGCTGCTGGCCGTCATGGCCGAAAAGGTCATCATCGGACGCGGCTTTTACCGCACCCTCATGATCTGGCCCTACGCGGTGGCGCCTGCGATCGCCGGCATGTTGTGGCTTTTTATGTTCAATCCGTCCTTCGGGTCGCTCGCCTATCCGCTGCGCTGGCTGGGAATAGACTGGGACCCGCTGCTCGACAGCAAGCAGGCCATGGTGCTCCTGATCGCCGCGGCCTCGTGGAAGCAGGTGAGCTACAATTTTCTCTTCTTCGTCGCCGGCCTGCAATCGATCCCGAAATCACTCCTGGAAGCAGCGTCGATCGACGGGGCGGGCGAGACACGGCGTTTCTGGACAATCACCTTCCCGCTCCTGGCTCCGACCTCCTTCTTCCTGCTCGTGGTGAACACCGTCTATGCGCTGTTCGACACGTTCGGCATCATCGACGCGGTGACCGGAGGCGGACCGGGCAGGGCTACCGAGACGCTGGTCTACAAGGTCTACAAGGATGGATTCGTCAATCTGATCCTCGGCGATTCCGCTGCCGAATCCGTTATCCTCATGGCGATCGTCATCGGGCTCACCGCTATCCAGTTCCGCTATATCGAGCGTAAGGTGCATTATGGGTGAGGGCGGCATGACCTCCAGCATCGGCAGCCGCGTCGTCGCCCATGCGCTTCTCATCATCGGCATCGTGATCGTCGCGTTCCCGATCTATTATGTGTTCGTCGCCTCGACCCACAGCCTCCGGGAAATTCTCAATCCGCCGCTGCCGTTAATTCCCGGCGACCAGTTCCTGCATAATTACTATGAGGCGATCTTCGGCGGCGTACGGCGCATCGGCGGCGTCAGCGCCACGCGCCTGCTGGTCAACACCACGATCGTCGGCCTGTGCGTCGCCATCGGCAAAATCGTCATCTCCATCCTGTCGGCCTATGCGATCGTCTTTTTCCGCTTTCCGTTCAGGATGACCTTCTTCTGGATGATCTTCATCACGCTGATGCTGCCGGTCGAGGTGCGCATCCTCCCGACCTACAAGGTCATGGTGCAGCTTCATCTGATCGACACGTTCGGAGGCCTGATCCTGCCTTTGATCGCCTCGGCGACGGCGACGCTGCTTTTCCGGCAGTTCTTCATGACCATACCGGCGGAACTGGTCGAGGCGGCGCGGGTAGACGGCGCCGGCCCATGGCGGTTCTTCTTCGACATCCTGCTGCCGCTGTCGAAGACGAATATCGCCGCGCTTTTCGTCATCCTGTTCATCTATGGCTGGACGCAATATCTGTGGCCGCTGCTGGTCACCAATTCCAACGACATGAACACCATCATCATCGGCCTGAAGAAGATGATTTCCTTCGCCGATGCCGATACGCAATGGCACCTGGTCATGGTCACCTGCATTCTTGCGATCCTGCCGCCCATTCTGGTGGTCGTTCTGATGCAACGCTGGTTCGTCAAGGGCCTTGTGGAGAGCGAGAAATAGATGGCGACGATTTCGCTTCATGACGTGAAGAAAAGCTATGGCCGCACCGAAGTCATTCATGGGATCGACCTCGATGTGACGGACGGCGAGTTCATCGTCATCGTCGGACCGTCGGGTTGCGGCAAGTCCACGCTTCTCAGGATGGTGGCGGGGCTGGAGGCGATCAGCGCCGGCACGATCGAGATCGGCGGGCGTGTCGTCAACGATCTCGAACCGCGCGAGCGCGACATCGCCATGGTCTTCCAGAACTACGCGCTTTATCCGCATATGAGCGTCTACGACAACATGGCCTATGGGCTGAAGATCGCGGGCCTTTCGAAGCCTGCGATCCGCGAGCGCGTCGATGCCGCCGCCCGGATGCTGGAACTGGAGCCCTATCTGGGCCGCAAGCCCAAGGCGCTTTCGGGCGGGCAGCGCCAGCGCGTCGCCATGGGCCGGGCGCTGGTGCGCCAGCCGGCAGCCTTCCTCTTCGACGAGCCGCTGTCGAACCTCGACGCCAAGCTGCGTGTCCAGATGCGGCTGGAGATCAAATCCATGCAGCGCAACGTCGAGACGACCTCGCTTTACGTGACGCACGACCAGGTGGAGGCGATGACGCTTGCCGACCGGCTGGTGGTGATGAATGCAGGTCATGCCGAGCAGATCGACACGCCGCTCAACGTTTATCGGACACCGGCCACGACCTTCGTTGCCGGCTTCATCGGGTCGCCGGCGATGAACCTCATGCCGGCGACGGTCGCGGCCAACGGCAAGGGGTTGGAACTCGACGGCGGGGGCACGGTGAAGCCGCGCGACACGGTGCTGCCGGAAAACGGCCGCAAGGTGTTTCTCGGCGTTCGGCCCGAGCATCTCTCGCCTGTCGACGAGTTCAACGCGGACCTGAAGCTCGCCGTTCGGGCGGTCGAGACGCTCGGCGCCGATACGCTCGCGCATGGCCGCCTTGCCGATGGTGGCGCGACGGGGAGCGAAATGGTTGTCCGACTGCCGGGCACTTCGGCGGTAAAGCCCGACGAGGTGCTGCCGCTCGCCATCGAGCCCGGCACGGCGCATCTGTTCGACCGGGAAAACGGCAAGCGAATGGAGGCCTGACCGGTTATTGCGGCGCCAGCTTGACCCCGTTCAGTTCGGCGACGACGTCGGAAAGCATCGGCATGTAATCGTCGCCCCGTCCCTGGGCGACGGCGGAAGCATAGGAATTGCGCACCGAAGCGCCGACGGGATTGGCGACATCGCTCGCCTGGGCGAAGGCAGCCAGATAGTTCATGTCCTTCAGCGCGTTGCGCAGCGCGAATTTGTGAGCGTCGCGGTCGCGCTCCAGCACATATTTGAAGAAAGTCTGGTAGAATGGGCAATCCATGCGGCCGCCACGGATGACGGCGTCGAATACTTTCGGCGTCAGCCCGGCCTTGGCGCCCAACGCGAGCGCCTCCGAATAGATTGCCGCATAGCCCATGGCGATGAAGTTGTTGAGGAGCTTCATGGCGTGGCCGGAGCCGGTGGGGCCGGTATGGATGACGCGGCCGGCGAAGCAATCGATGACAGGGCGCGCCCGCGCCACCGCTTTCCCGTCGCCGCCCACCATGACATCCAGATTGCCCTCGGCCGCCTCCTTCGGCGTGCGGCTGAGCGGCGCGTCGATGAGCGTGATGCCCTTGCCGGCAAGCTCCGCCGCCAGACGCAGGGTCGAAGACGGGTCCGAGGTCGAGCAGTCGACGATCAGGAGCGGCTTGCCGGCGCTGGCGAGCCCATCGGGCCCGTTGACGATCGCCTCCACTTCCGCGCTGCCGGTAACGCAGAGGACGACGATATCGGACTTCCCGGCGAGTTCGCGCCCGTTGCCCGCTTCCGCCGCGCCGCGCTTCTTCAGATCCTCGATCGGCTGCCGGTTGCGGTGCCCCAGCACGGTGAGCGGCCAGCCTTTGCCGATGATATTCGCGGCCATGCCGTGACCCATAAGGCCGACGCCGACAAAACCGATCTTTTCCCTGGTCATCATTTTCTCCCGAGATTCTGATCGCGGGGAACTTAGACCTGGGAACCTGTTATTGAAACACCCGGAAACAGAGACGAAAAAGGCGGGGAAACCCCCGCCTTCCGCTTGCATCGCTGCGTCCGTTCAGCCTGCGGCGCTGAGGTTCTGCGCGGCGGACTTGCCGGTGCGGCGGTCCTGCGCGACCTCGTAATTGACCTTCTGGCCTTCGGCCAGGCCGTTCATGCCCGAACGTTCGACCGCCGAGATATGGACGAATACGTCCGGTCCGCCGGCGTCGGGCTGGATGAAGCCAAAACCCTTCTGGTCATTGAACCACTTGACTGTTCCAGTTGCCATTCTTGTCTTCCTGTCGTGCTTGCTACTGTTTGGCCTTTTCGGGCCGATGGTATCGAGATTTTGGAGATAGACATCAGCAAACGCGACCAGAGTGGAAGTGGCGCGGGCGTTCAGTTCGATCGGCCGAAATATCAACGGCATGCATATAGGGCCGGACCGCCGGCGAGACAAGACCGCTTCGAAACGGAGGCCGGCTCGAAAACGAGCAAGACTTGGCAGAAACCGGCAACGTTCTATTTTTGCAATTGGCGGATGGCGAAGGCCGGCGTGCCGCTCTAATTATTTGTATCCGGATGTGGCCCGCGCATGGGCGGAGGTTATCATGAAAAGACTTTTCGTCGCTTCCCTTCTTGTGCTCGCTGCCTTCCCGGCGCACGCGATCTCGCGCTACAACTCGACAGGCATGAGCTGCGCGCAGGCGCATGAGCACATCCTGCGCGAAGGCGCGGTGATCCTGCGCTACCGCTCGGCGCGCCATCCGGACCTGCCGCTCTACGATCGCTACGTGAGCAGCGATCGTATGTGCGATATAGGGCATGGAACGGTCATCGACACGGTGCCGACGCGTGACAACCCGCGCTGCGTTGTCCTGAAATGCCGCGACATCACGCTCGACAGGCCGTTCGACTGATTTTTCACGCACGGGTCTTCCCCATGGGGCGTTCCGGCTCTCAAAAGGCGAAAGATTGCTGTGCGGAGGGCGGCGGACCGAGATGCACGCCTTCCATCTCGAGCAGCCGCTCCTTTGCGGTCGAGCCGCCCGGCGCCGAGAACCCGCCGATCCGGTTGCCGGCGGCGAGGATGCGATGGCAGGGCACCACGATCGGCACCGGATTTCGCCCGAGCGCCTGTCCGGTGTCCTGTGCACGGCCTTTGTAGCCGGCCTCCTCGGCCAGCCCGCCATAGGTCGTCGTGTGGCCGAAATCGAGCCGGCGCGCCGCATCGTAGATCGCGCGGCGGAAAGGATCGACGCCGTCCAGATCGACCGGAACGCCGGAAAAGTCGACCGGCTCGCCCATCCCGTAGCGCCGCAGCATTCCAACGAGAGCGGCGATCGGCGCCGGCATGTCGGCGCTCTCGACGGGGCGCCCGTGAATAGTCGAAAGCAGGCGGCGCTCGGTCGCCTCGCGATCGCGCGCGGGAAGCTGCAGCCGTGTCAGGCCGCGTTCGCTCCAGGCGATGCCGATCCAGCCGATGCCGGTCTCGATCAGGGCACAGGGAACGCTATGATTATCCGTCGCGGTCATCACTCGTCTTCCTAACACGAACGAACCTTTGGAACAAACCAGAAACAACCATCGGAGCCGCTGAAATCCACCACGAATCTGGGTATGACGGTCGCTTCGCGCCACCCGAAAACCGCTATCGCCACGGTTGCAGGCTGATTCGCTTCGTGCATTGCGACGCCGGCAATCCTGGGCTATGGGAGTTTCCGGGCAGCGCAAAGATATATTTTCCAGCTTCGCGGGGGCGCGAGGGTTTTTGTATATGCGAATCCGCATTCTTTGCGGCCCGATGGTGGGCGGCCTGGTCTTGGCTTCGTCCGCGCTGGCCGGCTGCACCACCGGCGACTTGGGTCTGCCGGGCGTCGCCTCCGCGGTGCCGTCGTCGCGGCCCGATACGCAAACGGCCTCCGCCGAAAAGCACGGCCGGCTCGACCGGCTGATCTCCCGATATTCCGCCGCCTATGACGTGCCGGAAAGCCTTGTCCACCGCGTGGTCAAGCGCGAGAGCAACTACAACCCCAAGGCCTACCACGCAGGCAATTACGGCCTCATGCAAATCCGCTACCGCACGGCGAAGGGCATGGGCTACGCGGGCAGCGCTCCCGGCCTCTACGACGCCGAGACCAACCTCAAATATGCGGTGAAATATCTGAAGGGCGCCTGGCTGGTGGCCGGGCACGACGAAAAGCGGGCCGACTGGCTTTACCGCACCGGCTATTATTACGACGCCAAGCGCAAGGGCATGCTCGACAAGGCCGGCTGGGATGCGCTTGCCGCCGTCGAGCCGAAAGCCGGCCCGACAGTCGTCGTGGCCGAGGCGCGGCAAGCTGCGCCGACCGAAACACCGACCGTGACCGCTTCCATCCAGCCGGTATCGAGCCGTTTCGGCGAGGCGACCACGAGCCAAGCCGCATCCGTGGTCACCGCTTCCGCGCCGACCGCCATGGGCTATGCCGGCTCCGTGCCGACCGGCGCCGAGGCGCTGCCCGGCGTGATGACTGCGCCGCCCGGGCGGCCGGGTTCCTGAGGGTTTATTTTTTTCGCTCACGGGTTGGTTTTCGCTCACGCCCGTATCGCCGCTTGCGCGGCTGGGCTCCGCGGGGCGCGCAATTGGGCACGACGCCCGGTCGGGCGTTTGGCGCCTTTGCTTGGCCGTCTGCTCCCGTGAACACGCTTCATCTCTGCCACGCCCCGTTTTCGGTCTGGCCATTGCCCAATCGGGAAGCGGGCGCGGGGCCTTGCCTCTCAATAGTATTAATGGCGCAGCACAGCCGCGCCCGCCGGCGTCTTTTCAACCGCCGCCTCGTTAAAAGGTCGGCAGCCGCCTGTCATAAGCTCGGGTCACGATAACCCGCCGCCGCAGGCGCCGATCCCTCCCCACGCAATCACCGTCATGATCGGTGTTCCCGATGGGAGGGACTGCGGGCGATTATGGCGCAAGGGAAATGGGTGTGGAGAAAGATGAAGTGAGAAAGTTCGAAAGGCAAGTATAATGAGAGGGTTACGGGAACAACCTACGTGATTCTATCCACGTTTTCGGCGGCCAACCCGACGCAACCGCTGACGCTGGCGGCAAGGTATTCAATGGACGAGATTGCAGTCGCCGCCGCCGTGCTTTGCCGTATAGGTCACGTCAGGCGTGCCGTTCGGGAGAACCCGGATAGTGACGGACGTATGGCCTAGGGTGGCGGTATAGGAACCGCCCTGCTGCTCGAGCTTCGCCGGCTTGCCGTTGATATAGACCGTGCCGTCCTCGTCATGCGTCTCGATCATCCCGCCGCAGCTTGCCTGGAATTGCGGCATGGCGGCCTGCGCGGCGGGCACGAGGAAAAGGAAAAGCAGGGCCGAGAGAAGGAAGGGCTTGCGCATGGGGGGCTCCGTTTGACGCGCGGGCACCTCACGCCCGAAGCCCGGCAGGAGTGTGGCGGCTCTTCCTCGACCGGCTAGAGCAATTCCAGGAAAAGTGGGAACCGGTTTTCCGTCCGGAATTGCGTGAAAACAATATGATAGAGCGGTTCCGCGATTCGGAGAAAAGCGGAACCGCTCTAAAGGCCCGCTCAGCCGCCATAGGTATAGGTGGCGCAGACGCGGTCCGGGCCGTTGCCGAAGGGATCGGCCTTGGGTTGGAAAACGATCATCTCGGTCAGTTTGTCGTCGGTCTTGAAGAAGGCGACATAGCGCACCGGGCCGGAGCCGCAGAGCCGGTTGCCGCGCAGAAGCTTCGGGTCCTGCGGCTTCGTCAGTTCATAGACATCGGCCTTTGCCTTGCCCGAGGCGACCGGGTCCCATTGGCCTTCCTTGCCCGAGGCGACCTTCTTCACCACGACCGACTTGCCGTTGCCGAAGGTGATCCTGTCCGCCCCGAGCGTCACGTCGCCGGTGATCGATAGCGCCGTGTTGCTGTAGGCGGGGAG
>JAKDNM010000132.1 GCA_030456445.1 Hyphomicrobiales bacterium
GCAAGACTGCCGGCGGCAAGAAGCCGGTGCGGAAGAAGAAGAGCTGAGGCAGATTTGGCGCGCAGGATCACCGGCGGCGGCAACAAGGGTCCGGAACGCACGGCCGGGCCGGCAACGGGAAAGAACAAGGCCGCCTATCGTCCCACGCGCGAAGAACTCACCCGGTTCATCGCCGAAAACCCCGACCATTCCGGCCGCCGCGACCTCGCCAAGGCGTTCGGCCTGAAGAACGAAGATCGCATCTGGCTGAAGGACACGCTGCGCGAACTCGAGGATGAAGGCCTGCTCGAAAGTCGCGGCAAGCAGCTCTCCATGCCGGGTTCCCTGCCCAGCATGGCGCTTCTCGATATCTTCTCGCGCGACCCCGATGGCACGCTTCTGGCGCGACCGGCCGAAACGGAAGGGCAGCAGAACCTCGCCCCCACGATTGTCGCGCTACGCGCGCCGCGCGGCGAGAAAACACCGGTCGCGGGCGTCGGCGACCGCGTGCTTGCCCGCATCTTTCGCGCGCGAGAAAAGGACGGCCCCGCCTATACCGCGCGGGTGGTCAAGCTCGTCGACAAGCGCCGCGACGCGGTGTTGGGAGTATTGCGAGCGTTGCCGGACGGCAGTTTCCGCACCGAGCCGGTGGAGCGGCGGCAGGCCGAGTTCGTCGTCGGCAAGGAATATCTGAACGGCGCCAAAGCAGGCGATCTTGTCGAGATCGAGCCTTCGCCGTCGCGCGGCTATGGCCTGAAGCATGGCAAGGTGATTTCCGTTTTGGGATCGCTTGCCAGCGAAAAGGCGGTCTCCATGATCGCCATCCACGCGCACGGCATCCCGCATATCTTCCCGCCGGAAGTGCTGGCGGAAGCGGAGGCCGCGAAGCCGGCAACGATGAAGGGCCGCGAGGACTGGCGGGCCGTGCCGCTCGTCACCATCGATCCCGCCGACGCCAAGGACCATGACGACGCGGTCTTCGCCGAGCCCGACCCCGACGAGAAGAACCCCGGCGGCGTCATCGCCACGGTCGCCATCGCGGATGTCGCTTCCTATGTGCGCACCGGCAGCGCGCTCGACCGCGAGGCGCTGAAACGCGGCAATTCGGTCTATTTCCCCGACCGAGTGGTGCCGATGCTGCCCGAGCGCATCTCCAACGACCTCTGCTCGCTGCGCCAAAACGAGGACCGCCCTGCCCTTGCCGTGCGAATGATCTTCGCCGCCGATGGCCGCAAGCTCAGGCACTCCTTCCACCGCATCATGATGCGCTCGCACGCGAAGCTCGCCTACAGCCAGGCGCAGGCCGCGATCGACGGCGCGCCGGACGAGAAGACCGGACCGAAACTCGACACCATACTTCGGCCCCTCTGGGACGCCTACAAGGCGCTCCATCGCGGCCGGCTGACCCGCCAGCCGCTCGAACTCGACCTGCCGGAACGCAAGATCCTGCTGAAGCCCGACGGCACCGTCGACCGCGTCACCGTTCCCGAACGGCTCGACGCGCACAAGCTGATCGAGGAGTTCATGATCCAGGCCAACGTCGCGGCGGCCGAGACGCTGGAGGCGAAGCGGCAGGCGCTGGTCTACCGCATCCACGACCAGCCCTCGCTCGCCAAGCAGGAGGGACTGCGCGAGTTTTTGCAGTCGATCGGCATTTCGCTGGCGCGCGGGGCGCAATTGCGGCCCGGACAGTTCAACAACATCCTCGAACGCGTCGCCGGGGCCGACAACGAGGCGCTGGTCAACGAGGTGGTGCTCCGTTCGCAAAGCCAGGCCGAATACTCGCCCGACAATATCGGCCATTTCGGTCTCAATCTTCGGCGTTACGCGCATTTCACCTCGCCCATCCGCCGCTATGCCGATCTGATCGTGCACCGGGCGCTGGTCGCGGCGCTCGGCCTTGGCGATGACGGGCTGACGCCGGACGAGGAAGCGCGGCTCGAAGAGATATCCTCGCTCATCTCGGGCTCCGAGCGGCGCGCGATGGTGGCCGAGCGCGATACGGTCGACCGGCTCATCGCCGGCTACCTCTCCGAGCGACAGGGCGACAGTTTCGACGCGCGCGTCTCCGGCGTGACAAAGGCCGGGCTGTTCGTGCGCCTGCCTCAATTTGGCGCAGATGGCTTCATCCCCATTTCAACCCTCGGCGACGACTATTATATCTTCGACGAGGCTTCCCACATGCTTCGAGGGCAACGCACCGGCAAGGGCTTCCGTCTTGCCGATGTCGTCGAAGCAAGACTGGTGGAAGTCGCGCCGCTCGCCGGGACGATGCGGTTCGAGATGCTGAGCGAGCCCCGGCCGCTTGAAGGATCCGGCCGGTCCTTCCACAAGGCGAAGCGACGGGAGCAGAACAAAGGCCCGAAGCGGCGCGCCGGCAGGCGGAGATGACCATGGAACAACAGGTTTTCGGAGGCGAACTGCATTCCGGCAGGCCTGCCCGCCCGCTCTGGGGTGCGATGCTGCGTGGATTCCGCGGCCACTGCCCGCATTGCGGCGAAGGCCGGCTTTTTCGATCCTTCCTCAAGACGGTCGATCGTTGCGAGCATTGCGGCGAGGAGATCTATCACCACCGGGCCGACGATCTCCCGGCCTATCTCGTCGTGGTGATCGTCGGGCATATCACGCTCGGCGGCTTCCTCGCGGTCGAAGTGATGTCGGATTTGCCGATGTGGGTCCATATGGTCGTCTGGATACCGCTGACGATCGCGCTGGCGCTTGCTCTTTTGATGCCCATAAAAGGGGCCGTCGTCGGCTTGCAATGGGCGCTTTACATGCACGGCTTCGGCGGCGAGGATGACGTGCTGGATTCATATCCCGAGCGGTAGCTTCTCGGGCGGGAGAAGTTTGCAATGGAAGGGATGACGCGCACGGAAGTCGACAGGGCCGAATCGAACGATTTCGCCCTCGGCAATGGGCCGCTCCGTCCGCGTGACGCGGCGACGCTCATCCTTCTCGACAATTCGGATGCCGGCGTGAAGGTGCTGATGGGCCGGCGCCATCGCAGCCATGCCTTCATGCCGGGGAAGTTCGTCTTTCCCGGCGGCCGCACAGACCCCGCCGACAGCCGGGTCGCGGCAGCGAAGGAACTGCATGCCGGGGAGGTTGTGAAACTTACCGGCTCGCTGCGTCCGGTTTCGGCCGTCCGGGCGCACGCGATCGCCATGTCGGCCATCCGCGAGACCTACGAGGAAGCCGGCTTGCTGATCGGCACGCGCGGCGTGTTTGCGACCGGCGCGCCCGGCTGGCAGGGATTTGTCGAGCACAGCGTACAGCCTTCGCTCGACAGGCTTCGTCTCGTCGCGCGCGCAATCACCCCGCCCGGCCGCGTGCGCCGCTTCGACACGCGCTTCCTGGCTGCATGGCGAAGCGACGTCGCGGTGGCGCTTCCCGGCGGCGGGCCTACCAACGAATTGGAAGAACTCGTCTGGCTGCCGCTTCAGGATGCGAAGGAAGCCGATATTCCGTCGATCACGCGCACCATCCTGGGAGAACTGGAAACCCGGCTCGCCGCCGATCCGGGCTTGCGGCCCGGCGGCACCGTTCCCTTCTACCGGATGCTGCAGAACCGCTTCCAGCGCCAGCTTCTCTGACGCAAGGCACCTCACAGGCAGGAGAGGTTGCACCGAGGGGAATGGCGGCGGCCGTTCGCCCTTGACTTTCCGACGGCACGGTTTATGTGTCCGGCCTGATTTCCGCTGCGGGTATGCCCCGACGACGCGGCGCATCCCTCGAATTGACGGACCGATAACATGGCGAAAGCTGCAAACATCAAGATCAAGCTCCTGTCTTCGGCGGACACCGGCTATTTCTATGTGACGAGCAAGAACAGCCGCACCAAGACCGAAAAGATGGTGATGAAGAAATACGACCCGATCGTGCGCAAGCACGTCGAGTTCAAGGAAACCAAGATCAAGTAATTCCGGTTTTACCGCCGGGTGCTGGAACGCCGCCCATCGGGCGGCGTTTTTCGTTCGCGCGGGAAGTGAGTGTCTCCAGCCCGTCGAAACGCGTTCTACCCCCCAAGAGGTAAGCAACAGCGGCCGGCTCCTTCATTGGGCCCGGTTCGTGGCCCATCGAGACCACAATTCGATATCCCGTTGGCTGGATGTCCGAATTGTCCGGCGCCATTCATGGCGAAATGCTCTCTTGGCACATGCGCAGGGAGCGTTTCTCGTGATCGTCAATATTCAGGTGCTGCGCGCGGTCGCCGCGGTGATGGTGGTATGCGACCACATCCTGTTCGACTGGCACCACGACCTCGGAAATACGTTCCCGCACTGGCTGAACACGACCGTTGGGTCGGCCGGGGTTGATCTCTTTTTCGTCATCAGCGGGTTCATCATGCTGGAGACGACGCGGGAGGGTCAAACGAGCCCGATGTCGTTTCTCCGCAAGCGCCTCATCCGGATAGCGCCGCTCTATTGGGCACTTGTGATGGTCCAGGCAATCAGGACCTACAAGAACGACTTTTCCCAAATCGACCTGGAATGGCTCGCGCAATCCTTGCTCTTCCTTCCCCACGTCGAAGGAAACATGCTCCACGCCGCCTTCCCGTCCTCCTATTTTCCCATCCTCTTCGTCGGATGGACGCTGATCTTCGAGATGTTCTTCTACGCCATATTCGCCGTCGCGCTGACGCTGCGGCGCTCGCGATGGTGGCCCTTCGTCGTTCCCGCCTTCTTCCTGGCGATGATGGCGGCGGCTCATTGGCTGAACAATTCATACCTCAATTACTACGACCACCCGATCATCCTCGAATTTCTCTACGGCATGGCGATCGCGGCCTTTCCGCCTCCATCCTCGATGCGGCGGCTCGACAGCGCGCCCATCGCAGGCGCGATCGTCGTCGCGGGCTTCACGGGGCTGGTGCTGGGGGATTTCTTCTTCGGCGAGATGCGGACGATGCGGGCATTCATGTACGGGATTCCGGCCGCCGCCATCGTCTTTGGCGCAATCCGGCTGGACCGGCGGGGATATGTGGCCGACAACAGGCTATTATTGTCGATCGGCGCGGCGAGCTATTCGCTCTACCTGATCCACCCGTTCTTCCTGTCCAAGGTGCAGGGCCTGCTGATCGCCCATCCGCCGGCGCATTTCCTGCCTATCCTGATCATCTATGCATGCGCGATCGCCTGTACGATCGTGCTTGCGCTCTTGTCCTACTCGTTCTTCGAACGGCCGACGCAACGTCTTCTGACGCGTCTCTTCGATGCCAGGCCAAATCGAGCGAAAGATGCGACGGGCACGGTCGTCCGCCGCCCTTGGGCAAAGGCGGCGGATTGAGCCGGCGCGGTGAGGCGCCGGACTGTTTGACCGGATCAGGCGGCCTGCGAGGCCTGCCGGCGGAAATTGCCGCGCCGCTTGCGGTTACGAAAGGGCTTCTTCTCCCCCGGCTTATCCATCAATTGCCTCGGAAGCGCATGACGGTTCTCGCCCGCACCCTGTTCCTGGCGCTGGCCCGCGGGCTTCCCGGACGCACCATTACGGCCGGCCTTGTTCGCCGGGCGCGAACCGTTCGGGCGACGATGCTCGCGCTCCCCCGCACCCTCGGCCTTCACCGGCCGTTCGCGCGGCTGCGCCGCGGGGTCCGGCTGGTCGAGATGCGACGCCGTTACCGGCAGGCGCATGCGGGCGATCCTTTCCACCTGACGCAGCTTGGAGACTTCGCCCGGATCGCACAGCGTGATCGCGATGCCGTCCGCGCCGTTGCGGCCCGTGCGGCCGATGCGGTGGACGTAGCTCTCCGCCTCGTCGGGCAGATCGTAGTTGATCACATGGCTGATACCCGGCACGTCGATGCCGCGCGCCGCGATATCGGTCGCGACAAGGATGCGCACCGAGCCGTCGCGGAAACCGTTGAGCGCGCGCTGGCGGGCGTTCTGCGACTTGTTGCCGTGGATGACGGCGGCGGCGAAGCCGTCGCGCTCGAGGTTGCGGGTGACGATATCCGCGCCATGCTTGGTCCGCGCGAAGATAAGCACGGGGCCCATCGCCTTGTCGGCGAGCATGCCGGCAAGGATGCCGCGCTTCTGGCGTGTGCGCGCCATGACGACGCTCTGGACGATCTCGCTGGCGGTCGTTCCCTGCGGCGCCGCTTCGACGCGGATCGGATCTTTCAGGAGCGTGTCGGCGAGCGCGGCGATCTCGGTGGGCATGGTGGCGGAGAAGAGCGAGGTCTGGCGATCGCGATGCGTCGCCTTCACCAGCCGCTTCACGTCCGGCAGGAAGCCCATGTCAAGCATGCGATCTGCCTCGTCGAGCACCAGGAAGCGCGTCTCGGCAAGGCTGACGTCTTTCTCGCGCACGAGATCGACCAGCCGGCCGGGCGTCGCCACCAGCACGTCGACACCGGCGTGGAGGCGCTTCACCTGGCCGCCACGCGAAACGCCGCCGAGCACCAGCGCCGTCGACAGATGCAGGCCCTTGGCCAGATCGCGGAAGACTTCCTCGATCTGCACGGCAAGCTCACGGGTCGGAGCGAGGATCAGCGCGCGCGCCGTGCGCGGCAGCCGCTTGGTGCCGAGCGCCACGATCCTGGACAGGATCGGCAGCGCGAAGGCCGCCGTCTTGCCGGAGCCGGTCTGGGCAAGGCCGAGCACATCGCGGCCTTCGAGATAGGGAGGAATGGCGAGCGTCTGGATCGGCTTGGGATGTTCGAAGCCGACGCGCGTGGCGGCGGCAAGCAGCGCGCCGCTTATGCCGAGTTGAGCAAAGCCCGAGGTTTCGGCAGTGGAATTCGAATTGTTATTCTCGTTCAAAATAATCTTCTTTCGGCGGCGTTTTCGCCGCATGCATGACGCGCCGCGGGGCGCAACCCGCGCGCAAAACTGTTTGATGAAACGACAAGGCGGCGGGCGTCATTGCCCGCGCGGCTGCGCTGTCGTGCCCGCGAACCTCGCGGGGCTCTTTCGCCTCTTGCCGTCAATCGGAAAGGGGGAAAACAGACGCAACCAGTCCCAAGGAAGGGGAAAGCCGGAAGCCGGCCCAAGCGCCCATGGCGGCGCATATGGGGCTATTTGCCGGAAAGTGCAACCGGAATTATTGTGCGACGCAAAAAAGAAGGCCCGGCAGCGCGCCTATTTCGTCGCCGCTTCCGCCAGTTCGCGCAGCCTGACCACCGTGTTCCAGTTCCGCGCAGTGGCCGTGACGCCGATCACCTTGTCGGCCCTCACCGCCAGTTTGGAGGTGCCGAACCCGTCCGGCAGATGGAGGTAGAGAACCTTGCCGACCACTTTCAGCCGCTCGCGGCCCGTCGCCAGTTCTTCGAGTTTGGCAATATTTTCGGCAGCGGGCACTCTATCAAGAGCAAAGACGTGCAAGGTCTTGCCGTCCTTCTCGCCCTCCGGAAAGGGGTTGTCGCGGATCAGCTTTCGCCACTCGGCCAGCGACAGAGCCAGGATGGCCTTGTCGAAGCCGAACTCGTTCTTGCAGATATCGGCGACGATCTTCAGCATCTCCCCGCGCGGCATATCGGTCTTCAGATAGGCGTTGCCGCTATTGATATAGGTGCCGGCGTTCTCGAAACCGGCTTCGGCCAGTTTCTCCCGCAGCTTCGCCATCGGCAGTTGCGTCGCACCGCCGACGCCGCGAAACAGGACGATGTAGACCGTCGTCCCGCTCATATGACGAGCCCGGCGATCGTCTCGTTGTCGGTGATGTCCTGATAGGCCCAGCCGGCCTCTTCGAAGCGGCGGGCGAGAATGGTGAAATTCTTCCGGTCCTTCGTCTCGATACCGATCAGGACCGAGCCGAAATTGCGCGCCGATTTCTTCAGATACTCGAAGCGCGCGATGTCGTCATCCGGCCCCAGGAGTTCGAGGAAGTCGCGCAATGCGCCGGGCCGCTGCGGAAAACGGAAGACGAAATATTTCTTCAGCCCCGCGAAGCGCAGCGCCCTCTCCTTCACGTCCGGCAGGCGCTCGAAGTCGAAATTGCCCCCAGAGACCACGAGCACGACCCGCTTGCCGCGGATATCCTTCCTCGGCAGATCCTTCAGCGCGTCGATTGCCAGCGCGCCCGCCGGTTCCAGCACGACGCCTTCGACATTCAGCATCTCGATCATGGTGGCGCAAAGCCGGTTTTCCGGGATGAGCTTCACGGCATCGGCCGGGAAATGCTTCAGGCTGCGGAAATTCTCGCGGCCGATCTCGCCGACCGCCGCGCCGTCCACGAAATTGTCGACGCTTTCCAGCCGCATGCGCTTTCCGGCGGCGAGGCTTTCGCGGAGGCTCGGCGCTCCAGCCGGCTCGGCGAAGAGGAAACGCGGCGTCCGGCCGATCTCGGCAAGATAGGTGGTGACGCCGGCCGCCAACCCGCCGCCGCCGACCGGCAGCACCACGAGATCGGGCTCGGCCGGCATTTGCCGCACGAGTTCACACGCAACCGTCGCCTGTCCTTCGATGATGTCGCGATGGTCGAAAGGCGGCACCATCAGCCCGCCCGTTTCAGCCGCGAAGGCGCGCGCCGCCGCATAGCACTCGTCGAAGAAATCGCCGGTCAGCCTGATCTCGACCTGATCGCCGCCGAACATCCTCGTCTTGTCGATCTTCTGCTGCGGCGTCGTCACCGGCATGAAGACGACACCCTTCCTGCCGAAATGCCTGCAGACGAAGGCAAAGCCCTGCGCGTGATTGCCTGCCGACGCGCAGACGAAGAGGCCGGCCTCCTCGCCTTCGGCCAGCGCCTTGCGGAAGAAGTTGAAGGCGCCGCGGATCTTGTAGGAACGTACCGGCGACAGATCCTCGCGCTTGAGGAAGACATGCGCGCCGGTCTTGCGCGAGAGATAGGCGCTTTGCTGGAGCGGCGTTTCGGGAAACAGCGCCCGCATGGCCTCGACCGCCAGTTCGACGCGATGTGTAAATCCTGTCATGCGAAACCGCTGCCCCTCATACGAAGAGATCGACCTTCTCGAATTTCCTCACGTCAATGATGCCGACATCGGAAATCCGCAGTTCCGGGATGACCACCAGCGCCAGCAGCGAATGCTGCATGTAGGCGTTGTTCAAGCTGCAGCCCATCCGCCGCATCGCCTCGGTCAGCCCTGCTGCCTTCCCCGCGACGATTTCGGCGCGCTCGTCGGACATCAGGCCGGCGATCGGCATCTCGACCAGCGCGATCTCCTTGCCCTTGGAGACCATCACCACGCCCCCACCCTTTTCGGCGAGGATGTTTGCGGCCATCGCCATGTCGGCCTTGTCGGTGCCGACGACGATCATGTGGTGCGCATCGTGCGCCACCGTCGATGCCATGGCGCAATCTTGCGAATAGCCGAAGCCGGAGACGAAGCCGTTGGTGACGCCGCCCGTTCCGCGATGGCGCTCGACCACCGCGATCTGGCAGACATCGGCCGCGCGGTCCATGGCGACAAGCCCGTCCGAGACCTGTAGATCCGCTTCCAGCGCCCTGGTAGGCGCCTGGTTCTCGATGACGCCGATGACGCGCGCCCTCACATCGTTTGCCCCTTCGGGCGCGGCGATATCGAAATCGGCCGCGTCCAGCCTCTTGCCGAGCCGCACTGTGTTTTTCGCCGTCGCCGGATAGGCATAGGCGGGAATGTCGGCCTCCAGTTTCCCTTCCGATGCCAGCCGCACGCCGCGCGCATAGACTTCGTCCACCGCCATCTTCGGCAGGTCCGAGACGATCAGGAAATCCGCCAGCCGGCCGGGCGCAATCGAGCCCAACTCGCGTTCCAGCCGGAAATGCAGGGCGGTGTTGAGCGTCGCCATCTGGATGGCGGTAACGGGCTTCAGTCCCTGCTCGATGGCGTGGCGGACGACGCGGTCCATATGGCCGTCATGGACCAGCGTGCCGGAATGGCTGTCGTCGGTGCACAGGATAAAATTCCTCGGATCGAGGCCGCGCTCCGTCACCGCCTTGATCTGCTCGGCAACGTCGTACCAGGCGGAACCCAGCCTCAGCATCGCCTTCATGCCCTGACGCACGCGCGCGATGGCGTCTTCGGCGCGCGTGCCTTCATGATCGTCCTCGGGGCCACCGGCGACATAGCCGTGGAACGGCAGGCCGAGATCGGGCGAGGCATAGTGCCCGCCGACGGTGCGCCCTGCCCTCACCGTCGCCGCGATTTCGCCGACCATCGTCGGGTCGTTCGCCGCGACGCCCGGAAAATTCATTACCTCCCCGAGCCCGATGATGTTTTCCCAACCCATGGCTTCGGCCACCTCGTCCGGCCCCAGAACGGCGCCGCCATGCTCCAGCCCGGGCGCGGAGGGCACGCAGGACGGCATCTGGACATAGACATTGGTCGGCATGGCGAGCGCCTCGTCATGCATGAGCCGCACGCCTTCGAGGCCGAGCACATTGGCGATCTCGTGCGGATCGATGAACATCGAGGTCGTGCCGTGCGGGATGACGGCGCGGCAGAACTCCGTCACCGTCACCATGCCCGACTCGACATGCATATGCGCGTCGCACAGGCCCGGAACGAGATAGCGGCCGCCGGCATCGACAACGCGCGTCTTCCCGCCGATCGCGTGCGAGGCATCCGGACCGCAATAGGCGAACCGGCCTTCCACGATGGCGAGGTCCGTCGCCGGGACGATCTCGCCGGAATGGACGTTCACCCAGCGCCCGTTGCGCACGACGAGGTCGGCCTTCCTCCGTCCCATGGCGACATCGACCAG
>JAKDNM010000028.1 GCA_030456445.1 Hyphomicrobiales bacterium
TTTCACGCAATTCCGGACGGAAAACCGGTTCCCACTTTTCCTGGAATTGCTCTAGTTCCCCGTAAAGACCGGAGGCCGCTTCCCCGCTACCGCGCGCGCGGCTTCGCGCGCATCTTTCGTCGTCATGAGACGTGTACTGTAGGCCTGCTCGCGAAAATAGCCGTCTTCCACCGGCAGGAACTCGATCTCGTTGAGAACCTGCTTGCCAAGCCGCAGGCCGAGCGGCGCCTTGCTGGCGATGACAGCAGCAGTGCGCCGGGCGGCGGCCGACAGGTCGTCCGGGGACACCACTTCTTCGACGAGGCCGATCCGATAGGCCTCCGCAGCGTCGATCGGCTGGCCGGTGAAGAACATCCGCCGGAGAATGCCCTGGGGGATGAGACGACCGAGATGAGCTCCCCCGCCGCAGCGGCCGACATTGATTTCAGGCAGGCCGAAAGTTGCGCGCTCCGAGGCGATGCGCAGATCGCAGCAGGCCGCCAGTACGCAGCCTGCGCCAAGAGCGGGACCATTGACGGCGGCGATCGTCGGCACCGCCGCGCCGCGTACCGCCGCGAAGGTCCGCCGGATGATTGCGGCGCGCGCCGGGTCCTCCTCGACCGTCGCGCCCACGAATTCCTTGAGATCGAGACCGGCGCAAAAGGCGCGCTCTCCTTGCGCCGTGAAGATGATGCAATTCACGTCGTTCCAGTCGCGGGTGCTCTCGAACAGATCGGCGATCTCGCCGTAGAGGGAAAGCGTCAGGGCGTTGACCGGCGGCCGATCGAGGAGGATACGGGCGATACCATCGGCCTTGCTTACGGTCAGTGCGCTCATGCTTTTTTGCTTTCCTTCAGTGCCGGCCTTCAGTGCCGGCCCGCATCGGCCGGAATTTTATAGATCAAAAAACTAGCTATATGTGTTTTAGGTGTCCAGCCCTTATTTGATCGCGGCCTTTGCCCGGCCCCGCCGGGAGCTGCGTGCATTGACACTGAACGATTCCCTGATACCAATAGATCAATAATCTGTTCTATTAGACTAATGGAGGCGAGATGCCGAACGACGATGAGGTTGGCGAGAATATCCGCATGATCGTCGACAGCGCCCGCTCCGTTGTGCCGCCTGACGGCGATCTCTCTCGCATCCGCTCGTTGCGTTTCGAGGCTCGCGGCTTCGACCCGTCCATTTACAGGACCATGGCGGAAATGGGATGGCTTGCCTTGCGGCTCCCCGACGAGGCCGGCGGACTTGGGCTTGGCATGCGCGAATACTGCGCGCTTGCCGAGGTGCTGGGGGCCGGCCTGACGCCCGAGCCGCTGATCTCCGCGGCCTTGGCCTGCCGGCTGCTCGGCTGCTCGGTTCCCAAGAATGTACTGGCCGGTGAACGGGTCGTGCTCGCCGCCTGGCAGGACGGCCCCTCCGATCTTCAATGGCGCCGTGGCGTGACGCTGGACGAAGGCACGGCCACGGGCGGCAAGCAATTCGTTCCCATGGCGGCAGGCGCCGGCGCATTCGCGATCCCCACGCAAGATGGCGTTGCCGTCGTGGACGCGGCGGCGGCCGGCCTGGAACTCGACCTTCGAGCGACGCAGGACGGAGGACAGGCGGGCCAGTTGCGGTTGAGCGCGACGGCGATCGAGTTGACGGTGCGTCCCGCCGATGTCGACGCCGCGCTCGACGAAGCGACACTCGCCACCGCCGCCTATCTTCTCGGACTTGCCGGGCGCGCCTTCGAGATCACCCGCGAATATCTCGTCGTCAGGAAACAGTTCGGACATCCGATCGGCAGCTTCCAGGCGTTGCAGCACCGCGCCGCCGACATGAAAATCCAGATCGAACTGACGCGCGCCTCCGTCGCCGCGGCTGCCGCGGCATTCGACGGCGAAGCCGATCCGCGCATGCGTCCGGTTCGTGCGTCGCAGGCCAAGGCCCGTGCGAGCGAAACGGCGCTGCTCGTCGCCCGCGAGGCGATCCAGATGCACGGCGCGATCGGCTACACCGACGAATGCGACATCGGCCTTTACGTGCGCAAGGCGATGACCGTCGCCAACACGTTCGGTACGGCTGCCTGTCACCGCAGGCGCTACGCGTCTTTGACGAGCGAACCTGCGGCGATCTGATCGCGGCCGCCAACGGGAGAACATGCAATGCCGGAACCGGCTTTCGAGGATATGAACCCTCTTACCGATGAGGACTTCCGCATGGCCGTGCGGCGTTTCGTCGAAGAGAATTATCCGGATATCCCCCGCTACTCCCAGCGCCGTCTGCACTGGCACGAAAACCGGCCCTGGTACGAAATTCTGGCGCGCAGGGGCTGGCTGTGCCCCAACTGGCCTCCGGAATATGGCGGCATGGGCCTTTCCGCGACCAAGCAGTTGATCATGGTCGAGGAGTACGAACGCTACGGCTGCGCCCGTGTCAACGACATCGGCATCGTCATGCTCGGTCCGCTGCTGATCCGCTACGGCACGCAGGCGCAGAAGGATTTCTTCCTGCCGAGGATCATCTCGGGCGAGCACGTCTGGGCGCAGGGCTACAGCGAGCCGAATGCGGGATCCGACCTGGCGGCCGTGCGCACCGAGGCCGTGCTGGCCGGCGAGGAGTGGGTGATCAACGGCCAGAAGACGTGGACGACGCTCGGCAGCGATGCGAACTGGATATTCATCCTGGCGCGAACCGACAAGACGGTGAAGAAGCAGGCCGGGATCAGCTTTCTGCTCGTGCCGATGACCAATAAGGGCGTTTCGGTGCGCACCATCCGCAATCTCGAACTTCATGACGAGTTCTGCGAAGTGTTCTTCGACGATGTGCGCATTGCGCGCGACCATCTCGTCGGCGACGTCAATAGCGGGTGGACGATGGCCAAGGCGCTGCTCGGCCATGAGCGGGTCTTCATCGGATCTCCTCGGCTTTCATCGAATGCGCTGGTACGTCTGCGCCTTATGGCGCAGAGGATGGACGTGTGGGACGATCCGGCCTTTCGTGACCGGTACACGCGCCTGCAACTCGACCTCGCCGATCTTGCCGCGCTCTTCGAAACCTACGTGGAAAAACTGCGCCGCGGAGAGCCGATCGGCCCCGACGTGACCATCCTCAAGATATTCCAGAGCGAACTCTACCAGCGCATTTCCGAACTGATGCTCGAAATCGCCGGCGAGACGGCGGGATATGTCGAGCCGCTCGATGGCGACCCGCGCCTGCACGCGGCGGCCACCTATCTGATGGCGCGGCCGACGACGATCTTCGGCGGCTCCAGCGAGATCATGCGAAACGTGTTGTGCAAGTCGGTGCTGGGATTGCCGTCCGCATAAACGCCGAGGCGGCCCGGCGTCGCGGCCAGATCAGATCGGCACGCTATAGCGCGCCATCTCTTCCATCCGCGCCGCCACCCCGAGGCCGGCACCCTGGGGAATGCCGATCCGGCCATTCTCGATCGGGCCGAGCTGATCGAGATGGGCCTCCCTCAGCGGATTGGGGTTTGCGTCGACCTCCAGCGCGCCCGACCCGCCGACCGCGGCGAGGAGATGAAGCGACGCGACGAGACCTATGCCTCCGCCGAGCCAGTGCGGGCAGTAGACGAGGCCCGAGGCCAGCGTCTTGCGGCAAATCGGCAGGCACCCTGTCAGGCCGCCCCATTTGCCGATATCGGGCTGGAGATAGCGGAGCCCCATCGAAGCGACCGCGCTTTCGAAATTCGCCGCGCCACGAATGTTTTCGCCGGCCGCGAGCGGTATAGGCGACCGCCGCGAAAGCTCGGCCCATTTTCCGGCCGGCGTGTCCGCCCGCATCGGCTCCTCCAGCCAGGCGGGCGCGAACGCGGCACAGGCCAGCGCCATTTCAGTCGCCGTTTCCCTGTCCCATGCCTGGTTGGCGTCGATCATGATCGGCGTTTCATCGCCAAGGATTTCGCGCAGCGCGCGCAGATTGCGCAAATCCTTGTCGCGGCCGAAGCCGACCTTGAGCTTGAAGCGGCGGTAGCCTTCTTCCAGCTTGCGCGCCGTCAGTTTTTCCGGCTCGTCGGCATTGATGCCGCTGGCATAGACCGGGACGGTCCGGGCATGCGCTCCGCCGAGATAACGGTAAAGCGGCATGCCGGCGCGGCGGGCGAAGAGGTCCCATAGCGCCTGGTCGATGCCGGCTATCGCCTGCGCGAGCGGACCATGCTCGCCGCTCTGTATCGCAAGCACCTCGGTCCGGGCGGTCAGATGGCGGTATATCTCCGCCGGGTCGTTCCAGTCTTTCCCGACGATCATCGGCGCGAGCGTCTCGGCAACGAGACGGGCGCGGTGCTCGGCGCCGACCGATGGGAAATTGCACCAGACCTCGCCCCAGCCCTCGGCGCCATCCTCGTCGAGGACGTGTATGAAGAGTGCCGGTCTGTCGCGCATGATGCCGAAAGAAGTGGCGACGGGGGTTTCGACAGGAACCCTGTAAACGAGCGGTTCGATCCTTGCGACGATTGTCATTCAGACACCCGGCTTGCAGGCACCCGGCTTGCCGCCCCCGCCTTTATCGTCGGCATGAAACGGGCTTGCGGGAAGACCCGTTATGCCGACATCGAGCGCGATCAGGCGTCCGGCGAATGGCTGGTTTTCGGGATCGGTCAGATGGATGGAGGCCGAAGTCACATAGATGGTCCGGTGATCCGGCCCGCCGAAGGCGAGCTTGGTCGGGCGCTCTACCGGAAGACGCACGACGAGATCGAGATCGCCGCGCGGCGTGTAGCGAAGCAATTGGCGGCCCCAAACGGCTGCCACCCAGTAGCAGCCTTCCGCGTCCACGGCCGCGCCGTCCGGACGGCCCTGGCTTTCACTGAGTTCGACAAAGACGCAACGCTCGCCCGGCAGGCCCGTTTCCGGATCGTAACCGGCCTTCCAGACGGTCCGGCGCGGCGTATCGGCCAGATAGAGCGTCCGCCCGTCGGGGCTGAAGGCGAGTCCGTTTGGAATGGACAGGCCGGAAAGAAGGCAGCTCTTCGCGCCGCCGCCATCGATCCGATAGAGATTGCCGACCGGATCGGGGGTCGTGCCCTGCGGCGCAGACCGCATGGTTCCTGCGATCAGGCGGCCGTTGTGATCGCACACGGCGTCATTCGTCCGGCTCGTTGGATCGTCAGGCTCGATCTTGATGAAAGTGGTTGCAGCCTCCGTTCGCGGGTCGAACCGCTGGATCGAATCGGCCTGCCCGACGAGCAGTTGTCCGTCGCTGCAAGGCTGCGTGAAACCGGCCGGCTCCGGGAATGGAAAGCGTTTCGTCCGTCCATCCGACGCGTCGGTGGAAAGGAGCGCATGGCCGGGAATATCGACCCAGTGAAGCGTGTTCGAGGCGGGATCGTAAAACACGCTTTCGCCGAGGAGTGCTTTTGCGTCGCCGATGGCCTCGACGGCCGGCGTCAGGACGCGCACGGTCACTTCGCCTTACCCGCGCCGATCGCTTTCACCTCGGCGCGGGCGGCTCCCATCATCAGGCCGAGGTCGGAGCCCGAGGCCACCCAGTTGAAGCCGTAGCCGAAATAATCCGCCGCGCGCGCCGCGCCGGAGGCGAGGATGCCGGCCGGCTTGCCGGCGGCAGCGCATGCCCTGGCCGCATTTGCCAGCGCTTTCTGCACCGAGGGATGATCGACCTGGCCGACCAGCCCCATGCTGGCGGAGAGATCGGAAGGCCCGATGAAAATGCTGTCCACCCCCGGTACGGCCGCGATTTCGGCGAGGCTGGCGACCGCCTCGACGGTTTCCAGTTGCAGCACGACGCACAATTCATCCGCCGCCCTGCCGAAATAGCCACTGACGCCGCCGAAGCGCGTGGCGCGGCTCATCCCGGCAACGCCACGCACGCCATCGGGGGGATAGCGCGTCGCCGCCACGGCCCGGCGTGCCTCCCCCGCGTTCTGCACGTAGGGAAACATGATTGAGTTGGCGCCGATATCGAGCACTTGCTTGACGACGACCGTGTCGTTCCACGGCAACCTGACCAGCGAGGCGGCGGGCGTTCCGGCGACCGCCTGCAACAGCGGCAGGACGCGGGGAACGTCGTTCGGCGCATGCTCCATGTCGAGTACGACAAAATCATAACCGGCGCAGCCGAGCGCTTCGGCGACCAGCGGACTGCCGCTCATCGACCAGACCCCCAGCGTGCCTTTGCCTTGCATCGCTTTCTTGAAACGGTTGACGGGCAGTTCCATGCTTTTTCAGTCCTTCAACATCGGTTTGCCGCAAACCACGGCACGCAATCATCTGCTTACGGTCGCCGCCCCAGCCGTCGGTCCGGCCGTGGCGTCCTCGCCGGTCACTGTCTGCCGCGCCAGCCAGGCGCGGTAGTCGCGGCCTGTATTGGCGATGTGAACGCCCAGGAGTTCGTCGAATTTTTCCTCATCGCCCGCCTCCAGCAGCCAGTACAGGCGGCGATGGGTTTCCAGCGAGCGATCGACGACCTGCGTGTCGTCATGCGCGCGGCTGCGAAGCGCGCCGATTTTCGCCGCTATGAGGCCGTAGGCCGAGACGAGGTAGGAATTGCCCGCGCCTTCGATCAGGGTCATGTGGAAATCCGCGTCGAGCCTGCGATAGGTCTGGAACGCCTCGCGCGCGATGGCGCGGTCCATCGCTTCCAGAACCTTCCTCATACGGCCGAGGACAGGCGCCTTCTCCGAGAGGAAGATCAACCGGGCCGCCTCCGTCTCCAGCAAACGGCGGAATTGGGCTATCTGATCGATCTCCCGATCCTCGATGCGGAAAATCGACGTTCCGCGCTGCGGATCGATCTGGACCAACCCCTCGCGCCTCAACTGCATCAATGCCTCGCGAACGGGCGTCTTGGAGATGCCGAGCATTTTGGACAGCCTGATTTCGGATAGCTGGTCGCCGAGCTTCAGTCGCCCTTCGATGATGGCGTTGCGCAATTCCCGGCCTGCCATTTCGGACAGCGATTCGGGCCGGTTCAGTTTTTCGAGACTCAATGTTTGGACCTCCGGATCGAGCTTCATTAGCGGAATTTTCCTTCTTCCGATAGACAGTATCTGGAATATCAGATACTCATCAGGCGATCGCCGATGCGCTATCGTTTCCGAAGCCGGGAAATGGCGGGATGCGGCATGTCAACAATTGGGAGGTTCCATGTTTCGCTTGAGCAGAATGGCGCGGCGATCCGCTTTCGTCGCCTCGACGATCCTTGCGCTGGGAATGGCTGCCACGGCATCGCATGCCGCTGACAAGGTGACCCTCACCTTTGCCAACTGGGCCGACGCGGAGGGCGCGACCCGGCCGGGCATCCAGGCCGTGATCGCCGCTTTCGAGAAGGAAAACCCGGACATCGAGATCAAGAGCGAGGCGATCTCCTTTTCCGAGATCGCGCGCCAGTTGGTGCTGCGCGTCCGATCCGGCAATCCGCCGGACGTTGCGGAAGTCTCCGGCAACGACACCATCCTTCTGGCGCTGACCGGCAAGGTCGAGCCGATCGACAACTATCTCGACGCCGCGACCAGGGCCGAAGTGAAGCCGTCCTCGCTCGAGGGCTTGAGCTACAAGGGCAAGCTGGTCGCCTTTCCCTGGACGCAGGCGCCCGCCGGTCTCTGGTACGACAAGGCCGTGATGCAGAAGGCAGGCCTCGATCCGGAAAACCCGCCCAAAACCATCGACGAGCTGATGAAGGATCTGGCGGCCGTCAAGAAAAGCCAGCCCGATGTCATTCCGCTCGGCCTCGACACGACCAATCGGGCCTTTTCGTTGATCTCCAACTGGCCGTGGATGAAGACCTTCGGGGCCGATCCGTTCGCCGAGAACGGCGCTACCTCCGACGCGATGAAGAAATATCTGTCGTGGATGCGTGATCTTGCCAAAAAGGGCTACATCGATCCGGGCCGCAAGATCGGGGAGTTCCGGCCCCTTATCGCGCAGGACAAGGTAGCGTTTCTGTGGGACCAGGTGCTTCTACAGGGCGTCATCCAGTCGACCAACAAGATGACGGACGCCGATTTCTACAAGCATTACGGCGTCGCCACACAGCCGGCCGGCGCCTCGGGGAAGCCCTATTCCTTCGAGGGCGGCCATCAACTGGTGATGTTTTCCGACAGCAAGCACCAGGAGGCTGCCTGGAAGTTCATCAAATATCTGGCGACCTCGCCCTATGCGACCGAAAATTACACGCTGAGCTATGAGGCTTCGCTGACGCCGCTCGAGAAGGCGCCGACCGATGCGCTTGCCAAGAAGCTCGACACGCCGGTGTTCAATGCTTTCTCCCGGAAGATCATGCCGACCGTGACGGCGGTCCCCTACGGCCCCCGATTTGCTCCCGGCGCCACCGCCATCATGGCCGGCGTCCAGCAGGCGGTCACGGGCGACATGCCGATCGACCAGATCGCCGCCTCGATCCAGCAGAATCTGGGCAATTGATGGCAGCTACGGCCGCCCAACGGTCAACGAAGGCGCCCGCCCGGAAAAATGCCGAGCGGGTGCCCTGGATCGACTGGATGGTGCTTCCGACTGTCGGCGTACTGGCGGTCGTCATCGGCTATCCGGTCATCTACACGCTCGTTTTGTCGACCACCAAATACAACATGCTGGACATGGTGCCGCCGCGCTATATCGGCGGCGGCAATTATGAGCATCTCCTCAGCGACCCGATCTTCTGGATCTCTCTCAAGAACACGGCGGTCTACACTTTCGGCAGCGTCATCATTTCCTCGCTGCTCGGTCTTGCGCTGGCGCTCCTGACGGAAAGCCTGACGGGCTGGCGCTTCAGGAGCGTTCGCGCGCTTCTTCTTACCCCGTGGGCCGTGCCCTTCGTGGTCGTCGCCTTCCTGTTTCGCTACATGTATCTGCAAAATGGCGGCGTCATCAATGCAGTGCTCCTCGATCTCGGCCTGATCGACAAGCCGGTGCTGTGGCTGAACAACAGCGCGCTTGCCCTGCCGGCGATCATGGCCGCCAACATCTGGGCGATGATGCCGTTCTTCTTCCTGCTCCTCAGCGCGGCGCTGGCTGCCATTCCCAACGAGGTGATCGAATCGGCGCGTATCGACAAGGCGGGAACGTGGAGCATGGTGTTCCACATCAAGCTGCCTTTCCTGAAGAGCGCGCTTTTCATTTCCAGCCTGTTGATGATCATCTCCAACTTCAACGACTTCGCCAAGATATGGGCGATGACACAGGGCGGCCCCGGCTATTCGACGACGACGCTCGTCATCTATGTCTACCGGCTGGCCTTCGAGAACTTCGATTTCGGCTATGCTTCGGCGATCGGCGTCGTCTGGCTCGTGCTTCTGCTCGTCTTCGCGCTCGTCTATCTGCGCGCCCTCAAGGTGAACCCATGAACGGGGGGAAAACGAGCGCGCCGCCGCAGGGCGTTCCCGCGGCCGGCCGCGGCATCAACGCTGGCCGGATCGTCAAATATGCGGCGATCGCGCTGGCGCTCTTCTGGAGCCTCGCGCCGGTCTACTGGATGCTGGCGACCTCCTTCAAGACCGAACTGGAGGCGACCCGCATCGACCCGACGCTGATCCCGGTCGACCCGACGCTTGCCAACTATATCGGCCTCGGCGGCCAATCGCTGCCCTTCTTTTCCTTCTTCTTCAACAGCGTCGTCAGTTGCCTGGCGACCGCCGTCATCGCCGTCGTCATCGCCACGCCCGCGGCCTATGCCCTGTCACGGGCGCGCTTCCGCCTGAGAGGCCCGGTCGGCTATTCGGTGCTCCTGTTTCGCATGCTGCCGCTCGTCGTCATGCTGGCCCCGCTTTATCTTCTCCTGCTCAACGCCCGGCTTCTCGACAGCCTTGCCGGTCTCGTCGTCGGCTTCACGACCTTCGGCCTCCCCTTCGCGGTCTGGATGATGAAGAGCTTCATCGATGCCGTGCCGATCGAGATCGAAGAGGCGGCCCGCATCGACGGCTATCCGCGTTGGCAGATTCTCCTTCGCGTGGTGACGCCGCTTATCCTGCCCGGCCTCCTGACGACCGGGACCTTCGTCTTCATGGAGGCATGGAACAATCTGATCTATCCCCTCACCTTCATGACGACGATGGACAAGCAGACGCTGCCGGCGGCGCTCGTCCTTACGTTCACCGGCCAGTTCAAGACGGACTGGGGCGGGATGATGGCGGCTTCCACCGTGACGACGCTGCCGTTGATGATCGCCTTCTTCGCGGTCCAGCGCTCGATGGTGCGCGGCCTGACCTCGGGAGCGGTCGCCGGTGCCTGAGCTGAGCGAAAAGAGATTGGCCGGCAAGACAGCTCTTGTCACAGGCGCGGCCGGCGGGATCGGGCGGGCGATCGCCAGGCGGCTGGCGCAGGACGGCGCGCGCGTGATGCTCACCGATGTCGACGCCGTGCGCCTCCAGCAGACGGTGCGCGACTTCGCGGATCTGGGCTTCGATGTCGCCGGTATGGCATGCGACCTCGGCGCGGCACCGGAGCGCGACCGCCTCGTCCCGGCGGTCCTGGCGAGATGGGATCGCATCGACATCCTCGTCAACAACGCCGCCTTCCATGGGCCGCGCCATAATTTCCCGGAATCATCGGAGGCCGATTGGCAAACCGTTTTCTCGGTCAACGTGATCGCCGCCGCGGCTCTTTGCCAGCAGGCGGCGCGGGCGATGCCGGCAACAGGCGGCGGTGCGATCGTCAATATAGGCTCCATCCAGGCGGGCATGCCGGTGCCGACCTATGCCGCCTATGCGGCGAGCAAGGGCGCGATAGCGAGCCTGACGCTGGCGCTCGCCGTCGAGCTTTCGGCGAACGGCATCCGCGTCAATGCCGTGACGCCCGGCGTCATCGCGACCGCAGCGTTCGAGCAAACCCTTTCCGAGAATGCCGTCGGTGGCCCGTCCGGCCCGCCGAGTGCGGCGCTCCTCGGCAGGTCGGGCCACGCCGGGGAAGTCGCCGCCGCCGTCGCTTTCCTCGCCTCCGACGAGGCGTCCTTTGTCACGGGCGCCATCCTGCCGGTCGATGGCGGGCGCCACATCAGCCGCCGGCCGGACCCTTTCCAGGTTGCCTTCGGCGCGAAACCCCAGAACGGAACGTCCTGATGGCCAGCATTTCGCTTCGCGACGTCACGAAATTCTACGGCGACGTGCAGATTCTCTTCGATTGCAATCTGGACATCGCCGACCACGAGTTCGTCGTGCTGGTCGGGCCGTCGGGCTCCGGCAAGACGACGCTGCTGCGCCTGATTTCCGGGCTGGAACATATCAGCTCGGGCGATCTCTATTTCGGCGAGAGGCGCGTCAACGACGTCGATGTGGGCGACCGCGACATCGCCATGGTGTTCCAGAATTACGGGCTCTATCCGCATATGTCGGTCTACGACAACATGGCCTTCGGGCTGAAGCGCCGCAAGGTGCCGGCGCGCGAGATCGACAGGCGCGTGCGGGGCGCCGCGGAGATGCTCAACATGGCCAATTATCTCGAGCGTCGCCCGCGCCAGCTTTCCGGCGGCCAGCGCCAGCGCGTCGCGCTCGGCCGCGCCATCGTGCGCGAGCCCGCCGTCTTCCTGCTCGACGAGCCGCTTTCCAATCTCGATGCGCATCTGCGCGTCCAGATGCGCGCGGAGATATTGCGCGTCCATCGCACGGTGACGGCAACCGCCGTCTATGTCACGCACGACCAGATCGAGGCGATGACGATGGGCGACCGTATCGTGGTCATGAACGAGGGACGCATCCAGCAGGTCGGCACGCCGGACGAGCTTTACGATTCCCCCGCCAACAAATTCGTCGCCTCCTTTATCGGCACGCCGGCCATGGGCTTCCTCTCGTGCCGTGTCGAGCAAGACGGTGAGGCGGTCGAACTGATAAGCGACAGCGTGACCATACGGCTCCAGCCGGAGCAGGCGCGGGTGGTCGCCCGATCGGGCGCCGGGCGCGTCCTCGTCGGCATCCGCCCCGAGCGGCTCACGCTTGGCAAGGACGCCGCGGCCGACTGGACCGTTCAGGGCGCTGTCGATGTCGTCGAGATGCTGGGTTCCGAGCAATATGTGCATTTCAACGTCGATGGCGGGACGCTGACGGCGCGCGTCTCGCGCGACCATCCCGTGAAGGTCCAGCAATCCGTCCTTTTCTCGGGCGCGGCCGAGCATCTTCATCTGTTCGATGAAGCGACCGGCCAAACCCTTTCCTGACAGGCAGGCAGAGCATATCCGATGACGACAATTGCCGAGATCAAGACCTTCCGCGTTCCGCCACGCTGGATTTTCGTGCGCGTAACGACCGATGACGGGGTAGTCGGCTGGGGGGAGTCGATCATTCCCAAGCGGGCCGGTGCCGTGGTCGCGGCAATCGAGGACATGGCAAGGAACCTCCAAGGCTACGACGCCGACCGCATCGAGGATATCGCGCAAAGGCTGCGCCGCGGCGCCTTCTTCCGCGGCGGCCCCGTGCTTGGAACGGCGGCGTCGGGTATCGAGCAGGCCTTGTGGGACATCAAGGGAAAGCGGCACGGCCTGCCGGTCCATGAATTTCTGGGTGGGCGGGTGCGCAACAGCATTCGCGCCTATGCGTGGATCGGCGGCGACAGCCCCGCCGGCGTCGTGGAACACGCGCGCGAGCGCATCTCGCAGGGGTTTTCGGCGGTAAAGATGAACGCCACGCCGGCCATCCCCCATCTCGGCGGCAGCGCCCTCATCGATGCGGCGGTGGAGCGGGTCGCCGCCCTCCGCGACGCCTTCGGCGGCAGGCTCGACATCGCGCTCGATCTGCACGGCCGCGTCCCTCGCGCGGCGCTGAAGCCGCTGCTCAAGGAGATCGAGCCGTTTCGCCCGATGTGGGTCGAGGAAGCGACGCTGCCGGAAAACGAGGAAAGCCTCAAACTGCTCGCGCGCGCCGCCGGTTCCATCCCGGTGGCGACGGGCGAGCGTCTTGTGTCGCGGTGGGAGGTCAAGCGCGTACTCGATACCGGCGCCGTCGACATCATCCAGCCGGACGTCTCGATCACGGGCCTGTTCGAACTGGAGAAGATCGCAAGGCTGGCGGAAATCTACGATGTCGCGGTCGCGCCGCATTGCCCGAACGGTCCCGTGTCGCTCGCCGCCTCGCTCCAGATCGGCTTCTGCGCCTCCAACGTGGTGATCCAGGAGCAGAGCCTCGGGCTCCACTATCATCAGGGCTTTTCCGGCCTGCCCAAGGGCGAGATGAACGACTATCTTGCCGATTCCACCCCGCTCACCACGATCGACGGCGCTTTTGCGCCGCTCACCGGACCGGGGCTCGGCATCGGGATCGTCGGCGAGGCGGTGGAAAGCCGCGCCACGGACTGGTTCCTCCCGGATGCCGGCTGGACGCATGCCGACGGCACGTATGCCGAGTGGTGACGCCCACGCCCGTCGCCTCGTTATCGACCGATCGCCTCGATTTCCGCCGCAAGAGCGTCATCGACCGCTATGCCGTCGCGCAGCAGGCGTGTTTTGATTTCCTGACGCCTGCGGCCGGGCAGACGCGCGCCCTCGCTGCCGGTGACGGCATCCGCCATGACCGCGAAACGCGATAGCACGCCCGGACCGAAAGCGCCGGGGTCGATGGCGACCAGCGTCTGGCCGACGCCCGGCGGCGCGCCGTCGGCATCGAAGAAGGACGTCGCCTCATAGGCATAGTTCGCGCCTGTAAGTCCCGCTGAGAGAAGCTCGACCATCAGCGCCAGCGCCGTTCCCTTGGCGTCGCCGAGCGGCGCCATGGTGCCGGAAAGCGCCGCCTCCGGATCGGTGGTTGGCCGGCCTCCGGTATCGAGTGCCCAGCCTTCCGGGATCGCCTCGCCCTTCTGCGCGGCGGCCATGACCTTGCCGCGCGCGACCTTGGACAGGGATACATCCACGACGATGGGGCCGGCGCCTTCCACCGGCGCTGCAAACGCAATCGGATTGGTTCCGAAGAGTGCGCGGCTGGCGCCCCAGGGCGCCATGGCGCCCGGCGAATTGGTGAAAAGAAGCGCGATCACGCCACGTTCGGCAAGCCGCTCCACGGGAACCCCGGCGACACCGCAATGGTGCGAGCGGCGGATGCCGGCAATCGCGATGCCCTGGCTTTGGGCCGCGCCCGGCAGCCAATCGATAGCCAGATCGAGCGCCGGATAGGCAAAGCCGTTCGCCGCGTCGACGGCGAGCGCACCCGGTCGGGTCGGCGTGCCCTTCGGGGTCGCAAAGCCGTCGACCTTTCCCGAGCGGGCCTGTGCTGCGTAGGCGGCGACCCGGCGAAGCCCATGGCCGCCCTGCCCGGCGAGTTCGGCGGCGAGGAGCGCATCGGCGACGGAGGCGGCATTGGCCTCGCTCGTCTTCGAGCGCCGCAGCGCGCCAGCGATCAGATCGCGAAGCTCTTCGGCGGTCATTTTCATGAGGCGTTCTCCGCGCGATCGAGATGCGCCAGCACCTTCTCCGCGATCAGGTGGCTGACGCGGCCGTTCGATTCCTCCGTCACCCCGGCAATGTGCGGCGTCAGCACGAGGCTGGCGATGCCCGTGAATTTTTCGGCCGCCGCCGCCGTCAAAGGTTCGGTCTCGAAGACATCGAGCGCCGCGCCGCCGGGCCTTCCTTCCTTCAGGGCCGCCGCCAGCGCCGCCTCGTCGACGATGCCGCCGCGCGCCGCGTTGATCAAAATGGCGCCGGGTTTCATCCGCGCCAGCGCGCCCGCGTCGATCATGTGACGCGTCCGGTCCGTCAGCGGGGTATGGAGCGAGACGACGTCGGCGGTCTCGATCAGCCCGTCGAACGAGACGTTGCGGGCAAGGCGCCAGGCCGGGTCGTCGGCCGGGCAATAGGGATCGTGGGCCAATATCGTCATGCCCAGCATCTGCGCACGCCACGCCACTTCGCGCGCGATCGAGCCGAAACCCACCAGGCCGAGCGTCTTGCCGGCCAGTTCGCGGCCGGCAAGCGACTGTCGCGGCCATTTTCCCGCGAGCATCGCCTCGTTCGCGGCATAGGCGCGGCGAAGCAGCATCGCGGCGGTGGTAATCACATATTCGGCGACCGAGAGATCGTTGGCGCCGGTAGCCGGATACACGGCGACATCGCGCGCCTTGCAGGCCTCCATGTCGATATTGTCGAGCCCGACGCCGAGGCGGCCGACGCAGGAAAGCCTGTCGGCGGCATCGAGGATTGCCGCGCCGACCTTCGTGCGGTTGCGGACGATCAGCGCCCTTACACCTTCCAGCATGCCCGGAATGTCGCCCTGGCGGTCGGCCAGGCCCGGATCGTAAAGTGTTTCCCAGCGCGCATCGAGAAGAGCGACGGCGGTCTCGTCCATGAATTCGGTGATGATGACGTCCGGCAATGAAATTCCCCGTCGGAGATTTTTCGGTCAGAGATTTGTTACGGGCAGCGGTACGCCGAGCACCGAACGGAACAGCCAGGTGAATCCGACGACGATGACGAGGCCGGTGATCGCATAGAGGATGGCTGTGCGCGCGGTCCAGCGTTCATGCATGCCGACAAATGTCAAAATGGCGAAAAGGGCGATCGAACATACGATGAAGCCGAGACTTTCGAGCAGCAGCGCGCACGCCAGCATGGAAACCACGAGGATCGCACGGCGCGGAAAGGAGCCCTCGTCCACCTCTTTCTCGCTGCCATATCCCAAAAGGGAGCGCGCCAGTACCGCGAGCGAAAAGATGATGAGGGCGATCGAAACGGCGACGGGGAAGACCACCGAATCGATGTCGGTGTAGCCGCGCGCATCATTGATGGCCACGCTGGCAAGGCAGATCAACGCCACGGATATGATGGCGCTGCCCCAATCCATATCGCCACGCCTGACGGCTGGGGCGTTCTCCACGCTGGTTGCCACGGCGCCAGTAGAGCGGCGATGCTGGCGTGCGCGGTAGATCGGCCAGAGGATCGACAAAAGCGTAAACGCGATGATCGCAAGCGACAGCGGCCGGCCGAAGAACATTGCCGGCACGTTGCCGACGGCCGTCCCGATCGTCCAGCCCTGCACGAAGCCCTGCTCCGCGATCGGACCCAGTATAAGCCCGAGCACGATCGGCGAGACCGCGAAGCGGAAGCGGGCGAGGATCCATCCGGCTAGACCGAGCACAACCATGATGGCCACGTCGCTGGCGTTGTTGCGGATCGCATAGGTGCCGATGATCGTCATGAAGGCGACGCCGGCGATCAACAGGGGCTTCGGCACGTTGAGGATCGATTTGTAGGCATAGCGGCCGATAAGGAGGCCGACGGGCAGCATGAGGATCGTCGCGAGGAACAACCCCCAGATGAACGTATAGACGATCGCGCCCTGGCTGGCGAAGAGCGTCGGGCCGATGTGGACGCCCTGCACGAGCAGCGCGCCGAGGATGATGGCGTCGGGCGGCGTGCCGGGAATGCCGAGCACCAGCGTCGGGATCAGGCCGCCGCCGACGGTGGCATTGTTCGCCGATTCCGACGCGATGATGCCGCCAGGCTCCCCGTGGCCGAATTTCTGATCGGGCCGTGCCGTTCGCCGCGCCTCCGAATAGGAAACGAGGCCCGCGACCGAGCCGCCGGCGCCCGGCAGAATGCCGACGATCGTGCCGATGATGGAAGAACGCGCGACGTTGAGCTTGTTGCCGAAAAGCACGCGCATGGCATCATAGAGCCTGAAGCCGCGCGGCTCGTCCTCGATCTTCAGATGGCGCTCCGGCGACGCGGCAAGATCGATCAGGACGGGGATGCAATAGAGCCCGATCAGGCCCGCCACGATCTCGATGCCGCCGAGAAGGACATGGAATCCGAAAGTCAGCCGCACGTCGGCGGAAACCTCAGCCACGCCTACCGTCGAAAGCAGCAGGCCCAGAGCGCCGCCGGCCAGACCTTTGGCGATGTTCCCTTCCGACAGGGCCGCAATCAGTGACAGCCCGAAAATCGCCAGCCAGAAATACTCCACCGGGCCGAAGATAAGCGCCACGGTGGAAAGCGGCGGCGCCAGCAGCAACAGGCAGACCGCCCCCACAAGTCCGCCGATGACGGAGGCCAGGCAGGCCAGCGTAATCGCCAGATCGCCATCGCCCCGCTTGGCCATCGGATAGCCGTCGAAGGTCGTGGCGATGGCCGAAGGCGTTCCGGGCGTGTTGAGCAGGATCGCCGAATAGGCTCCCCCATAGATCGCGCCGGTGTAGATCGCGCCGAGGAGGATCAGGGCCGAAGCGGGGTGCAAGGTGAACGTCAGCGGGACGAGAACCGCGACGGCCATGGTCGCCGTCAGCCCGGGAATGGCGCCGATGATGGTGCCGACCGCAACTCCGAACAGCGCGAAGCTGAAGTTCAGCGGCGTCAGTGCGTCGAGGAAATTTGCAAGACCGGGCATAGCGGATCCCAAAGCTTGAAGGGAAGCGCCGGGCCTGATTGCCCGGCGCGCCTGCTTTTTCTTACGTGCGCTATTCCAGGATGCCGGCCTCTTTGGCGGCCTTGATATCGCGGCTCTTCTGCTTGTCCATGAAGGTCTTCATCTCGCTGTAAGGCACATCGATCAGGGCAAAGCCCGCATCCTCCATCTTCTTTCGGAAATCGGGGTCGCTGTTGATTTTCCCGAACATGTCGGACAGTTGCCTGCGCTTCTCTTCGGGGACGGATTTGGGAACGGCGACCCCGCGATAGGCGCCGCCGGCTATGTCCAGGCCGAGTTCATTGAAAGTAGGCGTATCGGGAAAGAGCGGGTGACGCTTGTCCATGGCGACCGCAAGCAGGCGCACCTTGTCGCCCTGCGACGCGCCCACCGTCGTATAGCCCCATTCCGCCATCACCTGGTGGCCGAGAAGGGCCGTCATCGCAGCGCCGGTTCCCTTGAACGGCACATAGGTGGTCTTGACGCCGGCGAGGCTGTCGAATTCGACTGCGGCGAGCTGATTGGCCGTGCCCTTGCCCGTTCCCGCCATGGTGACGCGCGCCGGGTTCTCCTTGGCGTAGTCGATCAGGTCCTTGAGTGTCTTGAATTGCGAATCCGCCGGCACGACGATCGCGTTCGGCGTGAACTGGAACCAGTAGACCGTCACGAGATCATCGGTCTCGTAGCCTACCTTCTTCTGTGCCGGCTGGAGAATGACGTGCGGAAGGTTGATGCCCATGACGGTATAGCCGTCGCCCGTCAGCGAGTTCAGTTCGGACCAGCCGACCGCTCCGCCGCCTCCTGCCTTGTAGGAGATCACCAGATCCTGGCCGAATTTTTTCTGGAAGAACGGCTGCTGCATGCGCGCCGCAACATCGGACTCACCGCCCGGTCCGAAGGGAATTATGTAATCGATCGATTTATCCGGAAACGTGTCGGCGGCGAAAGCCGGCGCGGCGAGCAAGCCCGTGGCGAGAGCGGCGATTGCGAATGAACGACGTGTAAACATCAATATCCTCCCAATGCTGATTTTCGACGGCTGTCGATCCTTCGGTTATGCAGATGCAGGTTGCATGCGGCCCTCCTTGCCGCACGCAACCGTTTTTCTCTTTTGGGGCGTATCGTGAAATTTATGCACTCCGGTAAAGCTTGGTCATGACGAACTCGCGGTGGCCGAGCGCTTCGGCTGCCGTCATGCGGCCGTTCGCCGTTCTGACGATCATGTCGATCAGCGAATCGCCCGCCTGGTCGACCGTCATGTCGCGGCGCAGGATGCCGGTGACATCGACATCGATATGCTCGCTCATCGTGCGCAGCGTGCGCGGGTTGGCGGTGATCTTGATGACGGGAACGATCGGGTTGCCGACGATGTTGCCCTGCCCTGTCGGGAAGGTATGGACGACATAACCGCCGGCCGCCATCAGCGTGACGCATTCGGCCGCCGCCGAGGACGAGTCCATGAAATAGAGGCCCTTGCCGGATTTCGGCTGTTCGGCCGGCTCCAGGATGTCGATATATTTCGAGGTGCGTCCGATCTTCTCCAGATTACCGAGCGCCTTCTCCTCGATGGTCGTCAACCCGCCCTCGATATTGCCCTTCGTCGGCTGGGATTCGGAGAGATCGTCGACCTTGTTGGCCTCGATCACATCGTCCAGATAGGCTTTCCACATCCGGTACCAGCGTTCGCCGACTTCCGGGTTGATCGCGCGCGCCTTGGCGATGTGCTCGGCGCCGGTGATCTCGGAGGTCTCGCCGAAAACGCCGTAAATGCCTTCCGGAAGGAGCTTGTCGTACATGTTGCCGACGGTCGGGCAGGAGCCGAGGCCGGTCGTCGTATCGCTCTCTCCGCATTTGGTCGAAACCCAGATGTCGGCGATCGAGCATTCCTCGCGCTGCAGTTCCGTGGCGTATTGCACATATTCCTGCGCCTTGCGCGAGGCTTCCATGATGGTCTTGAGATCGCCGTTCTTCTCGATCGAAAAGCCGGTCACCGGCTTGCCGGTTTCGGCGATGCCGTCGACGATGCGCTTGGTCCAGCCGGGCTCGATCCCGATGACGATGCACGCCGCGACATTCGGGTTGGAGCCGGTGCCGATCATAGTGCGGAAGTGGAGATCGAGGTCGGCGCCGAATTGCAGGCGGCCATAGGAATGCGGCAGTGCCAGCGTGCCCTTGATATTGCTTGCCACCGCCTCGCAGGCGGCGTTTGAGATATCGTCGACGGGAAGGATGATGACGTGATTGCGCACGCCGACGCGTCCATTGTCGCGGCGATAGCCGTTGAAGGTCAGATTTGAATATTTCGAAGCCATGGCTCGTGTCCGGAAAGTGAATGAAAAAGCGGATGCCGGTGCGGTGCTACCAGCGTTTGGTCTTCAGATTATGGACGTGAACGTGGCCGCCCTTCTCCACGCCGTCGACGAAACGGCCGATATCCGCGCCGTACTTAATCGCCGTGTCGCCTTTCTTCAGATCGGTGAGCGCAACCTTGTGACCGATCGGCACGTCGGCCTTCGATTCGACTTCAAATGTCGAATCGTCGGCGGTGACGACGCCGAGCAGTTTCATTCCCTTCGTGACCCCTTCCACGACCACCACGGCTACGTTGTCCTTGTGCTCGTGTGCCAGAACATGCGGTATCGCCATCCGACCTTGCCCTTCCTGCTGTATTCTGTTCAGTCTTATATAAGACATAAGACATGAGGTCTGGCAGAGTCAATCGCGCGCGGATAGATTGGCGCGGGCGGTTTGGATGCGTGCTTTCCCGGGGGTGATGAATGGCCGACACGAATACGCGCACGACGTTCGGCTACCGCCCTCTCTACATCCAGGTGAAGGACAGCCTGATCCGCCGCCTGATCGACGGCGCATGGCAGCCCGGCCAGCTCATCCCCTCGGAGATGGAACTCGCGCGCGCGATGGGGGTGAGCCAGGGAACGATCCGCAAGGCGCTCGACGTGATGACGGCGGAGAATTTGCTGGTGCGCCGACAGGGGCGCGGCACCTATGTCGCCGAGCCGGCCGAAAGCCGGATCCTGTTCCAGTATTTCCGCATCGTTCCCGATAGCGACGAGGCTTCCTTCCCCGATTCCAGCATCCTGCGCTGGTCGCGGGAAAAGGCAAACGGCGCCGAACGGGAAAGCCTGGCGCTGCCGAAGGGGGCCGCTGTGTGGCGTATTGCCCGCATCCGTAATCTCGGGGGCGTTCCGGCGATTGCCGAGACGATCTCGCTTTCCGCGGCCCGTTTCACCGGCTTCGAGGCCCTGGTCTCGATCCCCAACAACCTCTACCGCCTTTATTCGGAAAACTGGCGTATCACGATCGCGCGCGCACGCGAAAAGCTGAAGGCTGTCGCCGCCTCGAAAAGCGATGCGGGCGCACTCGGCTGCGCGGAAGGGACGCCGCTCTTGCGTGTCGTGCGCGTGGCCTTCGATCTGGAAGGCAATCCGGTGGAGTTGCGCGTATCGCGCTGCCTGACCGATCAGGCCCATTATTTGTCCGAATTGAAATAGCGATGCCGCGCCGATGCGGCATCGCGCCCGTTCATGGCGTGTCGACGGCGTAGCGCTTTTCAAGCTGATCGAAGAGCGGCTTCTGTACCAGGCGCTGACGCTCCTTGAAGCTGGCGACAGGCCCGGATTCGTCGAGCTTGCCTTCGCGCCGCAACTGGCCGAGCGCTGCCTGCATGCCATGGACGGCGCCCTGCAGGGCTACATTGGCATAGAGCACCAGCGCAAAGCCCATGCCGTCAAGTTCGGAAAGGTCGATGATCGGCGTTCGCCCGCCGACGACGAGATTGACGAGTTGGGGCGTGCCTTCGAGGCGCTGCGGGATGGCGCGTATCTCGTCGATGTTCTCGGGCGCCTCGACGAAGGTGATGTCGGCGCCGTCCTCGATAAAGGCCTGCGCCCGCTCGATGGCGGCGTCGAGCCCCAGCGTCGCCCGTGCGTCGGTGCGCGCGAGGATCATGAGGTTTTCGTCCTGCCGCGCTTCGACGGCCGCCTTGATGCGGCTGCGGGCCTCATCCAGCCCGACTACGTCCTTTCCCGAAAAATGGCCGCAGCGCTTCGGATTGACCTGATCCTCGATCTGTACGGCGCTGGCTCCGGCCCGCTCCAGCGTGCGGATCGCATGCCGTACGTTCAGGGCGTTGCCAAAGCCGGTATCGGCATCGACGATGATCGGCAGGTCGACGGCGTCGCGGATCGTGGCGGTGTGCTGCGCGATCTCGGAAAGCCCGACAAATCCAAGATCGGGCATGCCCAGATAGGTGTTGGTGAGCCCGGCGCCGGAAAGATAGACGGCTTCGAAGCCGATGTCGGCGATGACGCGGGCGGCGAGCGCATTGGCGGCGCCGGGAAGCAGCACCGCACCGCCCGAGGCAAGCCGGGCGCGAAATTGGCGATTGATCTCCTGATTGGTCATGAACCTACTCCAGGCCGTGGTCGAATATGCCTTCGCCGGTCGGCTCGCCGGGCCGGACCTTGCCCACCGGCAAGGCAGGCAGCAGCGCATCGAGGGTACCGGCGGGCAGGCTGCCGAAACCCTTGGCACGGGCGAGAAAACCCTCCCTTTCGGCCGCGCCCAGAACATCGTGCGTCAGCGTGGCGAATTTTTCGGCGTAGGCCGGCCATGTCCACGGCCTGGACCCGTTGGGATGGGCATCCGCAACGGCGCGTTCGCCGGTGATGACCCGCCCGTCCTTGAGCGTGACGATCAGCTTGCCGCCGAAGGCGCGCTTGTGGGGGTCGGGATCGAGATAGCGCCGGGTCCAGGACGGTTCCTCGACGGTGCGGATTGTGTGCCACAGCCTCACGGTCGACGGCCGGTGGGCGCGCTCGGGCGTGTAGCTGTCGACGTGGTGCCATCTGCGGTCCTCGAGCGCCACGGCGAGGATGTACATGATCGAATGGTCGAGCGTTTCGCGGGTGGCGTCGGGGTCGAGCTTTTGCGGATCGTTGGCGCCGGTACCGATGACGTTGTGGGTATGGTGGCTGGTTTCCAGCACGATCTCGCTGATGGCATCGAGATCGCCGATCTGCCCGCTGAGATCGATGGCGAGATCGATGACGGCCTGTGCCTGGTATTCGGCCGAATGGGCCTTGGTATAGGTTTCCATGATGCCGCGCGGCGCCTCGCCGGGCTCCGGCAGGCTCACCTCGTAGCGGCTGTCGGGGCCGCCCAGCATCCAGGCGATCACCGATTCCTCGCCCTCGTAGATTGGCGAGGGAGATGCTTCCCCGCGCATGGCGCGGTCGACCGCTTCTATGGCGAGCTTGCCCGAAAAGCCGGGAACGTAGGCTTTCCACGAACTGATCTCGCCCTTGCGCGACTGGCGTGTCGAAAAGGCGAGGTGCACGGTCTGGTTGATCGCCTGATAGACGGTCTCCACCGGCAGCTTCAGCATGGCGCCGATGCCGGCGGAGGTGGCCGGCGCCAGATGGGCGACGTGGTCCTTCTTGTATCTGTGCAGCGGGATCGCCTTCACCAGCGCAACGTGCACTTCATAGGCGACGGCAATTGCGCGGGCGAGAGCGGCGCCATCGAGCTTCATCTGCTGGGCAACCGCGACAAGCGGTGAAATGCAATCGCCGGGATGGGCATAGTCGGCGGCGAGGAACGTGTCGTGGAAGTCCAGCTCGCGGACGGCGGTCGCATTGGCCCACGCGGCCCATTCGGCATCGACGCGCGTTCCGGCACCGAGACCGTAAAGGGTTGCGCCGGCCTTGCGTGGATGCGCCAGCGCCATGGCGCGGGCCGCGGCGACCGGCGCGCGGTTGACGGCGGCGAGCGCCACGCTGGCGTTGTCGACGATGCGGCAGGCGATCATCTCGACGACATCGGCGTCCAGCGGTTCCACGTCATGGGCACATTGCGCGATGCGCCAGGCAAGCTGCTGCGTGCGCGGCAGGTTGGAGGCGGAGGGATGGACTTTGACTTCGTAGGTCCGCATCGAGACGCTTTCGCTGGAACGCAGGCGACGGCCCTGCGGCCGCCACCGGAACTATTTGGCGAGCCGGCGCAAAAGCAGCGGCGCGAGAAGGAACAGGGCCGCCACGATCAACAGGACGGTCGACAGCGGCGTGCCGATGAGCACTGCCGGATTGCCCTGGCCGGCGGCGAGCGCCGTGCGCAACTGCACCTCGGCCATCGGCCCGAGGATAAGGCCGATTAAGACCGGCGCGATGGGGAAGTCGTAGACGCGCATCACGTAGCCCATGATGCCGATGGCGACCATGATGACGAGATCCGCGACCTGTCCCGAAATGCCCCAGATGCCGATCATCGCGAAGATCAGGATGCCGGCGTAAAGCTGCGGGCGTGGAATCAGGAGCAGGCGCACCCAGACACCGACGAGCGGCAGGTTGAGGACCAGCAGCATGAAATTGCCCACATAAAGCGAGGCGATCAGACCCCAGATGAGATCCGGATTGGAGGTGAACAGGAACGGTCCCGGCTGCAAGCCGTAGTTCTGGAAGGCAGCCAGCAGGACCGCGGCTGTAGCGGAAGTCGGCAGTCCCAGTGTCAAAAGAGGAACCAGAATGCCGGCCGCCGCGGCGTTGTTGGCCGCTTCCGGGCCGGCGACGCCTTCGATCGCGCCCTTGCCGAATTCGTCCTTGTACTTGGTGAGCTTGCGCTCGATCGTATAGCTCAGCATGGTCGGGATTTCCGAACCACCCGCCGGCAGCGCGCCGATGGGAAAGCCGAGCGCCGTGCCGCGAAGCCACGGTCCCCACGAGCGCTTCCAGTCTTCCCTGGTCATGAAGGCAAAGCCCTTGATGGGAATGATCTCGTCGTGACCCGGCCGGAAGCGGCTGGCGACGAAGAGGATTTCGCCGACGGCGAAAAGCGACACCAGGACAACGGTGAGGTCGATGCCGTCGAGCAGTTCTGGGCGGCCGAAGACCAGACGCGGAGCGCCGGTCATCTTGTCGATACCGACGACGCCAAGGGCCAGGCCGACGAAAAGCGAGATGAAGCCGCGAACGCGCGACGAGCCCATGACCACGGCAGCGGAGGTGAAGGCGACCACGGTGAGCGCGAAATAGTCGGACGGTTTGAACACAAAAGCGATCTCGGCGATGGTGGGCGCCGCGAAGGTCAGCAGGATCGTGGCGATGGTGCCGGCGATGAAGGAGCCGATGGCGGCGGTGGCGAGCGCCGCCGCGCCGCGGCCGTTACGGGCCATCTTGTTTCCCTCGAGCGCGGTCATCATGGAGCCGGCTTCGCCCGGCGTGTTGATAAGGATCGAGGTGGTGGAGCCGCCATACATCGCCCCGTAAAGAACGCCGGCGAACATGATGAAGGCGGAAGTCGGGGCGACCGATATGGTCACCGGCAGCAACAGGGCGATGGTAAGCGCGGGTCCGATGCCCGGCAACACGCCGATGGCCGTGCCGAGGACGGAGCCAAGCAGCGCATAAAAGAGGTTCATGGGTTGCAGGGCGACGCCAAATCCCTGCATGAGCAACTCGAAAGAATGCATGTCAGATCGCCGCTATCGGCAGGAAACCGCCTAGCTGTAGCCCGAGCCGCGTAAAAAGCAGCCACGAGGCCGCGCCTAGGAGCGCGCCATAGACGAAATCGAGCCACATCTTTTCGGATTGGAAGGCACGTGCGACCAGCACGAAGCTCAGCATCGCCGTGATCGGCAAGCCCAGAGGCTTCATGGTGAAGATCGGGACGATCGCCGCGGCAAGCGCGGTGACCAGGGCGACGGGATTGGCTTTTTCATGGCCGGATGCGTCTTCGGCATCCTGCGGCTCGAACTTTTCGCCCCGGGCGATCTGGACAAGCAGCGCTATGCCGAGAACGACGAGGCCGCCGCCGGCAACGGTAACGAACATGCCGGGTCCGATGGCTGCGTAGCGGGCGCCCTGGGGCAGTTGGGCGGATCCGTAAAGACACACGCAACCCAGTGCGATAACGGCGCCGCCCAGCCACCAGGGCCGGGGGGCGGCGCCGCCGTCCCCCGAACCGGTGCCCTCTAAGGGGATTTCCGGGTTATTTGACAAGCCCGGCGTCCTTCAGGATGCCGCTGATGCGGGTGGTTTCATCGGCTATGAACTTGCCGAACTCGTCGCCGCCCATATAGTAATCCTGCCAGCCCTGGGTCTGGAGAACTTTCTTCCAGGCATCGCTTTCGCTCAGCTTTTTGAAGTTCTCGACCCACATCTTGTAATTATCCTCGGGCATGTCGGGGGCACCGAGGAACCCGCGCCAGTTGGCGACCTCGACATTGTAGCCGGCCTCCTTGAAGGTTGGCGCGTCGATGCCTTTCTGCCGCTCGGGAGAGGTGATGCCAAGGATGCGGATGCGGCCCTGGTCGGCGAACTGCGCAAATTCGGAAACGCCCGAAATGCCGGCGGCGAACGTACCGTTCACGATGCTGGTGACGGTTTCGGCGCCGGAGGCCTGCGGGATGTAGTTGAGGTCGGTCACTTTCACGCCGGCTTCCTGGGCGAGGCGGGCAAGCGTGATCTGATCGACGCCGCCGGCCGAACCGCCGCCGACCGCCGTTGCGCCCGGATCTTTCTTCAGTGCCGCCACGAAGTCCTTCAGCGTCTTGTAGGGCGAATCCGCCTTGACCGCGATCACGTCGTATTCAGCCGTGAGCCGGGCGACGGGCCGGAACTTGCTCAGGTCCACCGGCGACTTGTTCATGCTGATGGCGCCGACCGTTATGGCGCCGAACACAGCCAGCGCATCCTTCTCGCCGGCAGCCGAATTCTGGAACTGTGCAAGGCCGATCGTGCCGCCTGCACCGCCGACATTGCTGAAATTGACGCCGCCCGTATAGATGCCGGCATCGGCCATGGCCTGCATGGCCTGGCGGCCCGTCCCGTCCCAGCCGCCGCCCGGATTGGCGGGGATCATGACCTTGACCTGCGCCTGCGCTGCGCCACTCAGGGCAAAGCTTGCCAGCACGGCGATCGGCAAAAAGGCTTTTTTCCAACTCATCGAGGGTCTCCTCCATTGATCTTCTGTGCCTCGGTTACGGAACCTGCGCCCCGCCGGCCGATTGCGGTCAATCCGTCTGTGGTTTTTCGTCGACGGAAATTGACTATAAATTTGCTAGCATGCGTGAAAAATCGGAGCAATGGCCGTTGTCGTCCGGCAATGGGGAGCCGGACAGGCGATCGCGTCAAGGCGGCCTTCCACGGCAAGGCACCACGGGCTGGCTGCGGGTCATCTTGACCAGAGGCGCTAAGAGACCGCTCTCGCCATAGTCCAAACCCGAGCAGCAGATGATGCGCGGGTTGTGATGCAGAAGCGATTCAGCGGAACGGGTCCCCGGCGCCTTCCGGCAGCGGAACCTGAAAGCCGACGATCGTCATGGATATCAACGTATAGTAGCCGAGAATCCCGGTAAGATCGACGACGCCCCGCTCGCCCACAGTGTCGGTCGCCATCCGATAGGTCCGGTCAGACGTCTTGCGGTCCTGGACAAGCTCCCGCGAGAACGCAAAGACGGCACGTTCGTCATCATGCTCGAATTCAGGATTTCCGCCGGTTCGGATTGCCTCGATGACGGCTGGATCGACACCGGCTTCGGCTGCGATCGGCGCATGCACCGCCCATTCGAAACCAGCCTGCCAATGTGCGCCGACCACCAGGATGGCCAGCTCGCTCAGCCGTGGGGCCAGAGAGCTGTGATAGCGGCAGAAAGCGCCCAGAGCCTGCGCCTTCTCCGCCAGGTCCGGGCTGCGCAGCCAGACGCGTAGCGGGCCCTCGACTTTGCCGCGCGGTCCCGAAATGATGGCATCGTGGACCCGCCTTTGTTCGGCCGACATGGATTCAGGCATGAGATCGAGCAGACGTTTCATGAGATTTCCTGGAGGATGGATAGGACGGTTGCCGCGGGCCGCAACTGGTTCAGTCGGGATATTAGCCCATGACCGGTCGGTCGGCATAGGAGACTCCGGCATACGCGACGGCCGCCCCCGCGTCGTTGCGCGTTGCGGCCGAGTGTCAATATCCTATTGGAGGACGTGCGCGGTCCCGCGCACCACGACCCGGACGATATCTCCGACGGAGCGGGCCTCGATTCCGGGGCCCTTCAAGACAAGCGGAACTTCGTAGCCGGGGCGGTCCGGGTCGTTCAAAAGCTTGACGGCAATCGTGGATGTAGCACCGGCGAATTCCACCTCCGACACCACGCCCGAAGCCGCACCCGAAACCGCACCCATGAGTTCGTCGGATGTGGTCGTCGCGTCATTCTCCTGCAAGGCAGGCTGCAAAATCACCTGTTCGGGCCTCAGCATGATGCGGGCATTTTCCTGCGTTTCAGCCATGTCGACGGCAATGCGGCCGAGCGGCGTTTGCGCGAAACCATCGGCGACGGGTGCCGAAAACACGATGGCGTCACCGAGGAATTCGGCCACCATCCGGCTGGCGGGCTTCATATAGAGATCGCGCGGCTTGCCCACCTGAAGGAATTTCCCCTCGCGCATTACCGCCACCTGATCGGCAAAGGATAGCGCCTCGGCCTGGTCGTGCGTCACCAGTATCGTCGTGATGCGGGCGGCCTCCAGCAACCGCTCCACCGCCTTGCGCATCGTGGCCCGCAGGCCCGTATCCAGAGCCGAGAACGGCTCGTCCAACAGCATCAGCCTCGGCTTCATCGCCATGGCCCGGGCCAGCGCGACGCGCTGCTGCTGCCCGCCGGAAAGCTGGTGGGGCCGCCTGCTCAGGCACTCGCTGCCAAGCCCGACCGTTTGGATCAGTTCTCCGATCACCTTCTCGCGATGCACATCCTTGCGGGAAAGCCCGAAGCCGATATTTTCCGCCACCGTCAGATGGGGAAACAGGGCGCCGTCCTGCATCACCACGCCGATGCCGCGCCGGTAGGCCGGGACGCAGAGTTTGCCGTCCGCCAGCGTCCGGCCATCCATTGCAATGATGCCTTCGTGAGGGGTCTCGAAGCCTGCAATCAGCCGCAGCAGCGTGGTCTTGCCGCATCCGGAAGGCCCGACGATGGCTGTGCGGCTGCCGGCCGCGACCTCGAGGTCCACGCCGTCGAGCGCCGTCACGGCGCCATATCGCCGCTTGACGTTCTTTAGCTCCAGGACGCTCAACGCCCCGCCATCCGCTTGGATTGCACATGCAGGAGCCATGTAAACGGCAGCGAGATCAAAACCATGACCAGCGCATAAGGCGCCGCCGCCGCATAGTCCAGTTCGCCGCTCAACGCCCAAAAGCCCATTGCCAGCGTACGGGTTCCATTGGGGGCGAGCATCTGGGTCGCGGGCAGTTCGTTCATGATCCCGAGCGACGACATCGCCATGCCGGCCGCCGCGCCCGGCGCAGCCAGCCGGATGGTCGTTGCCCACAGGGCGCGGACGGGCGACCGTCCCAGACTGGCCGCGGCATGTTCCAGTTCCACCGGAGCCTGGGCGATCGAGGCGCGCAGGCTGAGCAGCGACCGAGGCAGGAACATCAGGGCGTAGGCGAGGAGGATCGTCGTCATCGTCTGGTAGAGCGGCAGCGCCACGCGCACGGTGATCGTCACCAGCGCGAGCGCCACCACCACGCCCGGCAGGGAGCCGACGACGTAGTTGGTGCCCTCGAGCACGCGCTGCAGCCTTCCCGGAGCACGGTTCGACAGCCATCCCATCGGTACGGCCATCGCGGTCGTCAGCAAGCCGCCCAGCACCGCCAGGACAATTGTCTGGCCGAGCGCCAGTCCGATGGCGTCGACGCGCCAGACCGCGGCACCCCCGATCGCCAGCCAGCGGCCGATCGTCGCCAGCGGAACGCCGAGAGAAAGCGCGGCCGTCAAGGCCATCAGAGACAGGCAAGGGATCGTCGATCCGCCGAGGCGCGCCTTCACCAGATTGCGCGGAGCGCCGGACCCGACGCGGGAATAACGGCTATTCCCACGCACAGCGGCCTCGATGGCCAGCAGCCCGAGGCAGCAGGCCACCAGCACTCCCGCCAGCATCGTCGCCGCCGGGCCGTTGAAGGTGGACTGGAACTGGTCGACGATGGCTGTCGTGAACGTGTCGTAGCGGACGAAGACATAGAGGCCGTATTCCGCCAGAAGATGCAGGCCCACCAGCAGGGCTCCCCCGCAAAGCGCCAGCCGCAATTGCGGCAGCACGACCCGCAGGAACACAAGCCGCGGAGCGAAGCCCAGCGAGGCCGCGGCATCTTCGAGCGCGGGGTCCAACCGGCGCAGCGTGGCGGCGACCGGCAGGTAAACGAACGGGAAATAGGCGAGGACCGAAATCAGGATGCTGGCCAAAGGCCCCTCGAACCCCGGTATCAGCGTAACCCAGGCATAGCTGTGCACGAAGGCGGGGACCGCCAGCGGAGCGACGCAGAGCCAGGCCCAGTAGCGCCTTCCGGGCAGGTCGCTGCGTTCGGTCAGCCATGCCAGCGCCACCGCCAGGACCATGGAGGAGGGGATTGCGAAGAACAGCAGCAGGCCGGTGTTCCAAAGAAGCTCGCCGACGCGAGGCCGGAAGATGAGCGATGCGGAGATTTCCCATCCGGTCTGCCACGCGACCCAGACGATGAACCCGACCGGCACCAACGCGAGCAGCGACACCAGGCCTGCCGCGATCTGCATCCAGGGCGCCTGTCGCCCGCTGCGATCCAGCCTCGTTAGCCGGTTCGCTGGGGACGACTGCAATGCTTCGTTGGCTGATGCAAACATCATCTTGAAAGAACACGCTCCCACGAGAGGACAGTTCGCGGGAGCATCGCCGAAAACCTGCTAGAGCGCCGTGCGTCCATTCGGACGCACAAAGGACGCTCTAACACTTTGAATCTGCTGCATCGTGCTTGCCGAAACCGGTTCCGGTTTCGGGCCGATGCAGTAGCAGCGGTCAGGCGTCGGCACAAGCCGCCCTTCAGAGCAATCCGGCCGCCGTCATCAGATCGGTGACCTTCTTGCTGTTCAGGTTGGCCGGCTCGACTTTCGGCGCGTCGAGTTCCTTGAGCGGAACGAGGGCGGGATTGGATTCGGCATCCTTCCCGACAGCATACTCAAAAGACGTGCCGTTCTTCAGTATGTCCTGGCCGCCCTTGCCCGTCACCCACTTGATGAAGGCCTGGGCCTCTTTCGGGTGCTTGCTGGAGGCCAGCACCCCGCCGCCCGAGATCGACACGAAGGCGCCGGGATCCTCGTTCCTGAAATAATGCAGTTCGACATTCTTGCTGTTTTCGCCGGTCTTGGCGCGGTCGCCGAAGAGATAATAATGATAGATGAGGCCGCCATCGATCTCGCCCGCGTTGACCGCTTTCATCACCGTGCTGTTTCCGCGGTAGGGCTTGAAGTTCTCCTTCATCGCCCTCAGCCAGTCGGCCGTCGCCTGTTCGCCTTTCAGTTCGAGCAGCGCGCCGACAATCGCCTGGAAATCGGCACCCGACGGCGAAGCACCCCAGCGCCCCTTCCACATGGGATCGGCGAGGTCGAGCATCGACTTCGGCAACTGGTCCGCGGTCAGCTTCGATTTATTGTAGGCGAAGACGGTGGAGCGGGCGGCAATCCCGATCCAGTGGCCGTTCGCCGGACGATACTGTTCCCCGACCTGTGCCAGCGTATCGGCGTCGAGCGGGGCAAACAGTCCGGCCGCGTCGACCAGGGCCATCGCCGGCGAATTTTCGGTGAGGAATACATCCGCCGGCGAGTTCGCGCCTTCCGCGACGATCTGGTTGCCGAACTCGGCGTCACCGCCATTTCGCACTGTAACCTTGATGCCGGTTTCCTTGGTGAAGCCGTCGACCCATGCCTTGGCCAGGCTTTCATGCTGCGCATTGTAGACGAGAATCCCGTCATCCTGTGCCGACGCGGTCGACGCGATCATGGCAAGCGCAAGCGCTCCGGCGATACTGGCGAGTGTCTGTCTCATGAAGGCTCCACGGTTTCGGTGCGAGAATGCGCCGCCGACAAGAAGATACCTGACTTATTCTGTCAAGTAATGCCGGTCCCGATTGCGCGGGCAAATTCACGTTCGGCCATGAATTCCTGGATTTCGCCGTGTTTGCTACAGAGATGCGTCGTTCTGTCGCAAAAATACGGCCCCGCCCAAATGCGTCCATCGAGGCGACCGAGAAGGCCTTTCCGGCACTTCGGGTTCGGTCCATGCCCGGCTTCAAGTCGATGGCATGCGCCGAGGTCGTTCTCACTGGAATCGAGATGGTTCACATGATGCGCAAGCAACAGGCGAGGTTTGCATTCAATCCACGTCCGTCGATCGCAGGACAATCCGAAATCCTTGCTGCCTGATCATCGGCGCGAGAACGCTTCCTCGTGGCCGAAATCACAATTTGCGACAGAACCAAAGCGGCGAGTCGACGACGGGAAGGCGCAGGTTCTTCTTCAATATGTCGGGCAGGGCCACGCGATCGCTCCCCGCTGAAATTCGGCGCGTGGGTCGAGGCCGTTTTATGAGAGGCGGTCTTGCGGGCAATCTCATTTCGCCGGGGATCGCGGGCCATCCCGTGGGCTTCATGCATTGATTGCCGGCTCCCCTGCGGTTAACCATGACCGAAGGGCGCAGAAGGAGCCGCGAATTGGACGCTATCGAGAAAGCGATACGCACCGCCTTCGAGCGAGGAAACCCCGAGGATCGCGGCTATCGCGTGAAGGTCTATCGCTCGGCCTTCGCCGCACTGGAGCGCGCCATCGCTTCCAGCGGCGACACGCGCTCGGAGGCCGCCGACGCAAGGCGCAAGGCCTTGAAGCTCCGGATTGTCGAGATCGAGGCGGAATACTTGCCTGCGGAGGAAGGGGAACCGGTGCGAAAGCCGTCCGAGCCCGCCATGGCACCCTCGGTCGATCCCGATCTCAGGAATGAGGCCGGTGAACAAGTCCGGTCCCCGATCCTCGACGATGCGGAGCCTCGCGGCGCGGATGGCGCGTTCGAACCCCGGATCGAGCCTGGCGACCGCGACGATGTGAGCGGACCGTCCGATCCGGTATTCCCGCTTCGGGAAGATATGCCGCGCCGGAAAGGCCGATCGGGCCGGAAAGGCCGGTCGCTGGCGACATCCGCTCTTCTCGCCATCGTGGTGCTGGCGGCGATCGGCGCCGGCCTGTGGTGGGTCGGCAACGCCGGTCTGGAACTGCTGTCGGGAAATCCCATGTCCGGCGGCGACAACCCGCCGAAGACGGTGGAGCAGGAGAATTTCAATTCCTCCCAGAGCGCCGGCCTGCGGGCGCCCGGCCCGTCCACGAACGGTGAGGCCTGGATCACGATTTTCTCGCCGGCCGACCCGACCACCGTATCGGCGCCTGCGACCGGCAAGGCCGAGGTGAAGGAAGAGGAAGGCGGCAAGTATCTGCGCATCCAGTCGGGTTCCCCCCGCTCGGAATTCGTCTTCGATGTCGGCCAGGGAATACTGGAGCAGATCGCCGGCAAGCACGCCGTGTTCGATATCGTTGCCCATTCCGAGGAGGGCAAGGAGACGGAAATGTCGGTCAATTGCGATCTCGGCACGCTCGGCGATTGCGGCCGCAAGCGCTACCATGTCGGCCACGAGCGCAACGATTTCCTCTTCGAGATCGACCTTCCCGACAAGAAGCCGTCAGGCGCCGGCAGGCTCATCATCGACCCCGACCTCGATAGCAAGGGCAATCCGCTCGACATCGTCGAGATCAGGGTATCCACGACGCCTTGACGCCTTGACGCCTGCCGCAAGCCCGTGCCGGCTTAACCCCGCTTTAAAGCCCTCGCCCTACTGTCGCCGACACGCTTCGCAGGCGCTCGGGGCGGCAGAAGGGTGGGAATGGCCAGGCGGAAAAGCAGCCGACGCATCGATCCGGATTTCGGCGAGCCTTCGCGCTCCGGCCTTTCCGCCCGCGAGGACGACCGCATGGTATCGCCGCGACAGCGAAAGACTTCGGCGAAAGGGCGTTCCAGACGCGGCCGCGCCCGGCGCGGGCGCAGAAGCGGCCTTTTCCCGTTCCTCGGCCGTCTGACCTACTGGTCGCTCGTCCTCGCTCTTTGGAGCGGCATCGCCGTCGCCGGCATCGTCGCCTATTATGGCGCGCAGATGCCGAGCGCGACAAGCTGGGCGATCCCCGACCGGCCGCCGAACGTCAAGATTGTCGACGTGAACGGCAAGCTCATCGCCAATCGCGGCATGACGGGCGGCGAATCGGTCAGTCTCCAGCAGATGTCGCCCTATATTCCCGAAGCCGTCATCGCCATCGAGGA
>JAKDNM010000133.1 GCA_030456445.1 Hyphomicrobiales bacterium
GCGGTTGCTTCGCGTTTGCGCGGCCCTCTCGTTTGTCAGATATTGGCCGTGTTAAAGGTGGTTCGACGTTCTGGGATTGGTCGGTATGCGCGAGATCTTATGGACCTTGATCCTCTTTACCTTGCTGGTGGCGGGAGCCGCCGGTGGCTTCGTCCTTCGATCCCTGGTTCCCGAACCCCACCGCAATCAGCAGACTATCGAGTTTCTGCGTATCGTCACGGCCCTTCTCGTCACCTTCGCCGCGCTCGTGATGAGCTTGATCCTGGCATCGGTCCGCAATTCCTATGACTCTGCATTCCACGACCGCGGCCACTATGCCGCCAGCCTCACCGAACTCGATACCTGCATGCGCAACTACGGGCCGGAACTGGCGGATACGCGCGCGAAGCTCCATCGTTATGTCGCCGCCGTGATTGCCAGCACCTGGCCGGACGAACCTCTTCCGCAAGGGGTGAGATATCCGGACACGGCTGGGATGCCACGTCTGGGCGAGGATCCTGCACTTGCCACGATCATGAACGATATCGGCATCGCGATAGACCGACTTACACCTGGCGACGCACTGCATCGCTCATTGGCGACCCGCTGCGCGGCTGACTACCGGGAAACGCTCAACGCGCGCTGGGCCGTGATCGAGGATGTCCACGGGTCGCTCTCCGCGCCTTTCGCCGTGGTACTCATATTTTGGCTGACATTGGTCTTTGTGAGCTTCGGTCTGCAGTCACCACGCAACGTGCTTGCCGGTGTGGCGATTGGAATCGCCATTATATCAGTGGCAAGCGTGATGTTCGTCATTCTCGATCTCGATCTCCCGTATGGTGGCCTGTTTGGCATACCGAGTACATCCATGCGGCTCGCCCTGGTCGATATGCTGAAATAAGCTGGACCGGCCGCCGCTGGCCGGCGATAGCGGCCGGCCGGCAGCCTCCCGCACCAGCTCTGCCGTGAATCGGCGCGCTTTACATCTTCATCGGGATTCCCGGCGGTATAAATAGCCGACTGGACGGTCAACGATAGAGCCTCTATTGTCGGGCTGCTCGGCCGTGCGGCTTGGATGCCCCGGAAATGGGGTGCTCCACAAATGGATGTGCCTGAGATGGGACATGCCGGAAATCGAGCGGCCGGCCCCGGCGGGCCGGGTCCCGATTTGCGAAAGTGACGGATATTGGCACGTACGCGAGCCCGTGATTTCGAAGAAAAGCAGCTCGGCATTCTCGATGTCGCCGCCGCCGTCTTAGCCCAACAGGGCATGGAAAAGGCATCCATGTCCCAGATCGCCGCGCATGCCGGCGTCTCCAAGGGGCTGCTCTATCATTACTATCCCAGCAAGAGCGAGTTGATCTTCGCGATCGTCAAAACCCATCTGGAAGAGCTTGACAGGGCGACCGCGCAAGCCGACGAGCCCGACCTTCCTGCCAGCCAGCGGCTTCGGCGCCTGATTGGCGCGGTACTGGAGAATTATCGCGGCGCCGACGACAAGCACAAGGTGCAATTGAATGCGGCGCTGGCGCTGTCGGAAGATCAAAAGGCCGCGTTGACCTCGCTTGAGCGGCGTATCGTGCGCCGCTTTTCGATATTGCTGGATGAGATCAATCCAGGGCTGAACAAGCCGGAGCGGCCGCTCTCCATGCCGGTCGCCATGTCCCTGTTCGGCATGTTGAACTGGATGTATATGTGGTTCAGGGATGGCGGCCGGATCACAAGGAAAGACTACGCCGATATCGTGACGACGCTCGTTCTGGAAGGCGTAAGGGCGGTCAGATAGACGCTTTCGCCGTATCTCAATGTGCCTTCGGGGGCCATTCCTTCGCGACCATCGTCAGCACGTCGTACTGCGCCACGACCTCACCCTTCTGATTGGTCACCTGGCAGTCCCAGCGCACCTCGCCATGATCGGCGTTCTCGCGCGGATTGATCTCCTTGGCCGTAAGGCGCACCTGCAGCGTGTCGCCGAAATAGACCGGCGTCAGGAAGCGCAGATGGTCGACGCCGTAATTGGCAAGCACGGGGCCGGGATCGGGATCTACGAAAAGCCCGGCGGCGAAGGATGCGATCAGATAGCCGTGCGCCACCCGATCGTCGAAGAAGGGATTGGCCCTGGCTGCCGCCTCATCCATGTGGGCATAGAAGGTGTCGCCCGTGAAATGGGCAAAATGCTCGACATCTTCCTTGGTCACCGCCCGTTTGGCCGTGACCAACTGGTCGCCGATCTTGAGTTCCGCAAGCGACTTGCGGAAGGGATGTCCGCCCTGTTCGACATCCGCGCCTTCGAGCCAGCGGCCGGTGACGGCCGACAGAAGGCGCGGCGTGCCCTGCACGGCGGTGCGCTGCATATAGTGCTTCACCCCGCGCATGCCGCCCATTTCCTCGCCGCCGCCGGCACGGCCGGGGCCGCCATGGACGAGCGGAGCCAGCGGCGAGCCATGGCCCGTCGAAGTCCTGGCGGAACGGCGGTTGCCGATCAGCACGCGGCCATGGAACGGCGCAACGCCGAGAACGACTTCTTCCGCCACCTTCTTGTCGTCGGTGAAGATCGATGAAACCAGCGATCCCTTGCCGAGCCTGGCCAGTTCGACGGCTTCTTCGATCGAACGATAGGGCAGAACGGTCGCGACCGGGCCGAAGGCTTCCACGTCATGGACCGCCGACGCGCCGAACGGATCGTCGGCGTAAAGCAGCACCGGATTGAGGAAGGCGCCCTTCTCCGCGTCGCCGGAGGCAAGGCGCACCTCGTCGGGGTTGCCGGCGACGATCTCGGCATCCGACAAAAGATCCTGGATACGCTCGCGCACTTCCGTGCGCTGGCTAAGCGAGGCCAGCGGCCCCATCCGCGTTGCCTCGTCGCCCGGCAGGCCGAGCGTGGTCTTGCCCAGCCTGTCGCCCAGCGCCTCGACCAGAGCGTCGACATGGTCGCGCGGCACGATCACGCGACGGATCGCGGTGCACTTCTGCCCGGCCTTCACCGTCATCTCGCGCGTCACTTCCTTGACGAACAGATCGAATTCCGGCGTGCCCGGATCGGCATCCGGGCCCAGGATCGAGGCATTCAGGCTGTCCGCCTCCATGGTGAAGCGCACCGAATTGGCGATGATTGCCGGATGTGTCTTCAGCTTCCGGCCGGTCCAGGCCGAGCCGGTGAAGGTGACCACATCCTGCCCGGTAACGTGGTCGAGCAGGTCACCGACCGAGCCGGAAATCAGTTGCAGCGCGCCGTCCGGCAGGATGCCGGTCTCGACGATCCGCCGCACCATCAACTCGGTAAGATAGGCCGTCTGCGAAGCAGGCTTGACGATGCAGGCAACGCCCGCAAGCAAGGTCGGCGAAATCTTCTCTAGCATCCCCCAGACAGGGAAGTTGAAGGCGTTGATATGAACCGCCACGCCCTGCAGCGGCGTATAGATATGCTGCGCGCTGAAACTGTTGTCCTTCGACAGCGGCTCCAGATCGCCGTCGGGGAGGACGCGTGCATTCGGCAGTTCGCGCCGGCCCTTCGAGGCATAGGTCAGCATCGTGCCGATGCCGCCTTCGATATCCACCCAGCCATCGGCGCGGGTGGCGCCGGTGCGGAAGCTTTCGGCGTAGAATTCTTCCTTCTTGTCCATCATCGCGAGACCGAGCGCCTTCAGCATGGCTGCGCGTTCATGGAACGACATGGCACGCAATTTCGGCCCGGCGACCGCGCGCCCGTAATTCAGCACTTCCGCGAAATCGAGGCCTTTTGAATCGACCAGAGCCACCGTCTCGCCAGTGCCGGCGTCGAGCAGTTCCTGTCCATCACCCGTGCCGGCGGTCCATGCGCCATAGACGTAGCTTTCCAGTCGACGGGGTGCTGCGCGTGCCATGATTGCCTCCTCGATCTACGATACGGCCCGCTTCTTGCCGGAGCGAAACGCCGCCACGTCATCGGCCCAAACCGGCCGCCTAAGGCCTCGTCCTGCCTTCCGCCGGGCATCCTGATCGCGTCACAAATGAAAGCTCGGGAATGGAAATCTTTAATTCATTGACCGGCCGGACGGTTTATATCACCGTTGCACCAGACTTGAAAGCCAGCTTTGCGGTGCCGGGGCGGAGATCGGGATGATGGGGGATACGGGATACGCTTCAGGTGGGCATGGTCGTTCCGACCAATGGCAAACAATACCGCTGGTGGGGAAACCCGGAAAGCTGCTTCCATCCGATGACCAGACACTGCATATCGGCGGAACCGGGATACCCCCGGTCCCGCCCTTTTCCGACTATGCGCCCAGCGGGTAGATCAGCTTGGCGCGGCTGACATCCTTCGGTGCGACCGAGACGACCTTGCCGCCCTGGATTTGGGCAAGCATCGGCGGCGGCAGCGTGTTGTCATGGAAATGCGCGCCGCTCTGATCGAACTTGATCGGACCATAGAAGGTGTGAATGTCCGTCTCGCCGATGATCTTGGCCAATTGCGCGCGATCGTCCTCCGACAGGCCCGGCCCCTTGCCGAGTTGTTTCAGGGCAAGCTGAAGCACCTCGCCCGACACCGCGCAGCCGGCGCCGGTATAATCGGCATCGACCTTATACTTCGCCTTGTAATTGTCGGCGAATTCCTGCGCCGTTCCGAAGACGTCATCCTTGTAGGGGAATCCCGGATCCCAGTCGATGATGCCGAGCACGCCGTCGGCGTCCTTGCCGAGCGCCTCGACGAAGGCCGGTTCGGTAACGCCGTAATGCTGGATGAGCGCTTTCGGCATATAGTTCTGCGCCTTCAGCGTCTTCACCACGTTGATCAGGATCGTGTCATGGCCGCCGACCGCGATGATATCGGGCTTGTCGGCAATGACCGCGCTGATGACAGGGCTTAGATCCGCCGTCGGCGGAAACAGCGTATTGGTGGTGATCCTCAGCCCCGCTTCCTTCGCGCCTGCCGCGAAGCCGGCCGCCGCATCCTTGGAGAACGGTTCGTTGGCACCGATGATCGCAGCCGAGGTCGGTTTCGGCGTGCCCGTCTCGACGATGAATTTGAGCGCCTTGTCGGCGGTCAGGTCGACGGAGGGAATGATGCCGAAGGTGAATTGCGGCTGCGGGGTCCAGTTACCGGGCGATTCCGCCGAGCCGGCGATGCAGGGCACCTTGTACTTGGCACAGATCGGGTTGATCGCAAGCTGAACGCCGCTTGTATAGGAGCCGAAGATCGCGTCGACCTTTTCCTCGTTGATGAGCCGGCTCGCCGCCTGTGCGCCGGCCGCCGGCTGGCTGCGTGAGTCCTGCGAGATCATGCGGACCGGGTATTTCTTGCCGCCGACTTCGATGCCGCCGGCCTTGTTCACCGTGTCGACCCAGAACTCGTAGCCGCGCTGGGCAAGATGCCCGCCGGACGCATCCGCGCCCGAAAGTTCCAGTACCGCACCGATCTTGAATTCCTTGCCGGCCTCCTCCGCCGCTCGCGCAGGCACCATCAGCCGGCCCCGTCCGAGTACGGCGCCTCCTGCTGCCACGCCCGCCAGGCTGAGAACCGTCCGGCGTGTAATCCTTTTATTGCTCATTTCATTTCTCCTTCCCTGTTCGTGTCGTGTCCCTCCGCCGCGGCACCGAGATAGATTTCCATCAACTGGCGGCCGTTAGCAATATCCTCCGGCCGTCCGGCGAAGCGATTGCGACCTCCAACGAGGACGTAGATGCGATCGGCGACGCGCAGCGCCTCGCGGATGTTCTGCTCGACCATCAGCACGCCGACGCCGCGCCCCGCCAAGACCGCCACCCTGTCCAGCGCCTCGGCCGCGAGCTTCGGCGAAAGGCCGGCCGAGGGCTCGTCGAACAGGATGAAGCGGGGCTTGACGATGAGCGCGCGGGCGATCGCCAGCATCATCTGCTCGCCACCGCTCAGATTGCCGGCCATGACCGACATGCGCTCGCCAAGGCGGGGAAATTCGGCGACGAGTTCGCCGATCCGCTCTTCCAGCAGATGGCGGTCGGCCAGCGTATGCCCGCCGACGCGCAAATTCTCCCGCACCGACAATTGCGGGAAGATGCCGCCGCCCTGGGGCATCAGCGCCAGCCCGCTGCGAAGGACGGCATGCGCCGGCCGGCCGGTCAGTTTCTCGCCGTCGAGATCAATTTCGCCCGCCCACACATCCACCGTGCCGGCAATGGCGCCGAGCAGCGTGCTCTTGCCGCAGCCGTTCGGCCCGAAGATGCAGGTGACCTCGCCGTCGCCCGCCTCGACCGAAACGCCGTGAAGGATCTCCACCGCGCCATAGCCCGCGACGACATCGCTGGCGGTCAGGCGCGTCATGCCGCGGGCCGCCCGAGATAGGCGTCGATCACGACTTCATTGCTCGCGACCTCCTCGAAACTGCCCTCGAAGACGATCTCGCCAGCATCCATGACGATGATCCGCTCGCACACGCTCCTGACCAGTTCCATGTCGTGCTCGATGATGAGGAAGGTCTTGCCCTTTTCCTGCAAGGCGCGGACACGCGCCAGAATGATCTGCCGCAGGCGCGGATTGACGCCCGCCGTCACCTCGTCGAGCAGGATGGTCTCGGCGTCGCGCATCTGCACACGCCCGAATTCGAGCAGCCGAAGCTGTCCGCCCGACAGCGTCCCTGCGAGATCGTCCGCGACATGCGTGATCTCGAGCGCTTCCAGCACCTCGTCCGCCCGACTGCGCGCGTTTGCCCAGTCGCTCTCGACCGCCGCGGCAAGCAAATTCTCCCGCACCGTCATATTGGTGAAAGGCGTCGGAATCTGGAAGGTGCGGCCAAGCCCCATCCGCGCGATCCTGTAGGCCGGCATGCGCGTCACGTCCCGGCCGTCGAGCCTGATCGTGCCGCTGGTTGGCGCGATGGTGCCCGAAAGCAGGCTGAAAAGCGTGCTCTTGCCGCTGCCGTTCGGGCCGATGATGCCGACGATTTCGGCCGGCTGGACCTCGAAGCTCACGCCCGCGACGGCCTTGATGCCGCCGAAGGAACGGCGCAGATCCTTCACCTCGACCGCGCTCATGGCCGGCCTCCCGGAGGAGCGGTGCCCGCGCCGCCGCCGCCCGGGGCGCCCGAGAGACCCAGCATCTTGCGCACCAGCTTCATGCCGCGGGCGCGCGGGGCAAGCCCGATGAGCCCGTCGGGCAGGAACAGGATGATGATTGCCAGGAGCGCGCCGATCATGGCGATGTAGCTTGTCGAACCGCCATACTCGGCCCCGAGCCATGTGCTGGCCAGATAAAGCACGAAGGCGCCCAGCGCCGGCCCCCACAGATGGCCAAGCCCGCCAATCAGCGTCATCACGACCATCTGGTCGGTGACCTCGCCGGAAAGCACGCTCTGCGGGTTGATGAAGGTGATCCAGTAGGCGTTGATGCCGCCAAGCACGGCCGGCAAGGCCGCGCTCAGCATGAAGGCCTGAAGCTTGACCGCGGTCGTGTTGATGCCGAGGCTCTGGGCGGCCGCCTCGTTGTCGCGCACCGCCTTCACCTTGTAGCCGAAGCGCGAGCGCTCGAAGAGCAGGAAGGTCAGGAGATAGATGAGGATCGTGGCGATCAGCATCGCATAGTAGAAGAACCACGTGCTCGGATTGCCCGGCGTGGAAAGGCCGAAGGAGCCGCCGGTGAAATCGAGCGTATTGATGATCTGGGCCAGCGCCTCGGCGAGCGCCCAGGTGGCGATGGCGAAATAGGCGCCGCGAAGCCTAAGCGTCGGCCAGCCTACGATGAGTGCGAAAAGGCCGGCGATGACGGCGCCGACCGGCAGCGTCAGGAAAAAATTCCAGTCATAGCCCGGCTGCATCAGGATAGCGGTCGCATAGGCGCCGATCCCGAAGAAGGCGACATGGCCGAAGCTGATATAGCCCGCATAGCCGCCGATGATGTTCCACGACGCGGCCAGGCCCGCCCACATGGCGACGCCGGTCCAGACTCTTATCCAGTAATCGTCCGTCCACATCGGCAAGGTGCCGAAGACGAGTGCGAGAACGATAAGGGGGAGCACGACGAGCGCCGCCGGACGACCGGGCTTCGCCGTCCGCGACGTCACGCGGCAAGCCCCCGGCGCAGCACGCCCTGCGGCGAGACGAGGAGCACGACGAAGAGGACGCCGAAGACGATCGCAAGCGTATAGTCTGCGCCGACATAGACCGTCACCAGCGCCTGCAGCATACCGAGGAACAGCCCGGCAACAAGCACGCCGCCGATCGAGCCGAGGCCGGCCATCACCACGACGAAGAAGGCGAGCAGCGAATATTGCGGCCCGACCTGCGCCGTGAACGTATAGATCGCGCCGATCAGCACGCCCGCCATCGCGGTCAGGCCGGCATAGATAGCGTAGACGATGGTGCTGAGCCGCTTCACGTCGATCCCCATCAGGCCGGCGTTGCGCTTGTTCTGCGCCGCCGCGCGCACGGCCAGCCCCGTGCGGGTGAAGAACAGGAAGCCCATGAAAAGCGCCGTCGTGACGATGGCGAAGAGGAAGCCGGCGAGCCTCAGCCAGGGCATGTGGACGCCGCCTATCGTCAGCGTGCCGCCGACAAGGCTCGTCTGGACCGTGCGCGGATCGAAGCCGACCGTGGTCAGCATCGTGCCGCGCGCCAGCATTGCGATGCCGAAGGTGAAGGCCAGCGCCATCAGCGCGGGGCGCGCGTAGCGGCTGGTGCGTACCCGGTAGATCAGCGGCGCGACCAGCGACCCGATCAACGCGAATATGACGAAGACGGCCGGAAGGAAGACAATCGGGTCGATGCCGAGCCAGGTGTGCGCGGCCACGCCCGCGAAACCGCCGAGTACGACCCATTCGCCGACCGCGAAATCGACGACATCGAGGATGCCGAAGGCGAGCGAGAAGCCGATGCTGATCGCAACATAGAGCCCGCCCACAAGGAGCCCGTCTATAACGGTCTGGATCAGAAGCTGCATCGCCCGCACCATAGCACAGCGATATCATCGGGCAATTCCGGATCGTAACGTTTCACCGGAACGTGGATTTCACCGCCGATCCGGATCTTCAGGCCTCTGTGCCGGCCCGGTTGTCAGCCGCGATCGTCGGCGGCGCGTTGTTCAACGTCTCGACGGCGAAGCCGGCGGCCCTTTTGTAGCCGGCCATGAAGCGGGCGCGCTCCTCGGCCGGGACGACGGCGTCGATGTCGTCGAATTCTCCGCCGCAGCGTTCGTCCACCATGTTGAGCAACCCGAACGGACCGGCGCCGCGATTGCGCAACACCAGTTCCGACATCGGCCCGCAGAGCTTCGCGTCATAGGCCTCCAACGCCTCGCGGGTCGGCCCATGTTCCACAAGCATCGCGCCCAGAACCCTTGCATCCACGATGGCCTGGCTCGCTCCGTTCGACCCGGTCGGGTACATGACATGCGCCGCGTCGCCGATCAGTGCGACCCGGTCGTCCTGCCAGGTCGGGACCGGATCGCGGTCGATCATCGGGTTTTCATAAGCGATCTCGGCGCGGCGGATCAGCGCCGGCACGTCCAGCCAGTCATAGGTCCATCCTTCGAAATGATGGATGAAACTGTCGATCGCCACCGGCTTGAACCAGCCATGTTTTTGCCAGCCTTCGGAAGGATCGACCGTCACCTCGGCGATCCAGTTGATGGCCGCAAGCCCTGTCTCCGGGTCGGCCGGCGAGATCGGATAGAAAACGAGCCGCTGCCGGTGCGTGCCGAACCCGACGAAGGACGCTCCGGTACGGATCGGTATGCCGGGGCTGACGCCGCGCCACATGATGGCCCCGCCCCACCGGATCGGCGGCTGGCCGGGATGCATCTGGGCTCTCACGGCGGAATGAAGCCCGTCGGCGCCGATAAGGAGGACACCCGTCTCCTCCGATGAAATACCCTCGGCGCCCTCCACCCTCGCCGTGACGGTGCCGTCCGCATTGTTGCGATAGCCGGTGACGCGATGGCCGGGCCGCACCGCGTCCGCACCGATGCGTTCCAGGACCTTCTCGTAAAGCAGTATCTGGAGCCGCCCGCGATGCGCCGAATATTGCGGCCATCGATAGCCTGCCTCAAGGCCGCGCGGTTCGGCATAGATGTCGTTGCCGTTCAGGCCGACCAGCGCCCATTCCTTCGCCGGCATCCCGATCCGGTCAAGGTCCGCGGCGCCGACGCCGAGGTCGAAAAGTTCGCGCACGGCGTTGGGCTGGAGATTGATGCCGACGCCGAGAGGCCGCAACTGCCGGACCGCCTCGAACACGATGCAGGGTACGCCGATCTGATGAAGCGTCAGCGCCATGGCGAGGCCGCCGATCCCGCCGCCGGCAATCATGACCGGTAGTTGTGCCATCCGCATTCCCCTTTATCTCCATCCGCCGCATACCGGACCATAAAAGTCTCCGGTAATGTGGTCTATGCTTCCTTCACCCAAGCGCCAAGAAGCACCATTCAGGCCGGTGTCCGCGATGCGTCGAGGTTATTTGTTCAAACTATTGAATATAATAGGGTATCGGAAGCCAGATACGCCGGTTCGGTGGGACTTCGGCTCGACATCCCCCCGTCCCCGGGAGTATCGACGTTCGTCTGG
>JAKDNM010000134.1 GCA_030456445.1 Hyphomicrobiales bacterium
GTTGTTCCACATCGACAACGTTGACGACGGTGATCGTGGGAGCGCCCGTGCTTGGGGCCTGCTGCGCGGGTGCCGGACTGGCGGGCGCCTGCTGTTGCGCGCCGGCGGTGACCGAGAGCGCGAGCGTCATCGCGGATGCGAGAAAAATGGTCTTCAACATGGTTCAGCCTTTCCATCATTGGCCAGAATCGTTTTGAGGCCAGAAGCGCTTTGGGATCGCGGATTGTTCTTGGGCGACACCCTCAGTTCAATCGTGCCCAATTCAACGGTGCAATGTGATGGGCGCAATGTGATGGGAAGCCGACTGCTGCCGGGTCATTCAGTGGTCATATGATGGCCAAAATGCGCAATATGACAGTATTTTCACCAATCGTAACAGCACATTACTGGACGTGCTCGTTTTTTCGTGCAGACCATGGCGGAAAGGATGCGGATATTGATGAATGTTCCTCTCGCCTGCCTCTACGGCACCGTCACGTTTCTTGTGATGCCGATGGGGCCGGCCGCCTTCGCCGGTGATGGTGCCCCGAGCATTTCGATCGCGATCGAAAACGGCGGTCCGGACGCCCGCACCACCGCGCATTACGATTGCGCAGGCAATGCGCTCGATGCCGAATACATCAATGTCGAACCCGACCACCTCGCCATAGTTCCGGTGGAAGGCAGGAAGCGCGTCTTCGTGCTGGTCATGTCGGGTTCGGGCGCGCGCTACGCGTCCGGCCGATATATCTGGTGGTCGAAAGGCAAGGAAGCCTCGCTCTACGACAAGATGAAGGGCGCCGACGCGCCTCCGATCCTGACCTGTACGGAATGACCGGCTATCAAGCGGTCATGAGCGCATAGGCAATGGCGGTCGAAACTCCCTCCGCCGCCGAGATATTCCCGCATGTCCGCATCGTCATGGGCATGGTGATCGGGCTCGGCGTGACGCGGCTGCTCTCCGGCGTCGCGCGGATCGTCCAGCATCCCCACCGCACGCCGGTCTATGCGGTGCATCTGGGCTGGACGCTCTCCGTGCTACTGTTGCTGGTACATTTCTGGTGGTGGGAGTTCGGGCTCTACCATGTCGGCGGATGGACGTTTGGCATCTACCTGTTCCTGGTTTCCTATTCGATCCTGCTCTTCCTGCTTTGCGCCTTCCTCTTTCCCGAAAGCATGGCCGACTACGGCGGCTATGAGGATTATTTCCTCTCCAAGCGCATCTGGTTCTTCGGCATCCTCGCCTCGACCTATCTGTTCGACTATGCCGACACGCTCATCAAGGGCCGGCAGCACCTGGAATCCTTCGGCACGGAATATCTCGTCCGCCTGCCGGTGTTCGTCGTCTTATGCCTGGCGGCCATGGCGACCCGGAACCGGACCTTCCATGCCATGCTCGTCATCGGCACGATCATCTACCAGGTTTCCTTCATATTGCGGCTGTTCGATACGGTAAGCTGAGACGGTCTCCGTGTCAGGCCGCGCCCCGTGGCTTTGCCGGTTGAAGGTTTCCGGGCAACGGGGCATGCTGTGGCAAGACAATCGGAGGATCGCCCATGAGCATCACCCATCTCGCCGCCGAACGCCGCTCCAACCTGCCTTATTACGAGGAGCGGGTGGACCTCGCCGCCGCCTTCCGCTGGACGGCAAGGCTGAACATGCACGAGGCGGTGGCCAACCATTTCTCGCTAGCCGTCGACGAAGGCTGGACGAAATTCCTGATCAATCCGAACCTGATGCATTTCTCGCGCATCCGCGCCAGCGACCTCCTCCTGCTCGACGCCGACGACCCCAAGACGATGGAGCGGCCGGATGCGCCCGACCCGACGGCCTGGGGCCTGCACGGCGCGATCCACCGCCACTGTCGCCATGCGCGCTGCGTCATGCATGTGCATTCCGCCCATGCGACGGTGCTGGCCTCGCTGGCCGATTCCACCCTGCCGCCGATCGACCAGAACTCGGCGATGTTCTTCAAGCGCCATGTTGTCGACGCGCATTATGGCGGGCTCGCCTTCGAGGAGGAGGGTGAGCGCTGCGCCACGCTTTTGACCGATCCCAAGGTCAAGGTGATGGTCATGGGCAATCACGGCGTGCTCGTCATCGGCGACACGGTCGCCGATACGTTCGACCGGCTCTATTATTTCGAGCGCGCCTGCGAGACCTATATCAAGGCGCTGTGGACCGGAAGGCCGTTGCGCGTGCTGCCCGACGCGGTGGCCGAGAAGGTCGGCATCGAGATGGACAATTATCCGGTCCCGCAGGCGGCGAGGCACCTCGGTGAATTGAAGCTCATCCTCGACGATGAAGGCTCGACGTACCGGAATTGATTTGCCTGCTTCTCATCCGCGCCGACGGTCACCCATCGCCAAGTCAGCCCAACGGTTCGGCTCCGCGTCGAATGAGGACAAGAACAATGGCTCTCGGAGATCGGCGCCCCAAACGCCCGACCGGGCGGCGCGCCCGATGGCGCGCTACCGCGGAGCCCAGCCGCACAAGCGGCGTACGGGCGTGAGCGAGCAAAGACGCTCCCCCCACGATTGCAATCAGGGGTGCTTTCCTTACATATCGACTCGACTTTCAATCCTCGTACCGTGCCGCCTGCCATTGGGGGCGGCGCGAAATCGGAGCACACAATGTCGAATGAATTGACCATGCACGCCACGACCATCGTGACCGTGCGCAAAGGCGGCAAGGTCGTGATCGCCGGCGACGGCCAGGTCAGCCTCGGCCAGACCATCATGAAGGGCAACGCCAAGAAGGTCCGCCGCATCGGCAAGGACGGCGGCGTCATCGCCGGTTTTGCCGGGGCCACCGCCGACGCCTTCACCCTTCTGGAGAGGCTGGAAAGCAAGCTCGAGCAATATCCCGACCAGTTGACGCGTGCCTGCGTGGAACTCGCCAAGGACTGGCGCACCGACCGCTATCTGCGCCGGCTGGAGGCGATGATGCTGGTCGCCGATAAGAGCGTGTCGCTGGCGCTCACCGGCACCGGCGACGTGCTGGAGCCCGAACAGGGCGTCATGGCGATCGGCTCGGGCGGCAATTACGCGCTGGCCGCCGCCCGCGCACTGATCGACACTGATAAAGACGCGGAAGAAATCGCCCGTATCGCCATGAAGATCGCTTCCGACATCTGCGTGTACACCAACCAGAACGTCGTCGTGGAAACGCTGGACGCCGCATGACGGCGTCCATGACCCGGCCCGATCCGGCCGCACCGGCATCCGCATGGCGCACAGGCCTGCTGATCACGGCGGGCCTCGTCGCCGTTCAGGCGCTGGCGCTCCATCTCGAGGGCCATCCAGCGATCTGCACCTGCGGCACGATCAAGCTGTGGCAGGGCGCGGTGCAAAGTTCGGAGAACTCGCAGCACATCAGCGACTGGTACAGCTTTTCGCACGTCATCCACGGCTTCCTGTTCTACGGCCTTCTGAAGCTCGCCGCGCCGCGGCTTTCGATCGGCACCAGGCTGGCGCTTGCGGTCGGCATCGAGGGCCTGTGGGAGATCGTCGAAAACAGCGAATTCGTCATCAATCGCTATCGCGAAGGCACGATCTCCCTGCAATATTACGGCGACAGCATCCTGAACTCGGTTTGCGATACGCTGTTCATGATGCTGGGCTTTGTGATGGCGGCGAGGCTTCCTATATGGGTGGTCGTGACGCTTGCCATCCTTTTCGAGATCGGCGTCGGTTACGCCATCCGAGACAACCTTACCCTCAACATCATCATGCTGCTGCACCCGTTCGATTCCATTCGGCAGTGGCAATCGGGAATATAGTCAGATGAGTGAATTCTCTCCCCGTGAGATCGTTTCCGAACTCGACCGTTTCATCATCGGCCAGAAGGACGCCAAGCGCGCCGTGGCCATCGCGTTGCGCAACCGCTGGCGCCGCCAGCAGCTCGAAGGGCAGATGCGCGAAGAGGTGATGCCCAAGAACATCCTCATGATAGGCCCGACCGGCGTCGGCAAGACCGAGATTTCCAGGCGGCTGGCCAAGCTTGCGGGCGCGCCCTTCGTCAAGGTCGAGGCAACCAAGTTCACCGAGGTCGGCTATGTCGGCCGCGACGTCGAGCAGATGATCCGCGATCTGGTCGAGATCGCCATCGGTCTGGTGCGCGAGAAGATGCGCGAGAGCGTCAAGGCGCGCGCCCACATGAACGCCGAGGAGCGCGTACTGGAGGCGCTGGTCGGCAAGACGGCGAGCCCGGCGACCCGCGATTCGTTCCGCAAGAAGCTGCGCGACGGCGAACTCGACGACAAGGAGATCGAGGTCGAGGTCGCCGACACCGGCAATCCGATGGGCGGCTTCGAGATACCCGGTATGCCGGGCGCCAATATCGGCGTCATGAATTTGAACGACATGCTGTCGAAGGCGATGGGCGGGCGCACCAAGACGCGCAAGACCTCGGTCAAGGAATCCTATGCCTTCCTGATCAATGACGAGTCCGACAAACTGCTCGACCAGGACGAAGTCGTACGGCAGGCGATGGAATCGGCCGAAAATGACGGCATCGTCTTCATCGACGAGATCGACAAGGTGGCGACGCGAGACGGCGGCGTCGGCGCCGGCGTCAGCCGCGAGGGCGTACAGCGCGACCTGCTGCCGCTGGTCGAGGGCACGACGGTGGCGACCAAATACGGGTCGGTGAAGACCGACCATATCCTCTTCATCGCGTCGGGCGCCTTCCACATGGCCAAGCCGTCCGACCTGTTGCCGGAACTTCAGGGCCGGCTGCCGATCCGCGTCGAATTGAGGGCGTTGGAGAAGGAGGATTTCCGCCGCATCCTGACGGAGACCGAAGCGAGCCTGATCAAGCAGTATATCGCGCTGATGCTGACGGAGGGCGTGACGCTCGACTTCACCGACGACGCCATCGACCGGCTGGCGGCCATCGCCGTCGATCTGAACGCCTCGGTCGAGAATATCGGCGCCCGCCGGCTGCAGACGGTGATGGAGCGTGTCCTGGACGATATCTCCTACGAGGCGCCCGACAAGGGCGGCACGTCGGTGACGGTAGACGCCGCCTATGTGGACAAGCATGTCGGCGATTTGGCCAAGAACACAGATTTGTCGCGATTCATCCTGTAGGAGAACAAAGCCGGGCGGGCCGAGCCTCCCGGCGCTTATCACGGGGCACGGCGATCAAGGGCATGGTGCGGGACGGTTCAAGGACAGCGGCGGCGGCACCGGGCCTCTTGCGGCTTCTGCTTGCGGCGATGCTTGTGCTGTCTGCCGCGCCCGCTTTTGCGACCGTTCTCGTGCCGCCAGGCAACCGTCATGCCGAGCAGCCGGCCGTTCCGGGCGGATCGCGGCACCGTACCGAGGCGATGAAGACCACCTACGAGGCGAAATACCGGAAGATCTACCACCTGCTGCGCACGGACGGCGATCTCAGGGCCAAGATCCGAACCACCGCGGCGCAATATGGCATCGACCCGCTCCACATCGTTGGCGCGCTTGTCGGCGAGCACACCTATAATGTCGACGCCTACGACCGGCTCCAGACTTACTATGTCAAGGCGTTTTCCTATCTCGATTCGAGCTTCACCTTCAGCTATCGCGGCGAGAACGTGGACGATTTCGTGCGCCGGCCGCAATTTTCCGCCTGCTCGGCCATGCATGACAGCTACGATTTGTGGACCTGCCGTAACGACGTCTGGGAGGCGAAGTTCCGCAGCAAGGTGGTGGGCGGCCAGCGCTTTCCCAACAATCGTTTCAGCGCCGTCTTTTTCCAGCCCTTCTATGCCGGCCAGACTTTTGGCCTCGGCCAGTTGAACCCCTTGACGGCGCTGGAGATGAGCGACCTCGTCCATCGCGTGTCGGACCTGCCGCAACTGTCGTCCAGCAATCCAAAGCAGGTCTACAAGACCATCATGGACCCGGACCTGACCCTGCCTTACGTCGCGGCGACGCTGAAGAAGGCGATCGACGCCTACCGCACAATCGCCGGCTTCGACATCTCGCAAAATCCAGGCATCACCGCGACCCTCTATAATGTCGGCGATCCGGAGGCGCGCGCCGTGGCGCTGAAGCGGGAGAACGACCAGCGCGCGAAGAACGGCGAGGAGCCGCGGCTGCCGGAGGAGAATTATTACGGCTGGCTGGTCAACGACAAGTTGCCGGAACTCAAAACGCTGTTTTGAACCTGCCGCGCGATGCAGAAAGCATGGAAAAGATCATTTGAGGGTTCTGCCAACCCACTCTTCCCATTCGCTATTTTCACAGGAGCGGCGGCAAGCAAAGGCACCCCAAAGCCCGGCCGGGCGTCGCGCCCGATGGCGCGCCCCCGCGGAGCCCAGACGCGAAGCGGCGGTTGGGCGTGAGCGAGCGAAGACAAGGCGGCTCAGAACGCCTTGAAGGTCAGCGTGGTGAGCGAGCGGACGATGCCGGTCACGTTGGCGACGTTGTCGTTGATGAACTTGCCGATATCGACGCCGTCCTCGACATAGATTTTCATCAACAAATCGTAGTCGCCGCTGGTGGAATAGAGTTCCGAGGCGATCTCGCGCTCGAACAGCGTGTCCGCGACCTCGTAGGTCTTCCCGGGCGAGCATTGAAGTTGGACGAAGACGGCTCTCATGAAAACGAAATCTCCGAAACCCGGCGAGCGATATCATCGTGGGACCTTCCGGTAGCCCTACGCCGTCCGTCTCTTCGGGGCAAGCACGTGGTGACATGCATCCTTGCAGGTCTACCCTTCCCCGCGCAGCCGCGCCTCCATTTCGTGGCGCTGCACCTTGCCGGTGGCCGAGCGCGGAAAAGCCTCGAATTCGATGAAGCGCACTTCCTTCGGCCGCTTGTAGCTCGCAAGCGAGCGGCGGCAAAGCGCCTCGATTTCCGCCTCGTCGAGCGAGGGATCGGAGCGCGCCACGAAGGCGACCGGCACCTCGCCCCAGCGGTCGTCGGCACGGCGCACCACCACCGCTTCCGCTACCCTGGCATCGGCGAGCAGCACGCCCTCGATCTCGGCAGGGTAGATGTTCTCGCCGCCAGACTTGATCATGTATTTCGCCCGGTCGACGAAATCGTAGGAACCGTCCGGGTTGCGCCGGAAGAGGTCGCCGAGCCGGAACCAGCCGCCGGCGAAATCGCGTGCGTTGGTTTCCGGTGCGTTCCAGTAACCACTGAAGACCGACGGTCCCCTCACCGCGCAGTCGCCGGTTTCGCCGTCCGCCACCTCGTTGCCTTCCGGATCGACGAGGCGGATGTCGCAGAGCGCGCTTTTCAGCTTGGAAAGCGAGGCCGGCACGATGCCGGCTTCGAGAAGGGCTGCCGATGCCGGCGCCAGGCCGGTCTCGGTGGAGCCGAAGGAGTTGAGATAGGGCGCGCCGCAATAGCGCGTGGCCTCCGCGAGAAGCGCGCGCGGCACGAGATCGGCCATGGCGCCGACGACGGTCACGCCGAGCGGTCGCGGCGCGCCGGCCCGCCACAATTCGACCAAGGGCTCGACCGACCCCGGCATCATCAAAAGCCAGCCGATGCGGTTCTTCGCGGCGATGTCGACGATTTGCTGCGCGTCGAGCCCGTCGACCACGAACACCGTCGCCCCCGACATCAGCGTGCCCATCATCTGGTCGTTGGAGGCCATGTGGAACATCGGCGCCCAGGCGACGAAGCCTTCCTTCTCGGTCACGCGAAGGTCGAGCCGGAGCAGCGCCATCCTCGCGATTTCGGCGCGATGGCTGATCAGCGCCCCCTTGGGCAGGCCGGTCGTGCCGCTGGTGTAGAGGATCACGAGGCCGTCTTCCGGATCGACATCGACGGAAGGCGGCGTGTCGGAGCCGGTTGCGACGAGTTCCTCGTAATCGGTTTCAATCACCATGGTCGGCACTTCCAATGCGCCTGCCGACGCCAGAAGCGGCGCGAAACGCTGCGAAACGAAAATCAGACCCGGCTCGACCAGATCGAGACAGCCTTTCAGTTCCGGTGCGGTCAGCCGCCAGTTCTGGCAGGCGACGGTGACGCCGATCAGCGCAGCGGCCAGTTCGATCTCGATATATTCCGTCCGGTTCTGCGACAGGACGGCGATGCGGTCGCCGCGCCCGATGCCTTTCGCGTCGAGCGCCGAGGCGAGCCGCCGTGCGCGGGCATCGAGCGCCGCGTAGGTCGTGCTCCGTCCGCCCTCCACAACGGCGATCGCCTCCGGGTCGCGGGAGACCTGCGCGCAAAACAGCCCGTAGACCGTCAGACGCCCTGCTGCGGCGATCTCCGGCGAAATGGTATGACCGCTTCCGTGCTCCATCATGGGTATCCACGTTCCTCCGCCACGTTTTGTAAGGCAAAGCGGCGGCAACGGGCAATGGCGACAACGCCCTGGCCCATTCGGCCGGATGTTGACACGGTTGCCGCGAGGGGGCACCAAACCCCTTGAGACCGTAGAAACGCACGAATGCGCCCGGCCGGACCCGCTCCGCTCCGCGCGCCTGACGAACGACAGGAAACGCACCGCCATGCCCGCATACCGCTCCCGCACCACCACCCATGGCCGCAATATGGCCGGCGCACGCGGCCTGTGGCGCGCCACAGGCATGAAGGACGGCGATTTCGGCAAGCCGATCATCGCGGTGGTGAATTCCTTCACGCAGTTCGTGCCGGGCCATGTGCACCTGAAGGACCTCGGCCAGCTCGTCGCCCGCGAGATCGAGGCGGCCGGCGGCGTCGCCAAGGAATTCAACACCATCGCGGTCGATGACGGCATCGCCATGGGCCATGACGGCATGCTCTATTCGCTGCCATCCCGTGAAATCATCGCCGACTCGGTCGAATACATGGTCAACGCGCATTGCGCCGACGCCATGGTCTGCATCTCCAATTGCGACAAGATCACGCCCGGCATGCTGATGGCCGCGCTTCGCCTCAACATCCCCTGCGTCTTCGTTTCCGGCGGCCCGATGGAAGCCGGCAAGGTGGTGCTTTCGACCGGCGAGAAGAAGGCGCTGGACCTTGTCGACGCCATGGTGGCGGCCGCCGACGACAGCGTGGCCGAGGAAGACGTGAACATCATAGAGCGTTCCGCCTGCCCGACCTGCGGCTCCTGCTCGGGCATGTTCACGGCCAATTCCATGAACTGCCTCACCGAAGCGCTCGGCCTGGCCCTGCCCGGCAACGGAACGACGCTTGCAACGCACGCCGACCGCAAGCGCCTATTTGTCGAGGCCGGGCATCTCGTGGTCGATCTTGCCCACCGCTATTACGAGCAGGACGACGCCGGCGTCCTGCCGCGCAATATCGCCTCTTTCGCCGCCTTCGAGAATGCCATGACGCTCGACATCTCGATGGGCGGCTCGACCAACACGGTGCTGCATCTGCTGGCCGCCGCGCATGAGGGCGAAGTGGACTTCACCATGGCCGACATCGACCGGCTGTCGCGCCGCGTGCCGTGCCTGTGCAAGGTGGCGCCGTCGAAAGCCGACGTGCATGTCGAGGACGTGCACCGCGCCGGCGGCATCATGGCGATCCTCGGTGAACTCGACCGCGCCGGCCTCCTCGACACCAGCGTCGGCTCGGTTCATTCCGAGACGCTCGGCCACGCGCTCGCCCGCTGGGACGTGATGGGCAACGACAGCGCCAGTCTTCAGGAATTCTACCGCGCCGCGCCCGGCGGCGTGCCGACGCAAACGGCCTTCAGCCAGGAGTGCCGCTGGGACGAACTGGATCTCGACCGTAAGAAAGGCGTCATCCGCGACGCCGAGCACGCTTTCTCCAAGGATGGCGGGCTTGCCGTGCTCTACGGCAACCTCGCCGAGGATGGCTGCATCGTGAAGACGGCGGGCGTCGATGAATCGATCCTGAAATTTTCCGGCCCGGCGCGCATCTTCGAAAGCCAGGATTCGGCCGTCAGCGGCATTCTCGGCGGCAAGGTGGCGGCCGGCGATATCGTGCTCATCCGCTATGAGGGGCCGCGCGGCGGACCGGGCATGCAGGAAATGCTCTATCCGACCAGCTATCTGAAGTCGAAAGGGCTGGGCAAAGCCTGTGCGCTCGTCACCGACGGCCGCTTCTCCGGCGGCAGTTCGGGCCTTTCCATCGGCCACGTCTCGCCGGAAGCCGCCGATGGCGGCGCCATCGCGCTGGTGGAGGAAGGCGATACGATCGAGATCGACATCCCCAACCGCACGATCCATCTCGCCATAGACGATACCGCGATGGCGCGCCGCCGCGAGGCGATGGAAGCGAAGGGCGCGGATGCCTGGAAGCCGACCGAAAAACGCAAGCGCAAGGTCACCACGGCTTTGCGCGCCTACGCCGCCATGGCGACGAGCGCCGCCCGCGGCGCCGTCCGCCACGTGCCGGAGTGACGGGAGCGGAGAATACGGCCAGCAGCGAAGTCCCTGCCACACCGCGCTTGCCATGGCGGGCATGGTGTGGCAAATGTCCGCCGCGCTTCGGCCTGCTGCGGTAGCTCAGTGGTAGAGCACCCCCTTGGTAAGGGGGAGGTCGAGAGTTCAATCCTCTCTCGCAGCACCATTCTTTTCCATAACAGCGTCAAAAGGTTAGCA
>JAKDNM010000135.1 GCA_030456445.1 Hyphomicrobiales bacterium
GATCGCCGAATGCCGTCTTGCAGCGCTCGGCCCAGCGCAGCGACATTTCCATGGCACGCTCGATATCGGCTTCTTCCGCCGGCAGCCGCACGCATTCGTCCAACTGCATCTGGATATCCGAATCGAGCAGCCCCTGGATCTCGATCGAGCGCTCGGGCGTCATCTCATGGGGCACGCCGTCGATATGCGAGCGGAAGACGACGCCATTTTCGGTAAGCTTGCGCAGCTTGGCCAACGACATGACCTGGAAGCCGCCCGAATCGGTCAGGATCGGCCATGGCCAGCGCGCGAATTCGTGCAGTCCGCCAAGCCGCGCCACGCGCTCGGCGCCGGGCCTCAGCATCAGGTGATAGGTGTTGCCAAGGACGATGTCGGCGCCGGTCCCGCGCACGTCGTCCATGAACATCGCCTTGACCGTACCGCCGGTCCCGACCGGCATGAAGGCCGGCGTGCGCACCATCCCGCGCGGCATGACGATCTCGCCGCGCCGCGCACGGCCATCCGTGGCGAGAAGGCGGAAGGAGAATTGGGAGCTCATCGAGCGCGCAATTTCGCCGTCATTGCGTCCTCGCCCGGAACAGCAGGCTGGCGTCGCCATAGGAATAAAAGCGGTAGCCTCCGTCGATCGCGTGCGCGTAGGCGCGTGTCATCGTCTCCGTCCCCGCGAAGGCGGAGACGAGCATGAAGAGCGTCGAGCGCGGCAGGTGAAAGTTCGTCATCAGCACATCGATAAATCTGAAGCGGTAGCCCGGCGTGATGAAGATATCCGTGGAGCCTGACCATGCCGACAGCTTTCCCTCGTCGTCCGCCGCACTTTCCAGCAACCTGAGCGAGGTGGTGCCGACCGAGACGACACGGCCTCCCCTCGCCCGCACGGCGTTCAGCGCGCGAGCGGTTTCGGCCGAGACATGGCCGATCTCTTCATGCATGCGGTGCTCGGCGGTGTCGTCGGCCTTGACCGGCAGGAAGGTGCCGGCACCGACATGAAGCGTCACGAAATGGCGTTCGACGCCGCGCGCGTCGAGCGCCTGCATCAGTTCCGGCGTGAAATGCAAGCCGGCGGTGGGCGCCGCGACAGCACCTTCCTTGCGGGCGTAGATCGTCTGGTAGTCGACGCGGTCGCGCTCGTCTTCGGCGCGCTTCGAGGCGATATAGGGCGGCAGCGGCACGTGGCCGGCGGCGTGGATCGCCTCGTCGAGCAGCGGGCCGGAAAGATCGAAGGCAAGCAGCGCCTCGCCGGCTTCGCCCTTCTCGATCACCGTTGCATCGAGGGTTCCGAGGAAACAGGCTTCGCCGGAATGGCCAAAGCGGATGCGATCGCCCGCCTGCAGCCGCTTCGCCGGGCGCACGAACGCCTTCCAGCGATCCGGGCCGGCGCGCATATGCAGCGTCGCGTCGATATAGGCGACGGCGCCGTCGCGCTCGCGCGTTCCCGCAAGCTGCGCGGGTATGACCTTGGTATCGTTGAAGACGAGCGCATCGCCCGGCTCGAGAAAATCCGGGAGATTCCGAACGACGCGATCCTCGATCCCGTCGGGCGGGCGCACGACAAGCAGCCTCGCCGCGTCACGCGGTGCCGCCGGGCGAAGCGCGATACGCCCCTCCGGCAGGTCGAAATCGAACAGATCCACTTTCATGTGGGGGCAATAGCGCCATTTTCCGCGAACCGCCACGGCGAATTGCCGCGGCGGCCGCCTGCGGTCTCGTCACGAACCGAGATGGTGGCGATGCGATTAGGCTACGCGGCGTCCGCCGCGACCTTCATCGACACGATCTTGTCGGGATCCTGCACGGGCTCGCCGCGCTTGATCTTGTCGACATTGTCCATCCCCTCGATCACTTGGCCCCAGACTGAATATTGCCGGTTGAGGAAGCTCGCATCGCCAAAGCAGATGAAGAATTGCGAGTTGGCGGAATTCGGGTTTTGCGCCCGCGCCATGGAGCAGGTGCCGCGGCCATGGTTGGCGTTGGAGAATTCGGCCTTGAGGTCGCCCTTGTCGGAGCCGCCCGTGCCGGCCCGGCCGGGATTGAACGAAGACCCACCGCTCTTGCCGTATTGCACATCGCCCGTCTGCGCCATGAAGCCGTCGATGACGCGATGGAAGACGACGCCGTCATAGGCGCCTTCGCGGGTCAGTTCCTTGATGCGCGCAACGTGGCCGGGCGCAAGGTCGGGAAGAAGCTCGATGACCACATTGCCTTTGGTCGTTTCCATCAGGAGGGTGTTTTCGGGGTCCTTGATTTCAGCCACAGGGCCTTCCTTTCGTTTCTCTATTTCGCCGCATCGGAGGCGATGCGGACCTTGATCATGCTGTCGGGATCGGTAACGGCGCCGTTCTGGCCCGGGTTGCCTTTCTTGATCATGTCGACCAATTCCATGCCGCTCTCGACATTTCCGACAACGGTATAATCGCCCTCGAGCGAAGGTGCAGGCGCGAACATGATGAAGAACTGCGAATTGGCGGAGTTCGGATTCTGCGATCGGGCCATTCCGACCGTGCCGCGCACATAAGGCTCCTTGGAGAATTCCGCCGGAAGATCGGGCAGGTCGGAGCCGCCGGTCCCGGCAAGCTTGGCATTGTAGCCCTTCTTGGTGTTTCCGTATTTCACGTCGCCGGTCTGCGCCATGAAGCCGGAAATGACGCGGTGGAAGGCGACATGGTCGTAGGCCCCTTCCCGCACCAGTTTCTTGATCTGCGCGACATGCTTGGGCGCAAGGTCGGGCCTCAATGCAATCGTCACATCGCCACTCTTCAGCGTGATGATCATGGTGTTGTCCGGATCGGCCGCAAAGGCGGGCGCGGCAAGCGAAACTGCGCCGAATAACGCGGTGGCGAACAGGGCACGCCGGGAAAGCTGCATGAATTTCTCCTGAAATGCTGGTGACCGGCCCGGGCTATCTACCCTGGGACGCGAATTTCTGCTTGATCGCCACGGCGACGGGGGCCGGCACGAAGGGTCGGATGTCGCCGCCCATCGAGGCGATCTGGCGTACCAATGTGGCGGTAATGGTTCTGACCGAGGGGCTTGCCGGCAGGAACACGGTCTGCAGGTCCGGCGCCATGGTCTCGTTCATGCCCGCCATCTGCATCTCATAGTCGAGATCGGTGCCGTCGCGCAGGCCGCGAATCATGATCGAGGCGCCGTGCTTGCGGCTCGCTTCGATCATGAGCCCATCGAAGGCCACAACCTTTATGCGCTTGCGATCCTCGCCAAGTTCCGACTGGGCGGAAGCCTCGATCAGGCGCACACGCTCCTCGAAGGAGAACAAAGGCGCCTTGCCCGGATGCACCCCGATCGCCACCACGATCTCGTCGGCGATCGCAAGCGACGCCTTCAGGACGTCGAAATGACCGTTGGTCAGCGGATCGAAGGATCCGCCATATATGGCAATGCGCGCACTCATCGGGCCGCTTCTATCCGGCCTGCGGCGCAAAGGCAATTTCCGATATGTCGGGGCGAACGGCCCTTGCGCGCGCCGGCATTCAGCGGCGCGCCAGTGCCAGCCAGACGCCCCCGCCGATCAAGAAGGTTCCGGCGATGCGCTCGGCGACACGGATGCGGCCACGCGAAAGCCAGCTTCCGGCGCGACCGGCCGCAACCGCGTAAAGGCCGTCGAAGACGGTGGCGACGGTCATGAAGATCACCCCGTAAAGGACGGTCTGGAGCGCGGTATTTCCCGCCGGATTGATGAATTGCGGAATGAAGGCTCCGAAAAAGAAAAGCGCCTTCGGGTTCGACCAGATGACGAAGAACCCCTGCAGCGTGAACGACCGCGGCTTTCGCGAGCCGGTATCGATGCTGCCGAGATTTCCGTCGGAACGCCACAGCTTGACGCCGAGCCAGATCAGGTATGCCGCACCCGCCAGGCGCAAAATGTCGAAGACATCGCCCAGTCCCGCCACGATTGCCGAGAGGCCGAGCGCCAACACCGCGATCATGGTGATCAGGCCGATCTGCGTGCCGACGACGTTCAGGAGGCCGGCGCGCGTGCCGTATTTCATCGAATTGGCGATGGTGACGGTCACGGTCGGTCCCGGCACGATGATGATCACGACACATGCAAGCACATAGGAAAGAAGCGTGGTCCATTCCGGCATGCGGGCGGCCTCCAGTGGCGAAAACGGCGGATCAAATACACAGCGTCGCCGCTGGCGCAAGCAAGACCTGAAATCGGTCGATTTGGGTGCTATATTGAATGGGTATTCGCCGCTTGCCGGCCTCCTATGTCGCACGGGCGCTTGAGCTTGCAGTGCATACGCCAACAAAAGGAGCCAGATATGCTTGTCTCTGACATTCTCGCGGCGAAAAAAGATGAAAAGGTCCACACGGTCCGGCCGGACGAGAGCATCGGAAATCTCGTGCAGCGATTGCGACTGGAGCGAATCGGGGCGCTTGTCGTCAGCGAACAGGGAAACACGGTGGACGGCATCATTTCCGAGCGCGACGTGGCGCACGGCCTTGCCGAGCACGGCGCGGACGTCCTGAACCGGAAAGTCAGGGATTTGATGACGGGCTCCGTCATCACCTGTCCGCCGGGCGAAACGCTTGCCCACATCGCCAAACTGATGACGCACCGGCGCATCCGGCATGTCCCGATCGTGGAAGGCAAGAGACTGATCGGCATCGTCAGTATCGGCGACGTCGTCCGTTACCGGCTGGACGAACTCGAACTGGAGCAGAATGTGCTGCGCGACTACGCCGTCGCCAGGCAATAGCCTGTCCCTACCCGCGTGCCGGCGATGCCACACCGATTGTTCAAATAAATGTGTCGGCCGGCACGACGCGGTACATGGCCTTGTATTTCCCCATCATGAACCACAGATGAATGGGGAAGCCAGCAACGCTTCAGGGTCGATGAGGCAATCTCCTCATCCTCGATGAAACCAAATCGAGTGCTGCCCGTTGTTGAGGCAAGGAGTACAGGACCATGATGATTATCATGCTCGCCGCGGCCATGACATTGGCCATGCTTATCGCCACAGCTTTCGGCCTTCATCAAGAAGCGGAGAAGGTTCGGCTGGACAAGCGCAACAAGTCGTTGAACCGGTATATTTTGAAGTAACTACCGGCCTGTATCGAGTTTCCCTGTATCGAGTTTCAGGAGACGGCGCGACAATAGCCTTCAGGCTTCCGTCGCGCCGCTTCCGTTTTCACTTTCTTCTTCTTCGCCATCCGGCTCCGATATCCGCTCGACCGACATCACCTTCTCGCCTTCGGCCGTATTGAAGACGGTGACGCCCTTGGTGGCACGGCTGGCGAAGCGGATGTTGTGTACCGGTACGCGGATGACTGTGCCGCCGTCCGAAACCAGCATGATCTGATCCTCGTTGGCGACAGGGAATGCAGCGACCAGTCTGCCGATCTCGGCGACCTTCGACACGTCGGTGGCGCGGATGCCCTTGCCGCCGCGCCCCGTCAGGCGGAAGTCGTAGGTGGACGAACGCTTGCCGTAGCCGAACTCCGTCACGGCGAGCACGAACTGCTCATGATCCCTCAGATACTGGTAGCGCTCCTCGGAAAGGTCCGTCTCCTCGCCGATATCCTCGTTGGTGAGCGCTATTTCCTCCTCTTCGCCCTCGCCGACGGCAAGGCGCCGCTCCGCCACGGAACGCTTCAGATAGGCGGCACGCTCGGCGGGCGAGGCATCGACATGGCCGACGATGGCCATGGATATCGCCCGGTCGCTGTCGCCGAGAGAAATGCCGCGCACGCCGATCGAGTTGCGGCCGGCGAAGACACGCACATCGGTGACCGGGAAACGGATGCACTGGCCGGAATTGGCCGTCAGCAACACGTCGTCGTTTTCCGTGCAGGTCTCGACATTGAGGATCTCGTCACCCTCGTCGAGCTTCATCGCGATCTTGCCGTTGCGGTTCACCTGGACGAAGTCCGACAGCTTGTTGCGCCGCACGGTGCCGCGCGTGGTGGCGAACATTACGTCGAGGTCGCCCCAGCTTTCCTCGTCCTCCGGAAGCGGCAGGATCGCTGTGATGCGGTCGCCGTTTTCGATGGGCAGCATGTTGATGAGCGCCTTGCCCCGCGCCTGCGGCGTGCCGACCGGCAGCCGCCAGACCTTCTCCTTGTAGACGATGCCGCGCGAGGAGAAAAACAGCACCGGCGTATGGGTATTGGCGACGAACAGCCGCGTGACGAAATCCTCGTCGCGGGTCGACATGCCCGAGCGGCCCTTGCCGCCGCGCGCCTGCGCCCGGTAGATCGACAGCGGCACGCGCTTGATATAGCCGCCGCGGGTGACGGTGACGACCATGTCCTCGCGCTGGATGAGGTCCTCGTCCTCCATGTCGGCGCCACCGTCGACGATTTCCGTGCGGCGAGGCGTGCCGAACTCGTCACGCAGAGCGACCAGTTCGTCCTTTACGATCTGCTGGATGCGCGCCCGCGAGCCGAGGATATCCAGATAGTCCGCGATCTCGACGCCGATCTTGTTCAGTTCGTCGGCAATCTCGTCGCGGCCAAGCGCCGTCAGCCGCTGCAAGCGCAGTTCGAGGATGGCGCGCGCCTGCTCCTCGGACAGATTGTAGGTGCCGTCCTCGTTGATACGGTGGCGCGGATCGTCGATCAGCGTGATGAGCGCGGAGACATCTCCGGCCGGCCAGCGCCGTACCATCAACTGCTCGCGCGCCGTCTGCGGGTCGGGCGCACGCCGGATCAGCGCGATCACCTCGTCGATATTGGCAACCGCGATCGCCAGCCCGACCAGCACATGGGCGCGCTCGCGTGCTTTCTTGAGCAAATAGCGCGTGCGACGGGCGACAACCTCCTCGCGGAAGGAAACGAAGGCGCGCAGCATGTCGAGCAGCGTCATCTGCTCCGGCTTGCCGCCGTTCAGCGCCACCATATTGGCGCCGAAGGAGGTCTGCAGCGGCGTATAGCGGTAGAGCTGGTTGAGCACCACGTCGGCAACCGCGTCGCGCTTCAGTTCGATGACGACCCGGTAGCCCTGCCGGTCGCTCTCGTCGCGTATGTCGGAGATGCCCTCGATGCGCTTGTCGCGCACCAGTTCGGCCATTTTCTCCTGCATGGTCGCCTTGTTCACCTGGAAGGGAACCTCGGTGACGATGATCGCCTCGCGGTCGCCGCGAATGGTCTCGAAATGCACCTTGCCGCGCATGACGACCGAGCCGCGCCCGGTCGAATAGGCGCTGTAGATGCCGGCGCGGCCGAGAATCAGGCCGCCGGTCGGAAAATCGGGACCGGGGATGATCTCCATCAGTTCCGGCAATTCGATCGCCGGATTGTCGATCAGCGCGATGCAGCCATTGACGACTTCGACCAGATTGTGCGGCGGGATGTTGGTCGCCATGCCGACGGCGATGCCGCCCGAACCGTTGACGAGAAGGTTCGGGAACCGCGCCGGCAGGACCTTCGGCTCCCGCCCGGAAGCGTCATAGGTCTCCTGGAAATCGACCGTTTCCTTGTCGATATCCTCCAGAAGCTCATGGGCAACCTTGGTCAGCCGCGATTCGGTGTAGCGCATCGCCGCCGGCGGATCGCCGTCGATCGAGCCGAAATTGCCCTGCCCGTCGATGAGCGGCACGCGCAACGACCAGTTCTGCGCCATGCGCACCAGCGCGTCGTAGATCGAGGCGTCGCCGTGGGGGTGGTATTTACCCATCACGTCGGCGACGGGGCGCGCCGATTTCACATATTTGCGGTTCCAGTGGTAACCGCTCTCGTGGCTGGCAAAGAGGATGCGGCGATGCACCGGCTTCAGCCCGTCGCGCACGTCCGGCAGCGCCCGGCTGACAATCACGCTCATGGCGTAATCGAGGTAGGAACGCTGCATTTCCTCGATGATGGAAACCGGCTCTATGTCCGACGGCCCGCCCGGGCCGCTTGGTGTCGTCTGGTCAGTCAAAACGGGTCACGATGCTGATTGGGAATCATGTTTCCCTTATATAGGAATTCCGCACCGAACTCCAATGGAACGGGCGATTTGCAGAAGCGCTTTTCTTACGGGAAATCAAATAGATAAGAGCGAGGACAGCAGGGATGCGAAAAGATGTCGTCCGCCCGACGCGCCACAAGCCAAAATCAGCAGGAATCGGCTCTCGCCAACCCCTCCATTACGGCTCGCTGGCGGGCGCTTTCCTGCTTGATGCCGTAAGCGGGAACGACGACCTCGACGCATGCGGCCGGCGTCACGCAGCGCGACGGGGAAGTTTCCAGTTGGGGCGCGGGAAATGGCAGGTGTAGCCGTTCGGGTAGCGCTCCAGATAATCCTGATGTTCCGGTTCCGCCTCCCAGAAATCACCGGCCGGCGTCACCTCGGTGACGACCCTGCCCGGCCAGAGGCCTGAAGCGTTCACGTCGGCGATCGTGTCTTCGGCGACCTTTCTTTGCTCTTCGCTCGTGTAGAAGATCGCCGAGCGGTAGCTTGCGCCCATATCGTTGCCCTGCCGGTTTCGCGTGGACGGATCGTGTATCTGGAAGAAGAATTCCAAAAGGCCGCGGTAGCTGGCCTTCCCGGTATCGAAGGTGATCTCGATCGCCTCGGCATGGGTGCCGTGGTTGCGATAGGTCGCGTTCGGCACGTCGCCGCCGCTATAGCCCACGCGGGTCGAGATCACGCCCGGAAGGCGACGGATGAGATCCTGCATGCCCCAAAAGCACCCGCCCGCCAGGACGGCACGTTCTTCGCTCATTGGAAATCCTCCAGGCTGGTTCAGGAACCGAAGCGGGTCACTTCACGGCGGGAGGCCGGGCACGCTTCATTGACCTATAAATGGCCCTTTGGGGCGCGAAAGTCCAATGACGTGACACGCGGGAAAACTCAAATCTGTGTCAACTGGACAGCCAGACGCCTGTCCCGACGGCGTCCTACCACCACTTGTGCGGCTCGAACCGGCCGGCAGCCTTCTCGATGATCGCAGCCGTTCGGAAGAGCGTCTCTTCCTCGAAGGGACGGCCGATCAGTTGCAAGCCGAGCGGCAGGCCGCGCCCGTCGAGCCCGGCAGGAACCGCGATGCCCGGCAGGCCGGCCATATTGACCGTCACCGTGAAAATGTCGTTCAGGTACATCTTCACCGGGTCGGCGGCCATGTCCTCGTCGGCGATGCCGAAGGCGGCGGACGGCGTCGCCGGCGTCAGGATTGCCTCGACGCCAGCGGCGAAGACGTCCTCGAAATCCTTTTTGATGAGCGTGCGCACCTTTTGCGCCTGCACGTAATAGGCGTCGTAATAGCCGGCCGACAGCACATAGGTACCGATCATGACGCGCCGCTTCACCTCGCGGCCGAAGCCGGCGGCGCGCGTCTTCTCGTACATGTCGACGATGTCTCTGCCCGGCACGCGCAGCCCGTAGCGGACGCCGTCATAACGGGCGAGGTTGGAGGAAGCCTCGGCCGGCGCCACGATATAATAGGCCGGCAGCGCGTATTTCGTATGAGGCAGCGAGATTTCGACGATCTCGGCACCGGCATCCTTCAGCCAGGCGATGCCCTGCTGCCAGAGCGTCTCGATCTCGGCCGGCATGCCGTCCATCCGGTATTCCCTCGGAACGCCGATCTTCATGCCCCTCACCGAGCCGCCGAGCGCTGCCTCGTAATCCGGCACCGGACGGTCGACGGAAGTCGTGTCCTTGGCGTCGACCGAGGCCATGGATCTCAGCATGATCGCGGCGTCGCGCACGTCGCGCGCGATCGGGCCTGCCTGGTCGAGCGAGGAGGCGAAGGCGATGGTGCCGAAGCGCGAGCAGCGGCCATAGGTCGGCTTGATGCCGACCGTACCGGTGAAGGCGGCCGGCTGGCGGATCGAGCCGCCCGTATCGGTGGCGGTGGCGCCGGCGCACAGCCACGCGGAGACAGCCGCGGCCGAACCGCCCGACGAGCCGCCAGGGACCAGCGCCTTGTTGTCGCCTTTGGCGCGCCACGGATTGACGACCGGGCCGTAATAGGAAGTCTCGTTGGACGAGCCCATGGCGAACTCGTCCATGTTGAGCTTACCCAGCATGACGGCGCCATCGGCCCACAGATTGGCCGTCACGGTCGATTCATAGCGCGGCTTGAAGCCGTCGAGGATGTGCGAGCCCGCCTGCGTATGGAAGCCCTCGGTGGCGAAGAGGTCCTTGATGCCGAGCGGAATGCCTTCCAGCGCGCCGTTTCCGCCCTTGGCCAGCCTTTCGTCGGAAGCCTTCGCCATAGCGCGCGCATGGTCATGGGTGACGGCGACATAGGCGTTGAGCGCGGGATTGGCCGCCTCGATCGCCGCGAGATAGGCGTCGGTCAGTTCAGCGGAGGTGATCTCCTTTGTGCGAAGATTCGCGCGGGCCTCGGCAATCGTCAGTTTCGTCAGTTCGCTCATCGGGCAATCTTCTTGTCAGGGAAAAGGCGGCTTCTTGTCGGGGAAAAGGCGGGCTTCTTGTCAGCGAAAAGGCGGGGCCGCCCGGAGAGTCTACTCCACGACCTTCGGCACGAGGAAAAA
>JAKDNM010000136.1 GCA_030456445.1 Hyphomicrobiales bacterium
TGGTGCCCAGGAGAGGACTCGAACCTCCACGCCTCGCGGCACACGGACCTGAACCGTGCGCGTCTACCAATTCCGCCACCTGGGCAAGGTGCGCCGCCGATGTAAGCGGGCAGGCTGTGGCTGTCAATGCGTTTAATCGCGGGCCGGGAAACGTCCACGCCGTTCCGCCGGCCAACCCGCGCGGCATGCGTCTACGCTTCGAGCACTTCCTTCGAAGCCACGCTCGAATCGGCGTTGATCCGGTAGATGATCGGCACGCCGGTGCCGAGTTCCAGCTTGACCACTTCTTCAGGCGACAGGCCGTCGAGCGCCATGATCAGCGCACGCAGCGAATTGCCGTGCGCGGCGACGAGCATCACCTTCCCGCCGAGCAGATGGGGCTGCATCTCGTGGAGATAATAGGGCCAGACCCGCGCGCCCGTATCGCGCAGGCTCTCGCCGCCGGGCGGCGGCACGTCATAGGAGCGCCGCCAGACATGGACCTGCTCCTCGCCCCATTTCAACCTGGCGTCGTCCTTGTTGAGACCGGAAAGGTCGCCGTAGTCGCGCTCGTTGAGCGCCTGGTCGCGGACCGTACGCAATCCGTCCTGACCGAGCACGTCGAGGATGATGCCGCATGTCTTCTGCGCCCTTGTCAGGGCCGAGGTGAAGGCGATATCGAATTTCAGTCCGCGCGCCTTCAGCTTCTCGCCGGCTGCGCGCGCTTCCTCGCGTCCCTTGTCGGTCAGCCCGACATCGCGCCAGCCGGTGAACAAATTCTTCAGGTTCCACTCGCTCTGACCGTGACGGACGAGCACAAGGGTACGCATATGTTTCAGTCCTTCTTTCAACGACCGGAAAGGCCGAGCACGTCGAGCATGGAATAGAGGCCGGGCTTGCGGCCGCGCGCCCAGAGTGCGGCCTTTACGGCGCCGCGGGCGAAGATGCCGCGGTCCTCGGCCTGGTGCGAAAGCACGACCCGCTCGCCGGTGCCCGCGAGAATGACGGAATGCTCGCCGACGACCGAGCCGCCGCGCAGCGAGGCGAAACCGATCGTACCGGTTTCGCGCGCGCCGGTGTGACCGTCGCGAACCCGCACACTTTTTTCGGCAAGCGCGATATCGCGGCCCGCCGCCGCCGCTTCGCCGAGCAGCAAGGCCGTGCCGGACGGCGCGTCCACCTTGTTGCGGTGATGCATCTCAAGCACCTCGATGTCGAAATCATCAGCGCCGAGCGCCGCCGCCGCCTGGCGCACCAGAACCGCCAGGAGGTTGACGCCGAGGCTCATATTGCCGGACTTCACAATGGTCGCGTGGCGGGCGGCGGCGGCGATCTTCGCATCGTCTTGTGCACTGCACCCCGTCGTGCCGATGATGTGGACGATGCGCGCCTGCGCCGCATAGCCCGCAAACTCGACGCTTGCGGCCGGCGCGCTGAAATCGAGAACGCCGTCGGCCTTGGCGAAGGCGGACAACGGATCGTCGGTGATCGGCACGCCAAGCGGCCCGACGCCTGCAAGCTCGCCGGCATCCCTGCCCAGAAAGGGCGATCCCGCTCGCTCGATGGCGCCGGCGACGCCGGCACCCTCCATCGCCTGCACCGTACGGATAAGCGTCTGCCCCATGCGCCCCGCCGCACCGACGACCACCAGCCCCATATCGCTCATCGATGCGTTCCCCCGGCAATTTTCGTCTGCGATCGGGACGGCTCGGGTCGATTGTCATCCGGCTCCACGTCGTCGACGAGTTCGAGGCCCGTTTCGCCCGGCGCACGGTAGAACCGGGCGTAAACGCCGTTCGGTTTCGCAAGGAGTGCGTGGTGCGAGCCCTGCTCGACGACGCGTCCTTCCTCCAGGACGACGATCTTGTCGGCATCGACGACGGTCGAAAGCCGGTGCGCGATGACGATCGTGGTGCGGCCTTTCATCACTGTAGCAAGCGCCTGCTGGACGCGCAGTTCGGATTCGTTGTCGAGGGCGGAGGTCGCCTCGTCCAGAACGAGGACGGGTGCGTCGCGTACGATCGCGCGGGCGATGGAGACGCGCTGCCGCTGGCCGCCGGAAAGGGTCACGCCGTTCTCGCCGACCAGCGTTTCATAGCCCTTGGCCTGCAGGCGGATGAATTCGTCGGCGTTCGCCAGCCTTGCCGCCTCCTCCACCTCGGCATCTGTAGCGTCGGGGCGGCCGTAACGGATGTTGTCGCGGATCGTGCCCTCGAACAGGTAGGGCTGCTGCGACACATAAGCGAGCGCCTGACGGAGCGACCGCTTGGTCACATGCGAAATGTCCTGCCCGTCGATTTCGATGGCGCCGGAATCCAGATCGTAAAAGCGTTCGAGGAGTGCAACGAGCGTCGACTTTCCCGCGCCGGAGGCTCCGACGAGCGCGGTCGTCTCGCCCGAGGCCGCGATAAAGCTAACGCTGCGCAGAACGGGCATCTTTTCCGCGTAGGAGAAAGTCACGTCGCGGAACCGGACCTCCGCCGCCGTCACCTTCATGTCGGGGGCGTCGTTGACGTCGCGCTGGTGCGGATCGATGTCCAGTATCTCGTAGATCATACGGGCGTTGACCAGCGCCCTTTCGAGCCCGACCTGCACCTTCGCCAGCCGCCGGGCGGGATCGTAGGCGAGGAGAAGCGCGGTGATGAAGGCGAAGACAGACCCAGGCGGCACCCCCTGATAAGCGGCCCGGTAGCCGGCATAGCCGATGACGCCGGCGATCGCGAAGCCGGCCAGCACCTCGGAAACCGGAGACATCCGCTCCGATACCCGCGCAATCTTGTTGGCGCGCTTCTCCGATTCATCGACCAGAATGCCGAGTTTCGCGGAGAGTTGCTCCTCCATGGTGAAGGCCTTGACGATGGCAATGCCTTGCGTCGCCTCCTGCATCGCACCGATAAGCCGGGAATTGTATTCCACCGCCTCACGGGTCACGCGGCGCAGCCGTCGCATGAGATAGTTGATCGTGAAAATGAGTGGCGGCGCGATGAGAAGCGCGATGGCAGAAAGCATCGGATCCTGAAGAACCATGACCGCTACGAGCCCGACGACGGAGACCGCGTCACGCGCCACCGAGGTCAGGGTCAGGCTGAGCAGGTCGCGCACGCCCGCGACATTCTGGTTGATGCGCGCGGCAAGCTGGCCGGAGCGCGTCGCGGTGAAATAACTCACGCCGAGCCGCATCAGATGGTCGAATATGCGCCGCTGGTAGCGGGCGACCAGATTGTTGCCGATCTTCGCAAGCAGCACGGCCTGCAGGTAGCTCGCGATCCCGCGTACGGCGAAGGCGAAAACGATGCTGCCGCAGATCAGCGCCAAAAGATCGTAGCGCTGCTTGTAGAAGACCTTGTCGATGACATCGCGCATGATCCACGCGCTGAACGCCGTCGAGCCTGCCACGGCAAGCAGGCACAGCACCGTCGTCACATAGGTGCCTGTATAATCGCGCCCGTTTTCCGCCAGGATGCGGCGGATGACGGCGACGACCTCGCCTGGAGCAGCCGGCGGATATTTCTGTCTTTTCGCAGCCTTTGTCAGGTGCGCTTCCTTCCGAATTTAACCGACTCCAAATAGCGGCATTACCGCGTCTTGCCTATGCCTCCGTCGAGATTTCCGCAACATGGGCGGGCGGCTTGCGGCTTCCAGGTCAGCCGAATTTCCAGCGCCGCCCCCGCGTCGAAACGCCGAAACGGGCGGGCGTTCGCGCATAGGCAGCAAGCCCCGATACGGCGCCGCGCGGGTTGGTGATGACATAGGCCGGCATGGCGCGCAACAATTCGCTGTGCGGCGCCTTGTCCTCGAAGGCGGCGCGAAAGGCGCCGTCCTTCAGCGCCGGCACGATCTTCTGGGCGATGCCGCCGGTGAGATAGACGCCCCCGCGGCTCATGAAGACCAGCGCCAGATCGCCCGCCGTGCGGCCGAGGCAGGTGACGAACATGGAAAGCGCCTCGGCGGCGATCGGATCGGATTTTTCCAGCCCTGCCGCTGTGATTTCCGCCGGCGCGGCAAGCGCCGCCGTCTTGCCGTCGGCGCTGGCGATGGCGCGATAGATATTGACGAGGCCGCGCCCGCAAAGAAGCTGCTCGCCAGAAATGCGCCCCTCGATCTTCTCGATATGCGGGAAGACCTCGAAGTCGCGCGGCGTACGCGGGCCGATATCCATATGGCCGCCCTCGCCGGGAACCGGAATCCAGCGATGGCAGGCATGGATGAGACCCGCGACGCCAAGCCCGGTGCCCGGTCCCAGAATGACACGGCTGGCCCCCTCCTCGGCGATGCCGCCGCCGATCTTTTCCATCTGGTCCGGGCCGAGCGCCACGACCGAAAGCGCCTGCGCCTCGAAATCGTTGAGCACGACGATGTCTTCCAGTCCGAGCCCGGCCGCCATGGCCCTGGGGCGAACGACCCAGTCGCAATTGGTGAGTTCGATCTCATCGCTTTCGACAGGTCCGGCAACCGCCAGAACCGCCGTGCGCGGCTGGATGGAGGTGCGGTCGAGGATCGCCGACTGGATGGCGTCGTCGATATTCGGGAAATCGGCCGTCTGGACCGTCGGGAATTCCTTCGGCTCGGCGTAGCTGTCGAGCAGGATCGCAAAGCGCGCATTGGTCCCGCCGATATCCCCGATCAAGACCGGATATTTCAGGACGCCGTCGTCGCTGTCGGTTGGTTGCATGGTCGGTCTGTTCCTGCGGTGTGCTGCGCTGCTACTTCGGTAATGATGCAACGGCAATCAAGGTTCAACGCTCGCGGCGCGCTAAATCGGTTGAAACGTATAGAAGCAGCCGTGACGCAAGGAAAGTCCCGATCCGGCGGAGAAACAGGATTCAATCGGCGACAGGTCGCGGCGGCTATTTTCCGCGTTGCGGGCGCGGCTCGGGCAACGGGACGATAGTGGCTGGCGGCGTCGGCGCATAGGCGTTGACCGGTACCGTTTCGTCACCCTGGGCCGGTTCCGATACCGCCACTGCCGTCGAGGCGGCGGCGGGTGCCGCGAGCACGCTCAGGCACGCATTGGGCAAGGCGGAAAGCCGCATGATGTCGCGGGCCTTCGGCTTCGGATGCTTGGCCGGCCGCCAAGGCTCCTCGGTGAACCACCATGCGAGCGACTTGTCGCAGCCTTCCTTGGTCGGCTGCCATTGCTCCTTGCAGAGCGGCGAGCCCGGCTGGCAACCGATGCGGACATGGAAATGGTCGTCGTGCCCCCAGAAGGGGCGGATCTTGCTCAGCCAGCTACGGTCGCCCTTCACCGTGTCGCAAAGCTTCTTCTTGACGCCCGGATGCACCAGCACGCGCTCCACCTCGGGCTCGCTCGCTGCCATCTTCAAGATGCCCTCATAGGCGGAGGTCCAGCGGCTGTCGTCGACATAAAGAGAGTGCGGCCTGAGCACGGAGACGGCGCTCATCGTTTCGCGCCGTTTGTGGGTCAGGCCGCCCTTCGGCATCGGCGTAAACCAGATATCGGCATCGAGCCCGATCTGATGCGAAGCGTGTCCGGTCGTCATCGGGCCGCCGCGCGGCTGCGAGATGTCACCGACGAGCAGGCCGTTCCAACCGACCTTGGTCCCGTCCCGCGCCAGCCTTTCGAGCACCTTGATGAGCGTCGGATGGCCCCAGCGCCGGTTTCGCGACGGCCGCATCACTTCCCAATGGGCGCCATCGAGCGGCAGCCCGACGCCGCCCTCGAAGCAGCCCTTCGAGTAGAAGCCGATGGACTGGGCCGGCCCGGCCGCGGGCAGCTTTTCCGCGCCGAAGGCGAGCTTCGCCAGCGGGTCGCCAGCCATCGCGGGCCGTGTCGAAACGAGAGCTGCGGCACAGAGCGCCGCAGCGGCCAGATTGCGCGCCAGCGTTGCCAGGAAAGGCATGACCCGTCTCCTTTGTCCTGCCCGAGGGAAGAGCCAAGCGTGGCGGGTCATTCTTAATGAATTACAAACCTGCCGTAAGCCGAATCATAGCACGGCCCCGGCGCGCGCGCAGCTACGGCTCTTCGATGCGTTCTTCCGTCAGCCGACCGGGTTCAGCGTCATCGACGTTCCGGTTACCGCGGCATTCAGGCCAAGCTGGCCCTGAACGCTGATCGTCTGAAGGTGGACCGAGCCAGAGGTGCCGCCGACCAGGACATTGGCGCCAACGCCGGCGCCGACGGTGGCTTCGACGCTCGCGCCGTCATAAATGCCGCCGAGCGAACCGCGGTGGTAGCCTGCCGTCGGTGCGAACACCGCCCATACAAGGCGGCCGCGCGTGGTAAAGCCGACATCGACGCCGAGCTTGCGGATCGTGCCGGTGTAGCGGTCGCGGCGGCCGTTATTGGAATGGAAGACGCAATCGACGCCCTTGGCCGAGCCGAGGAGATAGCCCACCCCGCCGCCTATATCGCAGGCGAGATAGCCGATGCGTACGCCGCCGCGCTGGTCGGGCTCGTGATAGCCATTGGCTTCGCGATAGGTTGGAAGGTCGGCCGCCGCCGCGACCGAGGCGGCTGCAAGCGAGCCCGCAACCAACGAGGCCGCCGAAAGAATCTTTCTCATGATCTTGCTCCTCAAGCGCTATGGAAATCCGACGACCGTCCCCATGGCCCGGACGGGGGCGCGGTGCGAATTACACCCGTCCTCGCAGGGTTGAACGGCGAAGGCTCGCTTCTTGTTCCTGGGTGCGGCAGTCTGACTATTTTGCAGAACGGCTTCGGCCGGTCAGCGCCAATCGTCTTCCGTCCACATGCGCGTCAGCGCGGTGCGGTAGTCGGGCCAGTCGAAGACGTAGCCCGCCTCCCTGATCCTCGCATTGGAGACGCGCTTGTTCTCACCGTAGAAGGAGCGCGCCATCGGCGTTATTTCCGCCCGATCGAAGGAGATTTCAGGCGGCGGCTCGACACTCATCAACTTCGCCGCGAAGGCGACCAAATCCTCTGCCGGGGAAGGCTCGCCATCGGCCAGATTGAAGACACCGCCCATTTGCTTCCCTGCCAGCAGCGACAGGATGCCTGCGATATCCCCGACATGGATGCGGTTGAATATCTGGCCGGGCTTGACGATACGCCTTGCGGTGCCGGCCGCGAGATTGGCAAGAGCGTTGCGGCCCGGCCCGTAGATGCCGGCCAGCCGCAACACCGCAAGCGTCAGGCCTTCCCTTTCGGCAGCCGCCTGCCACGCCCTTTCAGCCTCCAGCCTCTCGACGGAGCGCCGGGAAACGGGCCGGCATTCGCTCTCCTCGTCCACCCAGGCGCCGCCATGGTCGCCATAGACGCCGACAGTCGAGAGATAGCCGATCCAGCGCAGAGCAGGCATGGCCTGTCGGAGCCGGCCTTCGACGTGCGGCAGGAACGGGTCATGGCGTTCGCCTCCCGCACCGGCTTCGGGCGCGGCAGAGAGCACGAGATGCGTCGTCCGCTTCATCGCCTCCGCCATTTCAGGACCGATAGCGCCACCATCGAAGATCAGCGGCTCGATACCGCCCTTGCCCAACGCGCCGAACTTCTCGGGCGAGCGCGTCGTGCCGAAGATCGCTTCGGCCTGCCCTCGTTGCCGGCGTGCGAATGCTCGTGCCGAATAACCGGCGCCGAGCAGGAAGACGCGCGCTTTCATGCGCAAGGCCCTTCATCGAGAGCCGCCCGCCACTCTTCGGTTACGGAAGCGTCTGCTTCCTGCTTCAAATGCTCCCGCGCAAGCCCGGCAAAAGCGGCCGGCTCCATCAGCCGAGACAGCGCCCAGACCGCCGCGCCCCTGGCAAGCGGCGAGGCATCCGCCAGAAGCTCCCGGCACCGGGCCGCAAGCGCCGGATCGCCGCTGTTGCCGGCGGCGATCAGCACGTTGCGCACGAAGCGGTCGCGGCCGATCCGCTTCACCGGCGAGCCGGAGAAAAGCGTACGGAATGCCGCGTCGTCCAGCGCCAGAAGATCGCCGAGTTTTGGCGCGCGCAAATCGTCGCGCGCGAAAAATTTCGCTTCCGCCGCCGTTCGCGCGAACTTGTTCCAGGGGCAGACCGCGAGGCAATCGTCGCAGCCATAGATGCGATTGCCCATCGCGGCGCGGAATTCGCGCGGGATCGGCTCCTTGTGCTCGATGGTCAGGTAGGAGATGCAGCGCCGCGCATCGAGCCGGTAGGGCGCGGGAAACGCGTTTGTCGGGCAGATGTCGAGACAGGCGTGGCAGGAGCCGCAATGATCGGTCTCCGGCTCGTCGGGTTCGAATTCGGCTGTCGTGAATATCGAGCCGAGGAAAAGCCAGGAGCCGAATTCGCGGCTGACCAGACTGGTGTGCTTGCCCTGCCAGCCGATACCGGCCGCCGCCGCAAGCGGCTTTTCCATGACCGGCGCGGTATCGACGAAGACCTTTACGTCGTTGCCGCTTTTGGCCGCGAGCTTGCCCGCGATGGTCTTGAGCTTGCCTTTGACCACGTCGTGATAGTCGCGGTTTTGCGCATAGACCGAGATCGCGCCGCGATCGCGCCGGGCCAGGATTTCCAGCGGGTTGGAGTCAGGGCCGTAATTCATGCCGAGCATGACAACGCTACGCACGTCCGGCCACAGATTTCCGGGCTCGGCGCGGCGCTCCGCCGTTTCCTCCATCCAGCCCATGGTGCCGTGAAAGCCTTCGGCGAGAAACCGGGCGAGGCGTTCGGGAGCCTGGCCGGTCGCGTCCGGCCGGGTGAAACGGCAGACATCGAAGCCGGCGTTCAGGGCCTCTTCGATCACGAAAGCGCGCAGCCTGCCGGAGCGCGGTTCTTCAGAAATCGAGATCGGCATAGGAGGATACCGGCGAAAGACCGCGCACCCTGTCGGTCAGCAGCGGGCGGAAGGACGGCCGCGACTTCACCCGCGAATACCAGTCCTTGGCGGCGGGAAAATCGTTCCAGTTCACCTCGCCCAGATAGTCGAGCACGGAGAGCGCGGCCGCTGCCGCCAGATCGGCATAGGTGATGCGGCCACCGCCCAGCCAGTCGCGGGTGCCGGCAAGCCAGTTGGTGTATTTCAGGTGCTGGCGCACATTGGAGCGCGCGGCGCGGATCGCACCCGAATCGGGCGAGCCGCCGCCATGCGAACTCGGCATGAACGGCTTCAGCACGCGCTCGCGCACCAGATGCCGCGTCACCTCGCTCTCCATCTTGTCGAGATACCAGTCACAGAGGCGGCGGATTTCCGCGCGTTCCATCGGGTCCTCGGCGAAAAGCCGCTTGTCGCGCTTCAGGACGCCGCGCGTTTCGTCGATATATTCGGCGATCACGCCGGCGCCGACGATGGGCACATCGCCTTCGGCAAGGAGCACCGGCAGGCTGCCGGCCGGGTTCAGCGAAAGGAACTCCTTGCGCCTCAGCCATGGTTTTTCCTCAATCAACGCCAATTCTTCTCCATACTCGGCGAAGCAGAGCCGGATGAAGCGGCAGGTGGCGAACATGGGGTGGTGGAAAAGCGTCAGCATGACGGATCGAACTGTACTCTATGGCTTTTGACGACAAGGGCCGATAAATCTCGGCGGCCTGATTCTCCAGGGAGATTCGGGCCGGCTCAGGGCCTCCGACCTATAGGGCCGCTTGGCCAGCGTGACAAGCAACCGCCTCTCAGTCCCGCCACTCCGGACCGGAACCTTCATGGAACACCAGACGATCCTGCAAGCGATCTTCCTCGGCATATTGGAAGGGTTGACGGAGTTCATTCCCGTCTCCTCGACCGGGCATCTCCTGCTTGCCGGCCATTTCATGGGCTTCAAATCCACCGGCAAGGCGTTCGAGATCCTGATCCAGCTCGGCGCCATCCTCGCCATTCTCAGCGTCTATTTCCGCAAGCTGTGGCAGATGCTGATCGACCTGCCGCGCGACCGGGTCACCCAGCATTTCGTGGTCGGCATCTTGCTGGCCTTCCTGCCGGCCGCCTTTGTCGGGGTGCTCGCGCACGATTTCATCGAGACGGTGCTGTTTGAATCGCCCCGGCTCATCTGCGTCATGCTGATCCTGGGCGGCATCGTGCTCCTCGTCGTGGATCGCATGCCGCTGAAGACGCGCTATCATGACGTCGAGATCATGCCGTGGCTGGTCTACCTCGGCATCGGCGTGTTCCAGTGCCTGTCGCTGATCCCGGGAACGTCGCGCTCCGGGGCGACGATCGTCGGCGCGATGCTGCTGGGCACCGACAAGCGCACCGCCGCCGAATTCTCCTTCTTCCTGGCCATGCCGACCATGGTCGGCGCCTTCGTCTACGACCTTTACGCCAACCGGAACGTTCTGAGCGCAAGCGACGTGCCGATCATCGCGGTCGGCTTCGTCGCGGCCTTCATCGTGGCGCTGATCGTCGTGCACAGCCTGCTCGACTACGTGTCGAAGCGCGGCTATGCGCTGTTTGGCTGGTGGCGGCTGGTCGTCGGCGGGCTCGGTCTCGTGGCGCTGACCATCTGGGGCTGAACGTCGCAGCC
>JAKDNM010000029.1 GCA_030456445.1 Hyphomicrobiales bacterium
GCCTCAGCCCTTGGCGGCGCCGATCTTCTGGTCCCAGATGTTGAAGGCCTTCACCATCTTCTGCGGCTCGAGCGGCAGTTCCAGCGGGTTGTTGGCGATCCAGTCGGCATATTCCGGGCGTCCGAACTTCTTGATGACTTCCTGGCTTTCCTCCGGTGCCATGGACAGCGGCACGTCCTTCACGGCAGGGCCGGGATAGAAATAGCCCTTGTCATAGGCGATGGCCTGCTGCTTGGGCTCGAGCATGAAGTTCATCACGTCGAGCAGCACCGCCACTTTCTCGTCGGAAACGCCCTTGGGGATGCACATATAGTGGGCGTCGGTGACCCAATGGAATCCCTTGAGCGTCCCTACCTTGGCCTCGGCCGGTACGATGCCGAGCGCGCGGGGATTGATATCCCATCCCGTTGTCGTCGCGATCATGGAGCGCGTTCCCTCGCCGAGTTCCTTCATCGTCGGCGTGGTTCCGGTCGGATAGTATTCGATATTCTTGCCGAGTTCGGCGAGATATCCCCAGGTATTCTCCCAGCCTTTCTCGGGGTCCATCGGGTCTTTGTCGCCGAGAAGATAGGGAAGCCCCATGAGGAAGGTGCGGCCGGGGCCGGAATTCGCGGGACGCGCATACATGAACTTGTTCGGGTTGGCCTTGGTCCAGTCGAGCAGTTCCTGTGTGGTGGTCGGCACCGTCTTGACCGCGTCCGGCATGTATTCGAGCAGCGGCCCGGACGGATAATAGGTGACGATGATGCCCTGGTCCTTCGCCAGGCCCTGCATCTTGAAGGCCTGCGGCAGGAGGATGTCTTCCAGCTTCGGCAGTTCCGACATATGCGGCTTGAGGTCGATCCACAGGCCGAGGCCGAGGCCGGCGGAAAGCGCATCCGTGCCGGTCAGGACGAGGTCGAGATCGACCCGCTTCGCCGCCTGCTGGGCCTGGAGCTTGGCCGGCAGTTCGGGCGAGGGCGCCTTGGTGTATGCGAAGCGCGAGACGAAATCGGGCTTGGCTGCGGCGTAGGCGTCGAAGGCGCCCTGGGTCAGCGCCAGATTGCCGGCAACGTCGACGATGGTGATCGTCAGCGGGCTCGACGGCTTCTGCGCTGCCGCGAAAACCTGGCCGCCGCCAAGGGCGCCATAGGTGGCAAGGCCGGCAACGCCGCCCATGAAGTGCCTGCGTGTAACGTTCATGATCTCCTCCTGCTTTCCGGCGGTGCATCCGCCTTTCCGTCATCGATAATATCCGCCCGGCTATGGACCGTCCGCTACGATATCCGTTTCCTGTCGGAGGCCAGTGCGTAATCGTCTGCCTGCTTCCGATCTAAACAGCTATCCGGATAAAGCGCCCATTTCCTCCCACTGGCAGGCTGCCGTCGAAGCCGGCGGACGACATTTCCGCTAGCTATCTTGGCAAATTCTAGCAACTGATATACTACTATGTCAATTGCTTCGAACGGATTGGACATGCTGAAGCGGATCGAGGAAAAGCGTGGCGGGCGTGCCCGGCCACAGGCGGCCAGGGCGGTGCGTCGTGTCACCACGGCTTCCGCTATCCACGAGCATCTGCTGGGCGAAATCCTGTCGCTGCAATTGCCGCCCGGCACGGCGCTGCAGGAAAAGCTGATCGCGGAGCAATTCGGCGTCAGCCGCACGCCGGTCCGCGAGGCGATCATCCGCCTTGCCGAGGCGGGACTGGTCGATATCTTTCCGCAATCGGGCACATTCGTCTCTCGCGTGCCCGTCAACGCGATCCCCGAGGCGGTCATGATCCGCAAGGCGCTCGAAGGGGCGACCGTCGAGGCGGCCGCGGAGATCGCGGGCGAGAACGAGGTCAGGCGGCTCGACGTGATTATTGCCCGCCAGCGTGCGCTGGCCGGCCTTGGCGACACTGGCGCCTTCCATGAAGCGGACGAGGCCTTCCACGAAGTCATCGCCGATATCAGCGGGCATCCGGGGATATGGAAACTGTTGAAGCAGGCGAAGGTGCAGATCGACCGCGCCCGCCGCCTCACGCTTCCCGTGCTTGGCCGCATGGAATGGGTGATCGGCGAGCACGCCATCATCCGCGATGCGATCGCCGCGCGCGATCCGGCGGCGGCGCGCGCGGCGATGATGATCCATCTGAGCGCCGTTATTCCCGACATCGGTCTGCTGGTCGAGCAGTATCCCGATTATTTCGCGTCCTGATCCGAGCGGAGTGAACCTATGCGCCAGGGATGGAGATGGTTTGGGCCGGGTGCCGCCGTGCCGCTCGATGCCGTGCGCCAGTCCGGCGCGACGAACATCGTTTCGGCGCTGCACGAGGTGCCGATCGGCCGCGCCTGGACCAAGGAAGAGGTCGCCGAGCGCCGCAATCTGATCGAGACGACACCGCCCGGCCGCACGCCGCTCACCTGGTCGGTGGTCGAGAGCATTCCCATTCCCGACGCCGTGAAGCGCAAGGGCGCGGCGGCGAAGGTGGAGATAGAGGCATGGATCGCCAGCCTCGAAGCCGCGGCTGCCTCAGGCATCCGCATCATCTGCTACAATTTCATGCCGGTGGTGGACTGGACGCGCACCGAGCTCGATTTCGTCACGCCGACCGGCGCGACCGCCATGCGCTTCGACCAGGAACGCTTCGCCGCATTCGATCTGTTCATATTGGAGCGCGAGGGCGCGCAAGCCGACTACACGCCGCAGGAGCGCGAGCGCGCCCGCGCCGTACGCTCTGCCATGAGCGACGAAGAGGTGGCGGAGATCGTCCGCATCATCACCTCGGCGCTGCCGGGCTCCACCACGGAGCCGATGACGCTGCCGGGGTTCCGCGACCGCCTCGCCGCCTATCGCGATATCGACGCGGCGCGGTTCCGGCGCAATCTGGTGGAGTTCCTCGAAGCCGTGATGCCGGCGGCAGAGGCGCGTGGCGTCAAGCTTACGCTGCATCCCGACGATCCGCCGCGCCCGCTGTTCGGCCTGCCGCGCATCGCTTCGACGGAGGCGGATTATGCGGCCCTCTTCGACGCGGTCCCTTCGCCGGCCAACGGCATCTGTCTTTGCACCGGCAGCCTCGGCGTGCGCGCCGGCAACGATCTGCCCGCGATGGCCAGGCGGTTTGCCTCGCGCATCCATTTCGCGCATCTGCGCGCCACGAAGCGCGAGGCGGACCCACGCACTTTCCACGAGAGCGATCATCTCGGCGGCGATGTCGACATGGTCGCCGTGCTAAAGGAACTGGTGGCCGAGGACCGTCGCCGCGCACCGGACGAGACTATCGTCTTCCGTTCCGACCACGGACACCGGATGCTGGACGATCTCGATAAGGAGGTGACGCCGGGCTATCCGGCAATCGGACGCCTGCGCGGGCTGGCGGAACTGCGCGGCATCCTGATCGCGCTCGGCGCGCCGCCGGATTGAGGCTGCTATCAGCTTACGGCGCGATGCAACTCACCGGCGGCCGATGCGATAAGCTTGTCCCTGTCCCTTTCGCCGGTCCGATAGTACCGGATCAGGGTCCGCACGGCATCGTGCATTGCCGCGTCATCCACGGTTACGATGCCGGCTGCAGCCGCCTCGTAGATGTCTTGCAGAAAGTCCAAATCTTCCGGCGTCAGAACGCTGTCCTGCACCATTGAATGAAATGGCATTGGCACCTCCTGTCATGAGGGTCCGGCACTTCTTCTTCTCTTTTTACTATTAAGTCACAAAGCGGATGAGCAGGCAATCTGAGTCTTGCACGGACCGCAACTGGAGAGCAGCGGCCCCGCCTCAGCGCCTCGCCGACTTTGGCATGAACGGCACCGGCAATTCCGATCGTCCCAACCGGAACATGAAAATGCCGAACGCAATTCCTGCCATGGAAGATATCAAAATCGCCGCGAGGGTCGGGACATGGAGCAGACCGGTGATCTTGGCGGATACGGAGATCGCGAAAGTGTGCCAGAGATAGATCACGTAGGAGCCGTCGCCGACATAGGTGACCCATTTCGATCGCGGCATCATCTTCGCCTTTTCAAGAGCAAGTGTCCCGATCAGAAGCAGGCCGGCCAGCGGACCCAGAACGAACGGGTTGAAGCCTGCATAGGTGGTGCCGACAACGGCAAAGCCGCAGACCGCGATAGCGATAAAGATGATGCCGATGCCCGGCGGCGGCATTTTCCCGGCGAGCCAAAGCTTGCCGATGACCAGGCCGAGCGCGAATTCGAGCAGGGCCGGATTTGTATAGGTCACAAGAAGCGGGTTCTCGAAACGGAAGGCCAGTCCGACCCCTGCGAGAAGGACAAGTATCCCGCTGAGGAAGAGAAACCGCGCCTCGTTGCGCAAGAACAGCGTGAAGGCGAAAACGGCGTAGAAGAACATTTCATAATTCAGGGTCCATCCCTGCACCAGCACGGGCCAGATATCGCCGCCATTGGGCGAGCGGTGGGGAATGAAGAAGAACGAGCCGAGCACGTGGCCGAGGGTCAGCGTCAGGTTGGGAAACGCGCCAACCACCCCGCCCAGCACCATCGCGGCGGTCGCCAGCCAGTAGGCGGGAACGATGCGCTTCAGCCGGTCTTTGAAAAAGTCGAACGGACCGATCGGACGCCTCTGCGAGATTGTCCACATGATGAAGCCGCTGACGACGAAAAAGACGTCCACGCCGGCGGCCCCGATGACGAAATGTCCGCCTGAGCGCTCGGCGGCGTGGAAGACGACGACCCCGACCGCCCCCAGCGCACGAAGGTATTGAACGCCATGGAGTTTGTTCATCGCGTGTCGAGCGTCCAGGCGGGTGAGGGGCGTCCGCCCCGCTCCATGGCCTGTCTGGATTGTGGGGCCGCGAGAAGCGCCGCCGAGTAATAGAGCAGGAACGACCCGATGGCGTAGGGGGCGATGACGTCGACCTCCACGAAGGAGCGCAGCAAAAGCATGGCAAGCAGCCCGAGCATGATGCGCGCCGTGACATCGTTTCGGTTGTCGAGAAAACGGACGAGGTACCCCCCGGTTGTCCGGATCAGGATGATCGAGAGGGCGAGGACACCGACGACGCCCAGTTCGACGAGCGTCTCGATATAGGTGTTGTGGAAATGGAATCCTGTCCGGGTGGTGATGTAGAATTCCGCCCATAACCTCTCGGCATCCGGGAATCCGGGCACCCAATAGGCCTGATAGCCGACACCGAACACAGGCGCGTTTGCCGCCGCCGCAAGACCCTGAGACCACAGATAGGTGCGGCCCGTGAGCGTGGTATTCTTGCCGAATGCCGCGAGGATGAAGTCGAAGCCGCCGAGAGCCATGGCTGCCACGGCCATCCCGATGCACAGGAGAATGCCGAATATAGCCAGCGTCTTGCGGGTTCGCGGCCGAAACGGCGTCAGGCCGCCGAGCCCGATCAGAACGGCGAGCGCCGCGATCGTGGCGATGAGGGCCGTAGCGGAATGGGACGCGATCAGCGCGTAGCCGGAGAGCCCCGCACAGATTACGGCCAGCCCGCACCACAGCAGGCGCTCGCGCAGGACGAAGACGCATGCGAAGGCGAAGTAAATGCCGATCGAACAGAAGAATCCGAGCAGGTTTTTCGAGGCGAAGGCTCCCGAAAAGCTGAAGTCGCCGTCGAACGGGTCATAATGGTAGGAGCCGAAAGCGAGCGAGTAGAGAACGACCAGCGAAATGCCGAGGAGCGTGCCGAGTGTGAACGTGCGGATGCCGATCGTTCGCGCAGCGATGAACGCGCACATAATATGGGTGGCGAGCTGGATGGCCGCGCGCGCGGAAACTCCCGGCGCCTGTGACCAGAATACCGACAGGCAGGCGAGAATGCCGAATGCGAGAATCCAGTAGGTACGCGGAAAATTTCCCAGAACGCGGCGGTAGTCGACCAGCACCAGAGGAAACCAGATGACATAATAGATCAGGATCGGGACTTTACCGAAGAGCGTCGAATAGGCGAAGATGAACAGCGAAAGCGCGATCGCCGCCGTCCCGTATGCCAGGTTGCGTTCCGGATCGATGAGAATGGCCTTGGCGATTTTCATTGGCTGTTTATCGCTCCGGCCGCACGTGTCCGCGGCGACGGTCTTCCGGCCAGGAACCGGATTCTGGAGTATTTCCGCTTTTCTCCAGATCGCAGAAACGCTCTATTGCTTTGTTTTCACGCAATCCCGAACGGAAAGCCGGTTCCCGCTTTTCCGAAAAGATCATGCTCAAACAAAGAGATAAGAGCATGATGCGATTCAATCCAATCGCATCATGCTCTAGTTGGAATTGGCGGTCGGCAGCACGAGGCGGACCTTGACGATGTCGCCCGGAAGCACCGCGGTGTTTTCGTCCGCCTGGATTTCGACTATCTTGCCGCCGGTTTCACGCGCGATCGAATAGTTTACCGCAAGCGGTGATCCCTGGGCCGAATAACGTGCCAGTCCCGGATCGTTCTGCGCGGCTTCCGCCATCAGGTCCTTGTACATCCCTATCTTCAGGTTCGCCGCTACCAGATCGGACTCCACCTGTTGGCGCGTCTGTGCAACCTCCGCCTCGAAATCGTTGCGCAGGCTCGCCGCATCCTGATCGGCCTTGCTGATAGCCTGCTTTGCCTGCAACTGGGTGGTCTCCAGGTCGAGGATCTTGCCTTCCAGGTCGGCGGTCCTCTGCTCAAGCGTAAGGACGCGCTGGTTCACGGCCAGGCCCTTGTTGGCGAGGCTGCCGACGCTGGTCAGTTCCTTCTTCGAGAGATCGGCCTGACGCTGCTGGGTATCCATCTTCTGTGAAAGCGACGTGACCTCCTTCTGAAGCAGGGACTTGAGGTCGGCGAGCGCGTTCAATTGCACGTCGAGCTTCTTTTTCCGGGTCTCCTTGAAGGCCGTTTCGTCTTTCATCAGTTTCGTGCCCTCCGCCGTGTTGTCGAGTTCCTTGGGGAAGTCGATCTGGTCGTTGCCGGCAGCCTCCGAGATCAGCCGGGCGCGCGCCGCCAGCAGGCCGAGCCGCTTGGAGGCGAGCACCTGATAGTCGCCCCGGGCGTTGATGAAATCACGCAGATAGCGCGCGCCCAGATTGTCGGCGCGGCGGACCCCGCCCGCGAGACTGACCGCCTTCAGAACGGTCAGGTCCGGCATATAGGGATAACGCCCGGGTGTCTGGGCATCGCCCGCCACGAAGAACGGCCGGTACTCCGCGATTTCGACGGAGGCGTATGGTTGATCCAGGAGGCCGAACTTCTGCTGGAGTTCTTCGCCGATCTTCGCCGCCACGTCGGCCGTCGATTTGCCCTTCACCACCATCTCGCCGATGAAAGGCAGGGAAATCGTCCCGCCGGAACTAACGGCGTAATCGCCATTGATCGATCCCCAGTCGCGGACAGCGGCTTCGGCGGTCTGCCATTCGGCGACGCGAATGCTGAGCTTGTCCATCGCGCCGAGCTGGTATTCGGCAGCCTGGACCGCTGTCGGAACCGCCAATGCGAGAAGGGTGGCCGCGACAATCATCGCCATGCCGGACCGGATTGTCCAAATCACGCTTTTGACGGCAGGCTTCATCATTATGGGCACGGATTGACTTTCCTCTTCGGTCCTTGGGCAGGTTTCAGTAGCTGCCGCGCGAGGACAGCACCGCGGGAAATGTCTTCACGATGATGACGATATCAGCCGCGAACGACCAGTTTTCGACGTAGTGCCGGTCATAGGCCACGCGCGTGCTGTAGGAGACGTCGTTGCGCCCGCTGATCTGCCACAACCCGGTAAGGCCGGGGCGGGATTTCAGGTAGAATTCGGCCGCCGTCCCGTAGAGCTTGAGTTCGTCCTCGACCACCGGCCGGGGACCCACGAAGCTCATTTCGCCTTTCAGGATGTTCAGGAGCTGAGGCAGTTCGTCGAGGCTGAGTTTGCGCAACACGAGCCCGATGCGTGTGACCCGGGGATCGTGTTGCAGCTTGCGCGTGGCCAGCCATTCCTGCCTGCTTTGCGGATGGCGCTCGAAATGGGCCTGCATGATTTCGTCGCCGTTCTCAGCCATCGTCCGGTATTTCAGGCAGACGAAGCTCGCTCCGTTCCGGCCGACACGGCGATGGCCATAGAGAACACGGCCGCCGCCCGAAAATTTCACCAGGGCGGCAAGCATCAGGAGAAGCGGGCTGAGCACCACAAGCGCGAGAAGAGCGCCCGCGAAGTCGAACCCGCGTTTGCAAAGCCCTCCGATCGGAGGGTGCCCGTCGCCTTGACGTAGTCGAGAAGGCAGATTTGATAATCTGGCGGCAGATCGCATTCGCTGCTCCGAATTGGAATAAGTGCGAGGAATGTTGCAACGCACAAACCTCGTATGCCAACCGCCAGCGCTGAATTGAGGAGAAAAAGTCAAAAAAGTAGGGCGGACCCTATCATATTTTGTAACCATCGGTTATATTGCAATATGATGACAGTATGAAGGTGGATTATTGACAGGGATCCGTCACAGTATATACAAATATTCGCGATGTTTATTTTTGTAGAGACATAAATATGGGGATAAAATAACCGACGTATACCATTTACGATAAGGTATATACTTCGTAATATCTATACGGTCGACTCGTTTTTCGAGCGCATAACGAGGGTGGGCGTTGCGTTGCAGCGTAAGCACACAGAGACCAAAAGTTTACCGCGCTACCGAGGTAGCATTGGCAACTTCTGTTGCGCCACACCGGGCAGTCCAATATAAAGTCAGGCAAGGAATATATGGGCACATAGTCGGGCAGGGTTGGTTTCGAAAAAGCTTCAACTCGTCATTCCCTGCTGCAATACGGCTGCGTGCAACCGGGACGGGAGGCCTTTTCACGTGACTTCAGACGATCCGCTCCTGGACGGTCTCGGGACGTAATCATGTCCTTCCTGCTCTTTTTTCGTGGATTGGTCGCTGTCCTGGTCGTCTTCGGCGTCGTCACCTATCTCGTTACGGACTCGATCTGGACGACCCTGATACAAACCGCGATCTGCGCCGTCCTGATCCAACTGGGGTATTTCGCGGCCGTTCTTTATATGGTCTGGCGCGCCCCCCACGATGAGGGCAAGGCCGGAAACGAAGGCGAAGTCGCCCCGCCCAATGGATTGCTGGGTCAGGAAAGGCTGGGACGCAAGGCGAGCGTTCCCAATGTAAACCGTTCGCGGCAATCGTGAACCCGGCTGGCGAGAGGCGGTCATGAAATCGCCTCCTCCGCTCGTTTAGCGTCCAACCCGATTACAGAATCTCGTTCCGTGCGGTGCATCGGCATAGCGCGGAGCTTTCGAATCCGATCGGGGTGCCATGTCTTTTGCGCCGGAAATATGCGTCATCATTGCGGCTAAGGATGCCTCCGCCACGATCGGCCGCGCGCTTCGTTCGGCCTTGCGGGAAGCCGAGGTCACGGAGGTCTTCGTAGTCGACGACGGTTCCGCCGACGCGACAGCGGAAGCGGCACACGCGGCGGATGACGGTACCGGGCGGCTCCGGATCGCCCGCCTGGAGGCAAACAGGGGGCCGGCCTTTGCGCGCAATTGCGCCATCGCCCACTCCGATGCCCCGCTTGTCGCCATCCTCGACGCTGACGATTTTTTTCTGCCCGGCCGCTTTGCGCGGCTCTTGAACCAGCAGGACTGGGACCTGATCGCGGACAATATTGTCTTCCTCGATGCAGATCACGCGGCCGCCGAACCGGATGTCGCTGAATTCGACGCCGCCCCCCGGTCGCTGCAACTTGTCGATTTCGTCGACGGCAATATCTCGAAACGCGGCGCGCCGCGCGGCGAAATAGGCTTTCTCAAGCCGGTGATCCGCCGCGATTTTCTCGAACATGCCGGGCTGCGCTACCGCGAGGACCTCCGGCTCGGCGAGGATTACGAGTTTTATGTGCGGGCTCTGGCCAGGGGAGGGCGCTACAGACTGGTCCATGGCTGTGGCTATGGAGCCGTGGTGCGCCCGGACTCGCTGAGCGGCCGCCACCGGACCGACGACCTGAAGCGCCTCTACGAGGCCGACCGGACGATTTTGGAGACCGAACGGCTGAGCGCCGAGGAGAAAGCCGCGATATCCCGGCATGAACGCCATGTCCGGGCGCGCTATGAATTGCGTAACTTCCTCGACATCAAGGCAAAGTCCGGTCTTGCGAGAGCCGGCCTCCATGGCCTTGCCAATCCCGGCGCCCTGCCGGCGATTGTTTCGGGCATCGCTCTCGACAAGTATGACGCGTTTGGAGCCGGGCATGCGCAACCTGACGTGGTTTCCGCATCGCCTCGCTACCTTTTGCCCGCGGCCCCGGCGCGGAAAGCCGCTACCGACCCTGTACGGCCGCACATCTGATTTCGTTATCCAGGCCCGCTTTGCATTTTCCGGGCTTTGTCTACGGAAATCAGGCGGATGCGTGCCAGACGCCTTCCTGCAATCGGGCGGCCGTCTAACAGATCACTACAAAAAGTTATCAGGCCGGCCGGCTAAATCCCGCAAGCGCCACATTCTTGCATCCTCGCTGCCCTAGTTCGCAGTGCAACATCGATCCGACTTGAACAGGCGGCGTGGGGAGGCGCAGCCGAAAACAAAGGAGCCGCCCCCATGACGGCAAACTCCATGACGGCAAATTCGATGACGGCGTGTGCGAACGACAGGATGCGGACCGGCCTCAAGGCATTCCTTGCCGCAAGCGCGTTGATCGTTCCGATCGCGTCAACGCTGCCCTCGGCCCATGCTGCCGAAGTCCTCAAGGGCGCGACCGGAAAGTCCTTCGTCGACGATTTCAACGCCTTCGACGCCAAGCGCTGGTTCATTTCCGATGGCTGGAACAACGGCAAGCACCAGAACTGCACCTGGTCGAAAAAACAGGTGTCGCAGTCGGACGGCAAGCTGACCCTGGCGTTCGAGGCGCGCAAGCTGAAGGACCGCGACCATGTCTGCGGCGAGATCCAGACGCGAAAGCGTTTCGGCTACGGCACCTACGAAATCCGCATGAAGGCGGCGACCGGGTCCGGGCTGAATACCGGCTTCTTCACCTATATCGGCGAGGCCGACAAACAGCCGCATGACGAGATCGATTTCGAGGTGCTGGGGAAAGATCCCTCGAAGGTGCAGTTGAACCAGTTCGTCGGCGGCAAGAATGTCGGTGAAGAGAAGCTGGTTCCGGTCGCCGGCGGCGCCGACCAGGATTTCCACGACTACGCCTTCGTCTGGGAGAAGGAGAGCATCCGCTGGTATGTCGACGGCAAGCAGATGGGAGAGGCGACCGATCCGGCGAAGATACCCACCCACGCCTCGAAGATCTTCGTGAGCCTGTGGGGCAGCGACACGCTGAAATCGTGGATGGGCCCCTTCAACGATACGGGAGCACCGGTGACCGCCGAGATCGACCGCGTCGCCTTCACCGCGCTTGGCGAAAAGTGCCAGTTCCCCGAATCGATAGCCTGCAAGCAGCAGTAGGCGGACAGGAGCTTCCATGCTGCGTGTGCTCTATTTCGTGCATGACCTCGCCGATCCCGCGGTTCGCCGCAGGGTGATGATGCTGGAGGCCGGCGGAGCCGCCGTGACGCTCGCGGGCTTCCGGCGCACGCCTGCCGTCCCGCCCGAGTTGGAGCCCCTGAAGCCGATCGATCTGGGGCGCACCGCGGACGGGAAATTCGCGCAACGCCTGAAAGCTGTCGCCGCCGCCGCCATGGCGCTCGGTCCGAAGCTGAGACAGGTCGGCAGGCCCGATGTCATCATCGGGCGCAACCTCGAAATGCTGGCGCTTGCCGTACGTGCCAGATCGCTTTTCTCGGCCGACATACCGATCGTTTATGAGTGCCTCGACATTCATCGTTTGATGTTGGGCGAAAATGGCATCTCACGGTCCATGCGCGGCGCCGAGCGGGCGCTCGGCCGCAAGGCGTCGCTTCTCCTGACGAGTTCGCCGGCCTTCGTGCGCGACTATTTCCGGCGCTTCGGCCAGATGGACGCGCCCGTTGCACTTCTTGAAAACAAGGTTCTGGAACTGGTCGAGCAACCCTCCTCGTTCGATGCGCATCCGGTGCTGCCGAATGAGGGTGAGCCCTGGGTCATCGGCTGGTTCGGGGCGCTGCGCTGCCGCAGATCGCTGGAACTGCTGGCGCAGTTCACGCGGCGCATGGAGGGACGGTTCGAGATGGTCCTGCGTGGCCGCCCCGCATATTCGGAATTTGCCGGCTTCGACAGTTTCGTCACGGGGGAGCCGTTCATGCGTTTCGAGGGCGCCTACCGGAACCCGGAGGATCTTCCCCGCATCTATGGTGCGGTCCATTTCGCCTGGGCGATCGACTTCTTCGAGGAAGGGTTGAATTCAAACTGGCTGCTGCCCAACCGGTTGTTCGAGGGCTGCCGCTATGGCGCGGTGCCTCTCGCCATGCGGCGGACGGAGACCGGCCGCTTCCTCTCCGATCGTAGTCTGGGGCTTTTGCTGGACGAGGCCTCTCCGCATGCGCTGGCCGAGTGTCTCGGGTCCATTGACCGCGATGCCTATGCGCTGATGCGCGGCAGGATTCTTGCCGAGGACAGGTCCACCTGGGTCTGCGACCTCCGCGATTGCCGTGCGCTGGTGGCGCGTCTTGCGGCACTTAGTCTGGAAAGGGCAGGCGGCGCCGTCCTGCAGGCTGCGTGACCATGACGGGAACAGACAATATGGAGCGCAAGCGGCAGGCGCAAAATGCGCGGCCGGCGATGGTCGTCATCCCCTGTCTCAACGAGGCCGGGCACATCGCCTCGGTCATCGACAGGATCGCGCCCTCGGCCGAGCGGCTGGACATGGCAATCCTCGTTGTCGATGGCGGCAGCAGCGACGGGACAAAAGAGATCGTCGGGGAAATGGCGGTATCCAACCCCCGCCTGCATCTCCTCGACAACGAGAAGAAGATCCAGAGCGCGGCCGTGAACCTCGCCGTCGAGAAGTTCGGCGGCGGATTTGAAAGCCTTATCCGGATCGACGCCCATGGCGACTATCCGCCCGCCTATTGCGACCTGCTGATCGAGGAAGCCGATGCCACGGGGGCGGACGCCGTCGTCGTGTCGATGAAGACCCGAGGCACGGGAGCCTTCCAGAAGGCGACCGCCGTGGCGCAGAATTCCAGGCTTGGCAATGGCGGTTCCGCTCACCGCCTGGTCTCGAAGGGCAAATGGACGGATCACGGCCATCACGCGCTTATCCGGGTGGAACCATTTCGGGCGGTGGGCGGTTACGACGAGAACTTCAGCCACAATGAGGATGCGGAATTCGACTACCGGATGACCGAAGCCGGCTACCGCATCTGGCTGACGGAGAAAACCCACATGGTCTATTACCCGCGCGGTTCGGTGGCAGCGCTTTTCCGGCAATATCTCGGCTACGGCAGAGGGCGCGCCCGGAACGTATTGAAGCACGGTGTGGTGCCGAAGGGCCGCCAGATGATCCCGTTGCTCGTCGCTCCGGCGGTCGCCGGAACCTCGCTTGCGCTGTTGAACTGGACAGCGTTGCTGCCGGCAGGAATGTGGGCGGCGCTATGCCTCGGCTACGGGGCATGGATCGCCATCCGCCAGCGTGACCCGCACGGGCCGCTGGCCGGGTTCTCCGCGATGGTCATGCATCTCGGCTGGTCGTCCGGTTTCTGGCGCGAACTTCTCGCCTTCCGCAAACGCGAGAAGCGCGCATGACAGCGGATTTCCAGGATATGCGCGCGGCCGGGGTGCGGATCGATGTGTGCGTCTGCACCTACCGTCGGCCGGGACTGGAGGATACGGTGCGTTCCATAGGGGCGCTGAGCCTGCCCGACGGCGCGACCGTCCGCATCATCGTCGCCGACAATGACGTCGTGCCGAGCGCGCGCGATCTCGTTTATCGGCTGGCTTCGCTCCTGCCTTTCAACATCTCCTATGTCCATTGTCCCGCATCCAATATTTCACTCGCCCGCAACGCCTGTCTCGAAACCGCGACCGGCGATCTCCTGGCCTTCGTCGACGACGACGAGACGGTTTCGTCCGACTGGCTGATAGAGCTTTTGCGCGCGGCCGCCGAAACCGGGGCGGATGCCGTGCTCGGCCCGGTTCGTGCGATCTATGGCGAAGACGCGCCCGGCTGGATGAAGCGCGGCGATTTCCACTCGACGCTGCCTGTCTGGGTCGGGGGCGAAATCCAAACGGGCTACACCTGCAATGTCCTTTTGCACCCTTCCTCCCCGAAGCTTGCGGGCCGGCGTTTCGAGCTCGCGCTCGGCCGTTCCGGGGGCGAGGACACGGAATATTTCGCGCGGCTCCATGAAGCAGGCGGCACGATAGCGTTCGCGCCCGCAGCGATCGTCTATGAGCCGGTGCCGGCGGACCGGGCGAGTTTTGCATGGCTGGCGAAGCGGCGTTTCCGCATGGGGCAGACGCACGGACGCCTCCTCGCGAGAAATGGGAACGGCGTGGCCTTGGCGCGCGAAATCGGCCTCGCAGGTGCCAAAACCGCTTATTGCCTGGCCGCTACGGCGCTGACCGTCATGAGCGCCACAATGCGCAGCCGCTCGCTCCTTCGCGCCATCATGCATGCCGGCGTCGTAAGCGGCCTGCTTGGCGTTCGCGAAATCGTCCAGTATGGCGACCAGCCCCTGGGAGCGCATGGCAATGTCGATTGACGTGACCTTCCTGATCGCGGCCTTCAATGCCGAAGAGACGATCGCCCGCGCGATCGGCAGCGCGCTGGCGCAGGAAGGCGTCGGCGTCGAAGTGGTGGTCGTCGACGATTGTTCGAGCGACGCCACCGCCGCCATCGCCGGAAGTCTTGCGGACAAGCGTGTTCGCGTCATCCGGCTCGACCGCAATCGCGGTCCGGGAGGCGCCCGCAACGCCGGCCTCGACGCGGCGGGCGGCCGCTGGATCGCGGTGCTGGACGCAGACGATACCGTCCGCCCCGATCGCACGGCGCGCTTGCTTGGGCGGGCGGCCGAAACCGGTTGCGAGGTCGTGGTCGATAATCTCGACATGGTCGATGAAACGGCTGGGCCAGCCATGCCGATGTTCGCGAGGAAGCGCCTTCAGGCGCTGGCGGAAATGACGCTGGCCGACTTCATCGCCGGCAACCTTCTCTTCGAGCAGAAATTTTCCCTCGGCTACATGAAGCCGATCCTCAGGCGCGATTTTCTCGAAAAGAACGCCCTGCGCTATGTCGAGGGGCTGCATATCGGCGAGGATTATCTGTTCCTGGCTTCCGCGCTCGCCGCAGGCGGCCGTTGCGCCGTGGAGCCTGAGCCGCTCTATGCCTATCACATCCGGCCGGGCTCGATCTCCCGCGTGCTCGAGCTTGGCCACGTCGAAGCCATGCTTGAGGCGGATAAGGCGTTCCTGCGCGGTCATACGCTCGCCCCTGTCGCCCGTCGCGCCCAGGCAAGGCGCACCCGCAACTTGCGAAAAGCGGCGTCCTACCTGTCGCTGGTTGGTCATTTGAAGGAGCGCGCCGCGCTCAAGGCGGTGGCGACCGCCATCCGCGATCCGGCGGCGGTCCGGCTTCTGGGGATGCCGATCTCGGTCAGGCTGCGGCGCGTCATGCGGCCCTTTCGGCAGGCCATGCGGGCCACCGCGGAATGACGACTTGGCCGTTTCCAGGGGCCATCGACATGAACAGCAATGAACGTAAGGCGATTTTCCCGGTCATGTACCAGAGGAATCAACCATTGAGCGGAACATTCCGGGCGGCGCCCGACCGGCCGGACGAGTTCATCGACCTGGAGCAACTGCTCGCCATCGCGCAGCGTCGCGCATGGATCGTCATCCTTTGCGCGATAGCCGGCCTTGTGCTCGGCATCCTTTATCTCGTCGCCACGCCGCCCGAATATACGTCCGTTACCGATGTCCTGATCGACGACAGCATGCAGAAATATGCGCAGGATACGGCAAGCCCCGCGCCTGCCGCCGCGCAACTGGATGCGCAGGTCTACAGCCAGGTCGAGATCATGAAGTCGGAAAGGCTGGCGCGATCTGTCGTGACGGCCGCGAAACTCGACGGGAACAATATGTTCCTTTATCCGCCGCGCACGCCGCTCGAATGGGTGAAAGGCGAGGTCAAGGGCGTGATCCGCTGGTTCCTGCCCAAATCCGAAGGGACGGGTAAAGGCGGTGTCTCGCCGGGCGAAGCGAAGGTGCAGAGGGCCGCGGAGCTTCTCCAGTCCAATTTGACCGTTACCCGTGTCGGCCACAGCAACGTCATCGAACTCTCCTACGTGGCCAACGATCCGCAGCTTGCCGGCAGCGTCGCCCGGGCCTACGCCAAGGCCTACCTGGCCGACCAGCTCAACGCCAATTTCGACGCGACCGAACAGGCTTCGATCTGGCTGCAGGGGCGGATCGACGATCTGCGCGAGCGTTCGCAGAAAGCCGCGCTCGAAGCTGAAAAATACCGTGCCGCGCATGGTCTCACCTCGACAAGCGGCCAACTCCTGTCCGACCAGCAGCTCTCCGACCTCAATAAACAGTTGATCCTGGCTCAGGCTGACACGGCAAACGCCTTCGCCCGCTACAGCCAGTTCAAGACGATCGTGGACAGCGGGCCGGATAACGCCGTGAAGAACGCGACGGTGCCGACCGACAAGTCCGTCGGGGCCAGCAACAACGCCATCATCAACGAACTCAAGGCGCGCTATCTCGATATCACGCGGCGCGAGCGGGAAGTCGCGTCGCGCTTCGGCAAGGATCATCCGCAGGCGGTTGCGCTGCGCGTCCAGCAGGCCGACCTTGCAAAACAGATTTATCAGGAACTTCAGCAACTCACCGAGAGCTATCGCAACGAATATCAGGTGGCCAAGGCGCGTGAGGAGTCGCTCCGGCAGAACGTGTCCAGGCTCGCAGGCCAGAGCACTTCGGACAGCCAGTCCATGGTACAGCTCAAGAATCTCGAGCAGAGGGCGGACGCGCTCTCGACGCTCTATCGGGATTTTCTTTCACGCAATGCCCAGGCGTTGCAGCAGGCGTCCTTCCCGATCGCCAAGGCGCGGGTCATATCGGAAGCCATCGATCCGAAATCGCCTTCGAGCCCGAGGAAGATTCTGTCGCTCGCTCTGTCGCTTGTTCTGGGCATGTTCGCCGGCGCCGGCATCGGCGCGGTCCAGGAGTTCCGCGAGCGCTTTTTCCGTACCGGCGAGGACGTTCGCAACACGCTCAACCTCAATTTCTTCGGGTATCTTCCGCGGCTCGGGCGGCGGGGCGGCCATGCCAGGAAGGACGACATCCCGCCCGACGGCGTTACGCCTTCGCAAACGCCCAGTCCGCTGCGCATAGCGTCGCGCGCACCCGCTTCCTCCTTCGCGGAAACGCTGCGCAACATAAAGCTCGGCGTCGATATCGTACTGCACGGCAAGTCGTGCAAGCTTGTCAGCTTCATCTCGGTCCTGCCGCGAGAGGGCAAGACGACAGTCTCCGCCAATTTTGCGGAACTGTGTGCAGCAACCGGCGCCAGGACCCTTCTGATCGACGGCGACATGCGTAATCCCGGCCTGAGCCGCGCCCTTTCCATCGCGCCCGAGGCCGGGCTGGTCGAAGCGATCCTCGGTGAGGAACGCTGGCAGAATGTCGTCAAGGTGACCACCGGGACGAGGTTGTCGATCATTCCCAACGTGCTCGGCGGCCGCCTCTCCCACACGAGCGAATTGTTGTCCGGTCCGGGCATGGCGAACCTCATCAATGCCGCACGCAGTTCGTACGATTATATCATCGTGGACCTTCCGCCCTTCGGCCCGGTTGTGGACGCGAAGGCTTTCGAGCCGCATGTGGACGGTTTCGTGCTCGTATCCGAATGGGGCGCCACGCCGCGGAATCTCGTGCGCACGACCTTGCAGAACGAGCCCCAGATCGCGGCGAAGGTTCTCGGCGTGGTGCTGAACAAGACCGACACGAAGAAGCTCGGCCGCTATGGGATCTACGGGGCGTCGGAGCACTATCTCGACAAGTACGCTTCGTATTACCGGGAGCCGGCCGACTCGATCTGAGAGGATTTTCCTTCCGTGGCGAGGAAGCGCCCGCGGCCTCTCCATATGCGAACCGCGCTCAGCCGGCCGCTGTAATAGGCGCCCGTGTCGATATTGATGCGCTTTCCGTCACGCGCCGGCCTGTCGACCGGAGTGTGCCCGTGAACCACATAGTTCCTCAACAGGTGAGCCTGGTCGAAGAAGCCGGACCGGATGGTGACGAGGTCCATGTCGGTTTGCTGGTCCAGCGAACGCTCCGGCCGGATGCCGGCATGGACGAAGACGATGCGCCCGCCTGTTGCCATCATCGGCAATGAGTGCAGGAAACTCCGGTGCGAGGACGGTATGGTGGCACGGATCATGCCATCGATGTCGCCGTCGATCCCGTAGATCGCTTTCAGTCGCTCGTAGTCCATGCCGTAGGACGTCAAGGTCGGCGACGCGCCCATCCTGAGCCACTCCCCCCGGCTGATCCGCCCCTCCAGATAGTCGAGCATGGCGATCTCGTGATTGCCGGCGAGGCAGAGGCGCTCGAAGCCATCCGGCGGCGGCGCCGTCAGATGGTCGAGCACCTGCGCCGAAGAAGGACCACGATCGACATAGTCGCCGAGCATGACGATCAGCTTGCCGGCAGGCAGGCCGGCACTGTCGGCGACGATCATCGCTTCGAGTTCCAGCAATTCGCCGAGGCAGCCATGAACGTCGCCGATCGCATAAACGACGATATCGTCTATTTCGACGGCGATGCGCCGGCGGCGGTGTCGCGCCCTTCGCGAAGCCAGCAGGCTACTAAACTTCATCATCGATATTTATCCGCCGCGAGCCCTGCTTTTTCCACAAACCGCATGCATAAATGCACGTACCGCGTTCGCGTTGCGCACGCTGTGTCATGAGGCTGCCATTTTTTGCGGTGCAATACCTCATGGACGAACAAGTTGCGGCCCGTCTCGGAGCCGCCTGCGCCTCCGGGCGTTTCCCTCTTTACCCTTGGGCCGGGGGCAGAGAGTGAGTGACGGCACGATGCGAATTCTGTTTGCCGGTGGCAATGGATATTATCCTGAATTTCACGGCGGCGTTCAATCGAGCACGCATCATCTCGTGGAACAGCTTCGAAACCATGGGCATGAGGCCGCGGTCCTTGCCGCGCTTTTCGGCGACGGAGCTTTCGGCATGGCTGCGCGCATCAAGCTGAAGCTTCTGCGGCAAGGGGCCGTGATGGACCATTTCCCCGGTTACCCGGTGGTACGCGCATGGCATCCTTGCGAGGCGGTGCCCTTCGCGGTCTCGCGCCTCAATCCCGATGTCGCCGTCGTCCAGTGCCATAAATCCGTTCCGCTGGGAAAAGCCCTGGAAATCGCGGGCGTCCCGCTGGTTGTCTATCTAAGGAATGTCGAGTTTCATGAACTGGCAGGCGACCCGTCGGAACTGAAGGGCGCGCGCTTCATCGCCAATTCCGAGTTCACCGCGCGCACCTATCAGGCGCGGTTCGGCATTCGCTCCACAGTCATTCCGCCTACGATCGATCCGGCGAAATATCGGGCGAATACATCGAGGCAATACGTTACCTTCATCAATCCCTATGCCGAGAAGGGTTTCGAAAAGGCCGTCGAGATCGCCAGGCGCTGCCCTGAGATCCCGTTTCTTTTCGTGGAAAGCTGGAAGCTTGATGGCGAGCGCCGCGTCGAAGTCGAGCGGACGCTGTCGCATCTCGAAAACGTGGTTTTCGAAGGGCGCACCGACGACATGAAGACCGTCTACGGCCGTACCCGGATTCTCCTTGCGCCAAGCAAATGGGAAGAAGCCTGGGGCCGTGTCGCTTCGGAGGCGCATTGCAGCGGCATTCCCGTGATCGGCTCGCGCCGCGGGGGGCTGCCCGAAGCGATCGGAGAGGGCGGCATCGTGCTCGATTACGATGCCCCGATCGAGGAATGGGTGTCCGAATTGCGGCAACTCTGGCGTGACGAAAGCCATTATGATCGCTTGTCGGCCGCCGCTTTGCGTTATGCGGCGCGGCCCCAGATGGACCCGGATTATCAGTTCGCCGTTTTCCTCGACGTCCTTGAACAGGCAGCACGAAACTCCGCCGCAATCGCGGCATAGGCATGGCCGCTCGCCGCAAAGAGCGCATTTTCAGGTTCGACGTATGAGCAGTATCACCGGTCGGCTGATCAAGGGGAGCCTGTGGCTCAGCCTGTCGCGGGCGGTCGTCAACCTTTTGGCGACGCTCAGCACCTTCGTGCTGGCATGGTATCTGACACCAGCCGATTTCGGCCTTGTAGCGCTCGCGACCACGATGCTGCTGATCGTGACGACGGTCACGGAGTTATCGCTCAATCAGGCGCTTATTCGCCACGAGGCGCCGGGAGAATCGCACTTCAGCGCGGCCTGGACGCTTAACGCGACGCGCGGCCTGATCCTTTGCCTTCTCTTCGCCGCCTCGGCCTATCCGGCATCCATCCTCTACGACGATCCGAGGCTGTTCGGCGTCATGCTGGCGCTTGGGGCAAGCGTATTCATGAGCGGCCTGACCAATCCGCGCCTGGTGATGCTCCAGCGCAACCTCATATTCTGGCAGGAGTTCGTTCTCAGCGTATCGCAGAAATTTGCGGGCTTCGTCGTCGCGGTGCTGATCGCGGTGATGTATCACAGCTATTGGGCGCTGGTGATCGGGGCGCTTACGAGCCAGGCGACGAACGTCGTCATCTCCTATTTCGTGCTGCCGTTCCGCCCAAGAATAACGTTCCGCCATGCGCGGGAGTTTTTCTCTTTTTCCGCATGGCTGGCGGCAAGCCAGATCACCAATACGCTGAACTGGCGGTTCGACATTCTTCTTATCGGCAAGATGCTGGGCGGGACGAGCCTCGGCTATTACACGGTCGGCAGCAATCTTGCGCGCATGCCGACGCGCGAGGCGACAGCGCCGCTGACCCAGACGATCTATCCGAGCTTTGCCAGCATCCGCAACGATCCCAAGCGCCTGGCGGCAGCTTACCAGCGCGTTCAGGCGCTGGTTTCGGCGATCGCGCTTCCCGCTGGCATCGGGGTGGCGGTGATCGCCGATCCGCTGGTCCACCTGACGCTCGGTGAGAAATGGGCGCCGATCATCTTCATCATCCAGTCGCTCGCCTCCGTCTATGCCTTCCAGACCCTCGGCTCGCTGGTGCAGCCGCTGGGCATGGCCAAGGGCGAGACACGCATCCTGTTCATGCGCGATACGCAGATGCTGCTCGTCCGCGTTCCGATCATCTTTATCGGGCTCGTCACCTACGGGATACACGGCGTCATACTCGGCCGCATCTTCACCGGTACGCTTGCCGCGTTCGTCAACATGATCCTGGTGAAGCGCTTCATCGGCGTAGGTGTCCTGAAACAGCTCGCGGCCAATGGGCGCGCCCTTGCAAGCGTCGCCCTCATGGCTGCGGGCGTTTCCCTCGTCTCGAGCTTTTTGGGTTCCGCGGCCGATCGGCCGGCGATGCTATGGCAATTGGTGATCCTCGTGGCATCGGGTGCGGTTTTCTATTGCGGCACGACGCTCCTTCTATGGCTGGCCATGAAGCGTCCGGCCGGGCCGGAAACGGAAGTCCTGAGGATTGCAGGCAAGATCCTGTCGAACATCGGCCCGGCGGCACGGCATTTTCCGGCGTCGTGACCGGCCGGAGCGAACGGAGAACCGCAATGCGATCGCATTCCATCGGCAGGAGGAACGATACAATCGACAATCGCGCTGAAGTGTCCGTAGGAAAGACGGAAGCGGGCCATGGAGCCCGCATCAAAGCCGGCATCCAGATTTCCGGTCATGTGCGAAGCGGCAGAGGAAGAGCGGCGGCTGAACTTGCTGTCCACATGGAAGAAATCGAGGAAATAACAGGACAGAACATCGTTCCGGGATCGCTCAACGTCATCCTTGATCGGCCCGTTCGGTTCAAGGAAAGCGAGGCGGCGGTTTTCGACAATGGCTTCAGGATGTTGTGGCCGGCGGAGATGGGAGGCGTCGCGGTATGGATATATCGATGGCGGCATACGGCACTGCATGTTGCGGAGGTGATATCGTCACAGAGATTGAGAGATATATTACATATTTGTAATAATAGCGAGGTAATTATAAATATTGATGAATGCCATATAGATCAAATTGATTGGATGCAAAGCTTGGCATGGGCCATTGTTTGGGCGGGTCGGAGGGATTGGTGTTACACGAACGATAGATATTACTTCGAGACATTGGGATTTTGTCGAGCAATGGAAGCGACGCAAGAACGCAATGCGCCTGGCGCGCCGATAGTTTCAGGCCCGGCCGGCCGCCCCGGCCAGCGGAGTGTGCGATGCGAACGCAATCTGACCTTGCTTTGATCGCCCAGTTGCAAGGCGCGATAGACGATTGTCTGCGGGACCATCTTGCAGACGATCGGCCACTGGCCATCCTGGATTTTCCCGATATCCGCAACTGCGGCGATTCGGCGATTTGGCTCGGCGAGATGGCGTATCTGGCAAGTTGCCGCAAGCGGCCGGCCTATGTCTCGCGCATGCGCGATTTCTCGCCCGAAGCACTGGAACGCGCCGTGCCTGATGGGCCGATTTTCATCCATGGCGGCGGCAATTTCGGCGATCTGTGGGTTTCCCACCAGGATTTCCGCGAATATGTGCTCGAGCGATTCCCGCATCGGCGGATCATCCAGTTTCCGCAGTCGATCCATTACCGTTCCGAGGCGCGCGTCGAGCAGACGGCGCGTGCGATCGCCCGGCATCGAAACTTCCTGCTGCTGGTGCGCGATCGGGAATCGAAAGATTTTGCCGAGAAGCATTTCGACTGCGAGGTGCGCCTTTGCCCCGACATGGCGTTCTGGATCGGCGCGATCGAACCGGACGCTGCTGAATTCCCTGTGCTGGCGATGCTGAGGGCCGATCTGGAGAAGACGGGCGAGATGGACCGTTCGGCCTATCCCGGCCTGCCCATCGAGGACTGGATAACCGAATCCGCCCGTCATGTGCGCGTGTCGAAGGCGGCCGGGGCAGCCTCGGCGCTCCTGGCATTCAAGCCTGAGGAAATCAGGCTGCGCAAGCTCGACGCGGCGGCGCATAATCGCTTCCGTCGCGGCATCCGCCAGATTTCGCGCGGCCGGGCGATCGTCACCGACCGGCTGCACGTCCATATCTGCTCCCTGCTCGTCGGCCGGCCGCATGCTGTGCTCGACAACAGCTACGGCAAGATCGGCCGCTTCATGGCCGCGTTCTCCGGCGGTATGGACCTGACCTACCGTGCTTCCTCGCTGGACGATGGATTGGAATGGGCGACGGACCAGGCCCGCATGGCCGCCGCCGCCTGAGAAATCGATGCGAACAGGAAATTCCGGAGATCGCGCCCGATGACGCTCCTTACCTTCATCATACCGGTCCGGCATCAGGACAACGCCCGCGACTGGAGTCTCCTGAAGGCGAACCTCGCCGAAACGGTGGCCTCTATCGCCAACCAGGCGAGCGGCGACTGGCGCGGGATCATCGTAGCGAATGAAGGCGCGGACCTGCCCGAACTGCCCGATAGGTTCGAGGTCGAACGCGTGACGTTCCCGCCGAATGACATGCATGAGCGCGCCGGCGCCGACGTGGAGGATTTCCGCGAGGCCTTTCGCATCGACAAGGGAAGGCGCGTGCTGAAAGGAATGCTTCGCGTCCGCGACAGCCGCTTCTTCATGATCGTCGACGACGACGATTTCGTCAGTTCGCACCTGGTCCGTTTCGTATCGGAAAATCGAGACGCGAACGGCTGGATCATCGACAGGGGCTACATATGGGACCATGGCGGGAGGCTCCTCCTGGGCAACGATGATTTCAACCATGTTTGCGGAACGTCCCTGATCGTCAGGGCCGACCTCTACGGCCTGCCGGAGCGGTTCGGGGACGCATCCGCCGGGTGGATAAAATCGATGCTCGGAAGCCACCATTGCATCAACGAGATATTGGCGGGGCAGGGAACGCCGCTGGCGAAGCTGCCGTTCCGTGGCGCGGTCTATCGTGTCGGGCATGAGGGCTCGCATAGCGGCACGCCCAGTCTTCTCACGCGCTATTTCCTGAACTGGGGCGCGCTGAAGCGGCCGCGCAGGATGCTGCGCAATCTGTCGAGACTGCGATTGGTCGGCGGTTCGGTGCAACGGGAGTTTTTCGGGAAGGCTGCCTGATTTAGCTCGGGCTTTCGCATTCGACGGGATGGCACGATGAGTTCGATGCTTGCAGGTTCGGCGGGCGTACGCAGACTGATCCGGACCGTGGGGAATCTGGCGCGCGCCGATGTGAGCCCGGCCGTCGGATACCGGCCCCATGGGATCGAGCTCTTCTGGTGGCGGTCGCCCGCCGGCGTGAATTTCGGCGACTATCTATCTTCCGTGATCGTGACCAAGATGGCGGCCGATGCGGATTGCTTTCTCGACGAGGAGCGATCCGCCCCCGCCCGCTTGCTGGCGGTCGGGTCCATCCTTCATTTCGCACGCGATGGGGACGTGGTCTGGGGTTCGGGCGTGAACGGCAAGATCCCGATCGTGGACCATACATTCCGCCATCTCGATGTGCGAGCGGTTCGCGGGCCGCTGACCCGCGACTTTCTTCTTCGCCGGGGAATCGAGGCGCCTGAAATCTTCGGCGATCCGGCGATCCTGATCGCGGATCTGCTCAAGATCCGGTTTCCCCGTCCCGCCGAGCGGGCCGATCCGGTCGCCTTCGTTCCCAATTTGCATGATCTTTCCGCCATGCAGGGGTGGGAGAACATGATTTCGCCGCTCGATCCCTGGTGGTCGGTCGTGTACCGGATATCGAAGGCGCGTCACGTCATCTCGACCTCCCTGCACGGGCTGGTGGTGGCGGATGCCTTCGGCGTTCCCTGCACCTATCTGCGCCTGTCGGAGGAAGAAAACCTGTTCAAATATGAGGACTATGTCCTTGGCGTCGGCCGCTCCGCGTTGCGTCTCACGCGGTCGCGCGAGGAGGCTGTCCAGGCAAGTCCGCTCGATCCGATCCGGTTCGACGCCGCTCCCCTGAAGGCGAGCTTTCCTTACGATCTCTGGAGCCGGTGAAAACTATTTCAGCGTTTGCAGGAAACCGGTGACCTCGTTGCCGACGCGCTGCCATTCATAGGCGGAAAGGTCTGGAACTGGACCGGTAAAGTCCAGCGCGGCGAGGAAGCGGGTCATATGGTCCGCCGTGATCTCGCCATCGAAAAGATGCACCCATTCCTTGCCTGCTTCCTGTTGCAGTTCCGGCAGGCTGCCGATCCGGGGCGCCAGGATCGGCTTGTTGCGCCCCAGCGCATGCAGGGCAACGCCGCTGTTCAGGATGTTCCGGTAAGGCAGCACCACCGCGTCATGCGCGTCGATCACGCGCTCCAGTTCCTCATCGGGCACGAAGCTGTGCCGGATATCGAGGTCGATCCGCATGTCGTCGCCCGCCGCCTGGCGAATCCTGCGCTCCAGACCCTCGTCCCGGCATACGCCCGTGACAGTCAGGGAGAACGGGGCGAGTTCGACCTTGCGCGCCTCGGCCACCAGCCGCTCCACATTCTTGTATTCGCGGATCATGCCGAAGAAGAGCAGTCGGTTCCGGCGGGTGGCCGGCATGAACGCCGCCGGTGGGCTGGCGAGCGGCTCGTAGCGCCCATGGCGTGTAATCAAAGCAGGCAGGGAACGTGTCTGCGGATAGTATCTGTGAAGCTCGCCGAGCGAATGCCGCGAAATCAGGATCACCCCATTCAATAGCCGCAGGAAGAGCCGCGTCGTCACCTCCGATTTCATGCTGCCGCCGTCATGTGGCTCGAGATTGTGCACCACCCAGACGAACTTCGTCCGGTGGAGGAGCCTGGCCCGCAGCATGCCGGCCAGCAGCGCAAGGCTCGCCTTTCGACTGGTCGGCCGGAAAAACTCGGTCGGCCAGTGAAAAACCACGATGTCGTAGCGGCCGCCTCCCAGTTTGTCCCATTCGAACGCCTCCCGTTCGAAACTTGCGTCATCGATATGCCGGGAGAAAAGCCCGGCGAAACTGTTGCCGGTTGCCGATATGGGCTTGAGCCCGAGCACAGTCTTTTTCATGCGGGCCGGATCCGGACTTGCCGGAAATCCGAATGGTTTCCCGCTTTGCTTCTTTCCTGGGACAGCAAATCCATTGCCTTTCCGGTTGGCTTTAGCAATTCCAGGAAAAGGAAGCAGTTTTCCATCCGGAATTGCACGAAAACAAAACGCTCACATCTAGACGCGTCATCCCTGCTTACGGCACACAAAAGGCAATTTCCGGACGATCTTAAAATTCGTATGCAGGCATACCGGCGGTGGCCTCGCTGCCGACGCGTGTCACGGGCGTGACCATGAGCGTCGACTTGAGCCGGACAGTCCCATGACGACCTGGACGCAGCCCGCCGACATGGAGATGTCTATATCCTTCAGGCCGAGCACGTGGCCGTGCCGCTCATTGAACTCCGTCTTGCCCATGCCCTCCTTGACGCGCCCGCCATAGGAGGCAGGCTTGTCCGTTTGCGACGCGTGCAAAGTTCCGGTCGTTTTCGCCGCGTCGTCCGCCATTCCTCACAACCGGGACGTCATGTCGCGAACGAAAAGGTTACGTCCTTCCAGATTGCCGGGCCCTTCGTGTTGCCGAGAGCGATTCCGATAGCTTAAAGAACCATATGCGCGCCTCTCAGCCACAAAGGGAATGATGGAGCCTTCGGCGCTGGTCCTGATCGTCGCCTTGCCGTTTGTCGCAGGCTTGGTGACCCTCGTCCTCCGGTCCGATTCACGGGCGCTGGCCACGGCAATCGCGGGGGCGACCACGCTTGCCTGTCTCGTGCTGACGGCCTTGCTCTACCCCTCGGTCAGCAGCGGAGGAAGCATCCGCCGCGATGTCGAGTGGATACCCTCTCTCGGCCTCGACTTCGCGCTCAGGATGGACGGTTTCGCCTGGTTCTTCGCCTTCCTCGTCAGCGGTATCGGACTGCTTGTCGTCATATACAGCCGCTACTACATCTCGCCGGAGGATCCGGTCCGCCGCTTCTATTTCCTGTTCCTGGCGTTCATGGGCTCGATGCTCGGGATCGTCCTTTCAGGCAACCTGATCCTGCTCGTTATCTTCTGGGAACTGACCAGCATCTTCTCCTTCCTGCTGGTCGGGTACTGGCATCACAATCCGGCGGCGCGCGACGGCGCCCGCATGGCGCTGACCGTCACGGCGGCCGGAGGGCTGGCGCTGCTCGCCGGCGTGCTTTTGATCGGCCATATCGTCGGCAGCTACGACCTCGATGCCGTGCTCGATTCGGGCAACCTCATCCGCGACAACGCTCTTTACGTCCCGGCGCTGGTCCTGATCCTTCTCGGGGCGTTCACCAAGAGCGCGCAGTTCCCGTTTCACTTCTGGCTGCCCAACGCCATGGCCGCGCCGACGCCCGTCTCCGCATTCCTGCATTCGGCAACGTTGGTGAAGGCAGGCGTGTTCCTCATGGCGCGGCTGTGGCCGGTGCTTTCGGGCACGCCGGAGTGGTTCATCATCGTCGGGCTGGTGGGGATGGCGTCGTTCGTGCTGGGTGCTTATCTCGCCATGTTCCAGCAGGATTTGAAGGGGCTGCTCGCCTATTCGACGATCAGCCATCTGGGGCTTACGACGCTGCTGCTCAGCCTGGGCAGTCCGCTCGGCCTGGTCGCCGCCATTTTCCACATGCTGAACCACGCGACGTTCAAGGCATCGCTTTTCATGGCGGCCGGTATTATCGACCATGAGTCCGGCACGCGCGATTTGAGGCGGCTGAGCGGCCTGTTCCGCTACATGCCGATTACCGGAACGCTGGCCACCGTGGCAAGCGCGGCCATGGCCGGCGTCCCGCTCCTGAACGGCTTTCTGTCGAAGGAGATGTTCTTCGCCGAAGCGGTGGCGACCCACGCCGATTCGTGGGTGGACGTCGCCGCGCCCTACGCGGCCGTCCTGGGAAGCGCGCTCGCCGTCACTTATTCGATGCGGCTGATCCATTCGATCTTCATGGGCGCGCCACCCGAAAGTTTTCCGCGCGAGCCGCATGAGCCGCCGTTCTGGATGGGCTTCCCCGTCACCTTTCTGGTCATCGCATGCCTCGTCGTCGGCATCGTGCCGGGCCTGACCATCGGGCCGTTCCTCAAGGTCGCAGCCTCGGCGGCGCTCGGCACGCCCGCGCCCGAATACAGCCTCGCGGTATGGCACGGCTTCACCGTGCCTTTTGCGATGAGCCTGGTGGCGCTCGGTGGCGGGACGCTCCTTTATATCCTGATTGGCAACTATCTTGAGAAGGCGGAACGTCCACCGTTTTTCGGCCGCATCGAGGGCAACCGGATTTTCGAAGTCGTGATGATGGCCATTTCCTGGCGCGGGGCGCGTTTCGTGGAAGCGGTCTTCGGCACTCGGCGCCTGCAGCCGCAGATGCTTGCCCTTGTCGTCGTAGCGATCCTGGCGGCCCTTCTGCCGCTTTCTGGCGGCCTTGGCTTTGGCAGCTTCCGGGGAGGAGTGGTCGACCCGACCTTCGTCATCCTCTGGGCGGTCGGCATGGCGTGCGCGGTCGCCGCCGCTTATCAGGCGAAATACCATCGTCTTGCGGCGCTCGTCCTGATGGGTGGAACGGGGCTCGTTACCTGCATGACGTTCGTCTGGCTCTCGGCACCCGATCTGGCGGCGACCCAGCTTGTCGTCGAGATCGTCACTACCGTTCTCATCATGCTCGGCCTGCGCTGGCTGCCAAAGCGGTCGGAGACCCTGGTCGAGCCGGGCGGACTACTGGCGCGCCTCCGCCGTGCCCGCGATTTTGCCGTTGCTGTCATCGCCGGGGCGGGCATGGCGGCGATTTCCTACGCGGTGATGACCCGTACCCCGCCGGACACGATCGCCAACTTCTTCGTGGAAAAATCCTATAGCGAAGGCGGCGGGCTCAACATCGTCAACGTGATCCTCGTCGATTTCCGCGGCTTCGACACGCTGGGCGAGATCACGGTGCTGGGCATTGTGGCGCTGACCGTATTCGCGCTTCTGCGGCGCTTCCGCCCGGCGCCGGACACCATCGAGCGGCCGGAACAGCAGCGTATCCAGTACGCCTATGACGAGGAAGACCCCGATCGCGAACCGGGCGCCACCGCGTCCGATTATCTGTTCGTGCCGTCGATCATCATGCAGTGGATGTTCGCCGTGGTTATCGTGCTGGCGGCCTATCTGCTTTTGCGCGGGCACGATGCGCCGGGCGGCGGTTTCGCGGCGGGCGTAGCGCTCGCCGCCGGTTTCATCCTGCAATACATGGCGGCGGGCACCAACTGGGTCGAAAGCAGGCTGCGCGTCCTGCCCGTCAAGTGGATCGGCGGCGGCCTGCTCCTCGCCGCGTTCACCGGCGCAGCCGCCATCCTGTTTGGCCGTCCGTTCCTGACTTCCTATTTCCGCTATGCCGACCTGCCCCTGATCGGCAAGGTGCCGATGGCGAGTGCGGCGCTTTTCGATCTCGGCGTGTTCGCGCTCGTCGTGGGCGCGACCGTCCTCATGCTTATCGCGATCGCCCACCAGTCCATCCGCCGTCTGCGCTCCGCCCGCATAGAGGAACAGCCATGATGGAGCTGACGCTCGCCATCGCCATCGGGGTGCTCGCGGGTTCCGGCGTCTGGCTGATCCTGCGCCCGCGCACCTATCAGGTGGTGATCGGCCTTTCGCTTTTATCCTATGCCGTCAACCTCTTCATCTTCTCGATGGGCCGCCTGCGTGTCGGCGCTCCGCCCGTACTGGGCGCGGGCGGCGCCGCCGATCCGGCCGGCTATGCCGACCCGGTTCCCCAGGCACTGGTCCTGACGGCCATCGTCATCGGCTTCGCCACCACGGCGCTGTTCCTGGTGGTGCTGATCGCCTCGCGCGGGTTGACCGGCAGCGACCATGTCGACGGGCGGGAGCAGCGCTGATGGAGTGGAGCCGGCATCTCCTCATCGTGCCAGTCCTGCTGCCGCTCGCGACTGGAGCAGCACTGCTGCTCTTCGACGAGACGCGCCGGACGCTGAAGGCGCTGGTCAACTTCGCGTCGACCCTGCTCTTGCTGTTCGTCACGCTGGCGCTGATGCGGATTGCCGATACGGTGCCGGCGCACGGCGCGGCGCTGTCATGGTCTTATGCCGTCGGCGGCTGGCCCGCGCCCTTCGCCATCGTACTGGTGCTGGATCGGCTGGCGGCTTTGATGCTGGTTCTGACATCGGTGCTGGCGCTCGCCTCGCTCACCTTCTCCATGGCGCGCTGGCACAGGGCCGGGCCGCACTTCCACACCCTTTTCCAGTTCCTGCTGATGGGGCTCGGCGGCGCCTTCCTCACCGGCGACCTGTTCAACCTGTTCGTCTTCTTCGAGGTCGTGCTGGCGGCTTCCTATGGATTGCTGTTGCACGGCGGCGGCGTGTTCCGCGTCCGCTCGGGCATGCATTATATAGCCATCAACCTCGCCGCCTCGCTTCTCTTCCTGATCGGCGTCAGCCTGATCTACGGCATCGCCGGCACCCTCAACATGGCCGACCTCGCGCTGCGGCTGCCTTCCGTGGCACCGGAGGACAGGACGCTCCTGCAGGCGGGCGCGGCCATCCTCGGCGTCGCCTTCCTGGTGAAGGCCGGCATGTGGCCGCTCTGCTTCTGGCTGCCTCCAGCCTATATGGCCGCCGCCGCACCCGTCGCAGCGATCTTCGCGGTGCTGAGCAAGGTCGGCATCTATGTCATCCTGCGCCTGTCGCTGCTCATCTTCGGCAGCGCTGCCGGCGAACTGACCGGCTTTGGCGGCACGGTGCTCCTGCTCGGCGGCATGGCGACCATCGCCTTCGGCGCTTTCGGCGTGCTCGCCTCGCAGGCCATGGGACGGCTTGCCGGCTACAGCCTCCTGGTTTCGTCGGGTACGCTGCTCGCCGCCGTCGGCATGGGCGATACCGCGGTCGTGTCGGGCGCGCTCTATTATCTGGTCAGTTCGACACTGACCATCGCCGCACTCTTCATGCTGATCGAACTGGTCGAGCGCGCGCGCGAACCCGGCGCCGACCTCCTGACCGTCACCATGGCCGCCTATGGCGACGAGGTCGATGCGGAGGAGGTCGAGGAAGAAGAGGTCGGCGTCATGATGCCCGGCGCGCTTGCCGTCCTCGGCGTCTGCTTCGGTTGTCTGGCACTCCTGCTGGCCGGCCTGCCGCCGCTCTCGGGCTTCGTCGCCAAGTTTGCGCTGCTGACGGCCATGCTTAACCTCGACGGGCTCGGCGCGCCCGCGGCGGTCCCCGCCCGCACCTGGGTGCTCGTCACGTTGGTGATCCTCTCCGGCCTTGCCGCGCTGATCGCCATGATGCGCACCGGCATCCGCACCTTCTGGGCGCCGCTCGAAGTGATCGTGCCGCGCGTCCGCGTCGTGGAAGTGGCGCCGATCGTTCTTTTGATCGGCCTTTGCCTTGCATTGACCGTCGAGGGCGGCGCGATGATCCGCTATACCGATGCGACCGCCCGGGCGCTGCACGTGTCGGCCGATTATATCGGCGGCGTCCTGCAAACCGGCACGAAGGCCGGCAGCGTGAAGGCGGTTACCCCGTGAGCCGCATAGTACCCCATCCGCTGCTTGCAGCCTCCCTCGTCTTGATGTGGATGCTGCTCAACGCCTTCTCGCTCGGCCACTTCCTGCTCGGGATCGTCGTCGCGCTGATCGCATCGCGCGCGGTGGCGGCGCTGCAACTACCCAAGCCGAGGCTGAGGCGCTGGCGGCTCATCCCGAAACTCGGCGCGATCGTGCTCTACGACATATTACGCTCCAACATCGCCGTCGCCGGCATCATCCTCATGGGCCGCGGTCGCAAGCATGTGTCGGGCTTCGTCGCCATACCGCTCGATCTGCGTGACAGGAACGGGCTGGCGGTGCTCGCCTGCATCGTCACCAGCACCCCGGGCACGGCCTGGGTCGAATATGCCGCGGATTCCGGCGTTCTGGTGATCCACGTCCTCGACCTCGTTTCGCAAGAGGAGTGGGTCGACCTGATCAAGAACCGTTACGAGAGCCTGCTGATGGAGATTTTCGAATGAGTGCCTCCATTCTTCTCTGGTCGCTTACGATCGCCCAGTCGATGCTTGCGATGGCGATGATTTGCAACACCTACCGGATCATCCGCGGGCCCCGCGCGCAGGATCGCGTTTTATGTCTCGACGCGATGTATGTTAATGCCATGCTTCTGATCCTCACCGTCGGCATCCGCACCGGCAGCGCGCTCTATTTCGAGGCGGCGCTGGCGATCGCGGTCATCGGCTTCGTGTCGACCGTGGCGCTCGCCAAGTTTCTCATGCGCGGCGAGGTGATCGAATGACGCCCGCGGAACTGCTGCCGGCATGGGCAGCCCTCCTCGTCGCTGTCCTTGTCCTGGTCGGTGCCGGACTGGCGCTGATCGGCGCCGTCGGTACGCTCAGCCTCGGCACGTTCTTCGATCGCATCCACGCGCCGACGCTTGGAACGAGCTGGGGTACGGGAGCGATCGTGCTCGCCTCGATCGTATGCTTTTCGATGCTTGGTTCGCGGCTTGCCATCCACGAAATACTGATCGGCATCTTCGTCACCGTCACGACGCCGGTGACGCTCATGCTGCTCGCGCGCGCCGTGCTCTACCGGGAGCGGACCGAGGGAAGGGAAGGCGTGCCGCCCCGTTCCATCATGTTTCGGCGGCCAGATGTACTTCCGGCGGGAAAGACGAAGCCGGAAGGAACGTAGTTTCGGCGAGTGGTTTATTGCGGCCTTGAAAAGGCAAAAATACTATATAGATTCAAAGTATGTATATGGAAAACTTCATAAGGATTTCGAGGCTCGCCGGAGAAGGCCGCTGCTTTCTCCTGGGGCGAGTTATAGTTTTCGAAAACCGCACGTAAATATCGCTCCAGGAAATCTCCAGAAAAAATGCGGCTCGTTTTTTGCGGCGCGCGGATGCGCCGCGTTTAAGGAGCGTATCATGAGATTACCTCGTCCAAAACACTTCTGTGCATCCTGTAACCGTTATCTGCCGAGGGCTGCGTCGCGGTGCCCATGGTGCATCGTTTCGCTTGTCGTTTCTCCTACTTCCGTCGACCGGCCTCGGCCGCGCTTCCCTCATATGGGAGAAGCGGTAGGGGCATGGTGGTGACCATCTCTCTTCCATGTGGCGAGATGCGAAAAAGCGCTCCCGTCCCGGAATTGATCGCGCTGCCCCAACATATCGCCTCCGCATCATACA
>JAKDNM010000004.1 GCA_030456445.1 Hyphomicrobiales bacterium
GCCACGTCAGCTGGAACGACCGCTTCAAGATCGTGAAAATGCCCATCTCGGGTTGAACGTCGGCACAGGCCGGCTGATCTGGCTCGGCCCTCGGGTTATCACCCGAACGATGACCGGCGGCATGGCGGGACCGTGAGCCGCGCCGCCGGCGTGTCGAAACCACGATGCTCCCCCGGCTGAACGATTACAGGCCGCACATGTCCTCACATTCATTCGGCCACAGGTCGAGCTGACCGTGGTCGGTCGCGGTCGACAGGTCGACTTCATCGAGAGGGACACCGGATCGATGCAGAAACACCTCACTGCGGATCCCGCGCAGGCCAGCGGATCGCCCGATCCACCTCGACGGCATCGTTCCATGCAGGCAGATCGCGATCCCGCATGTTTCGCCACATGGCGTTGCTGTGGAACGGGCATCCAATGCAGGCGCTCTTCGGTGGATCGGGATAGCCATGGCTTCTGATCCAGTTGAGGCAATCCTGACGGGTCATCCGCTTCTCGATGAGAGGAAACCGGTTGACCTGCCAGGCCTCGCGGCTCGGCTTTATCCGCACCACCTCGTCCATGGAGATGCCCGGCCATTGGATCACAACGGCATGTCTCGGGGACCGCTTGCGGGTGAGGCCCGTCAGTTCGCGCACCTTGCGCCGGATCGGCTCGATCTTGGCGCTGGTGGTGCATTGCCGTCGGATCATACCAATCGACACATTGCCGCGCCGGTCGACGGTGCGGGTGAAGGCCGGGATTGCGGCCCATCTTTTGCCCTGGCCGGCCGCTAGCAGACTGTCCCGCAGATTCCCGGCCGAGACGACATAGACGGGAAACGGCAACACATTGGGCGACATCAGCCAGCGCAGATGCTCGTAGACGGCGGCCGGCTCCCAGCCTGTATCGGCAAAGATCGCACAATCCCGGGGGCCGAAATGACCATGTGCGGCCATCAGGGCGAGCGTGGTCGACTGAACGCCTGCACCGAGACTGAGCACGCGAAGCCGGATCGGGGATGGCGACCTGCCATCCCCTTTGTCGATTGGAGAGAACATCAGGCTGCCTCCGCGATTTCACCGGAGGGCTGGAGGTCATGCAGATAATTGACGGCACGCTGGGCATGGGCGGCAGCCTGGAAGATCGCACGGCGATCACCCTGAAGGACGCGCAACCACGATTCCACGTAGGAAGCATGATCAGACCGTGGCTCCAGCTCCGGCACGATTCCAAGATCGGCGCAGAGGAAGCAGCTTCCGAGTTCGGCAACGAGTTCTTCCCGCGCTCGTTCACTGCGATCCTTCGTATAGCGGCTGAGATCGCGACCGACACGGTCGGGGCTCGCAGTCCAATGCACCGTTTCGTGGCTGAGGACGGCTACGTAAGATTCAGCGTCGCGGAACGTTTCGAAAGGCGGCATCTGGATATGGTCGCTCGATGGCGAATAGAATGCCTTCGTGCCGCCATGGCGGATCACTGCACCGGTATTACCGAAGAAGTGGTCGGCATGTTCGATCCGCTCGATCGGATCGAGAACCGGCTTCGGTCCATGGTAGTAGTGCTCAGGCAGGCCTTCGATCTGCTCGACGTTGAAAACGCCATAGGCCTTGAGGAAAGGAATGTCCTTCTCCACCTCGTTGCCGCGGGCATCAGCTTCCTTCTTTGTGAACCGGCTGGCGTAGATCACCGTGGCGCTGGTTTCACCCTTGCGGACATGTGCGCCGAGCTCGGTCGCCTGCTTGTATGTCATCCAGATCGGGGCGCAATAACCACGCGCCATGCCTTCCGACCAAAGCAACAGCACGTTCATACCGCTGTACGGCTCGCCATTATGACGCAGCGGGCGCGTAATGCGGCCTGTCGTATTCGCCGCACTCCAGGGCTGCACCCAGGGCCGCACGCCCTTCTCCAGATCCGCGACGATGCGGTCGGTGATTTTTGCGTAGAGATCGACGCGGGGTTTGTTTTCTTTCCTGTTCATCTTCTTAAAACTCCATTCTCGAGACCGCGCCGATCGCGGCCCCGTCACGGGGTTCTCAAAGGCGGAGCCCAAAGGCCGGCCGCGCACCCTCCAGACATCCATCGCGTCTGTGTGATGGAATGGGTTTCAGGGCCGGAACGAAGTGGAGGACGGCGAAGCCGTTGCGCGGCTGCCTGGCTCCACCAGGACCACGGACAAAAAGGGGCGCGAGCGGCGGGCATCTGCAAGAAAAAGGGCGGCGCACAGCGCCGCCAGGTTCATGTCGGAAAGGCCGGCCGGTTCAGTGAACCGGCCGCGCGCCGCCGTAGGGGTCATATTCGATCAATGGAGTGACTTCACCGTCGTCGATCTCGTCGGCGGGCAGGACGCCGTATTGATCGTCGGACTGGAAGAGGATGACCGGCGTCATCAAGGTGCGGGCGAGGTTCCAGGCGTGCTGTTGTGCGAGGGAGAGGTCGTGCGCCATTTGAGGGCTCCATCTTGGGAGCGGGCCAATTCCCGCTCGATGGCTCCGTCAAGGTGTGGCGGCGGGCGCGATCACCGCGAAGGCGCAGCCGAGCGGCCGCAGCTTGCTAGCGGACCCTTTATGGGTTGATCGTGGAAGATCCGCCGCCGCACCAGGAAAGCCATCAAAAGAGAGCGGGATTGGATTGCTGCCAGATCAGTGCCCGACCTTGTCACGATCGGTTCGTACCGGATGGAAGCTGGAGGGGCATACGTGGAAATTAAGCGGGCTACAATCCGGCGACTCACTTGCCGCCCCGGCCCATTGCACGCATAGCGGCCTCGGTCGATGAACGACCGGATCTAGCAGAAGCCGCCGTTCGACAGGTGCGGTGCCGGAAGATTTCTATAACCGACATTGCGGCGTAAAGCGGCCGTCCACTATACGGTTGGCGTAGGTCGCATTTGGACATATTTTCGCGTTGGGCATGACTGTTTCAGGGATACCTTGATGCCTATCGGAGGTACGGAGGATGATGGGGCGGCTATTCAAATACTGGATGTACGGCGGCTTTCTGGCCGGCATCATGCTCCTGACACTGATGCCGCTCCTGGCCAACGGCTGGAGCCCGACCTTCACGGCCATTTTCGTTTTGTTGCCGATCTATATGCTCCATCAATACGAGGAGCACGATGGCGATCGCTTCCGGCTTTATGTTAACCGCACGGTTGGGAATGGCGCAGAGGTGCTCACGCCTGCTGCCGTCTTCGTCATCAACATCGGTGCTGTCTGGGTTCTGGATGTCGCGGTCATCTATCTGGCATGGTCGGTCGATCTCGGGCTTGGTTTGATCGCCGTTTACCTCATGCTGATCAACGCCATCGTTCATATAGTGGGTGCCATCCGCTCCCGTAGCTACAATCCCGGCCTCGTTACGGCGATCGTGTTGTTCCTGCCACTCGGCGGCTATGCATGGTGGCATATTCAGGCTTCGGGAACACCAACGGCGGTCGACCACATTGTCGGGCTTTCCATCGGTATTGCCGTGCATGCAATCATCGTAGGCTATGCCCTTCGTCGCCGGTCAAAGTTGGCGCCGTTGGAGTGATGTTGCCTACATGGAGACATTTTTCTCTACCTGTGGCCAGCGCCATGGGTATGCGATTGTCCAACTTCCATCGGTCCGCCTCGGGCTTGCCGATAAACTTCTCTGCGTCGGGCGTCGGCCAGGCTCCTGTCGTGGAAGCCATGTCCACTGCTGAGGAGTGATGGGGTCGCCCGCTCCCGCGTCACGCAGATAGGCCAGACCTGACGAAAAGTTGCTTGGGCGTAATTGGCCACACGTGAGTAGGAAAAACGGGGCCTATCTCGGCCTCAAAATGCCCCGCCGGAAACCCCGACAGATTTACGCTTGCCCTTATACCCATGTTTACGTCACCTGTGCTGAGCTCCGCACATGGGCAGAGTTGTAAAATACCAGCGCTATCAGCGCGGAAAGCGGCGGCGTAGGCTGCCTTATATCGTCTATAGACTGCTGCCCATTGTCATCATCATGGGAGCGATTGCTGCCGCCGATTATGCTGAACGCGGATGGGCTTTTATCAGCTCGAAAGTACCCCCGATCACGGCGTCATCCGCTTCTCCGGCAAATCAGACCCTTGTCGGCCGCGCCACGGTGATCGATGGCGATACGATCGAGATTGCTGGCCAGCGTATTCGGTTCAACGGTATCGACGCCCCGGAAAGGGCCCAGCGCTGCCAAGATGTTTCGGGAAAATCTTATGCCTGCGGTAGGCTTGCCGCAAATGCGCTCGACGAATTCCTGGTCGCCTCTCGCCCGGCAACCTGTAAATTTATCGATTGGGACCAATATGGCCGCTTCGTCGGCAATTGTGCCCGGGCAGATGGCCGGTCAGTTCAGGAATGGCTTGTCGCAAACGGGAACGCGCTGGATTGGCCTCGATACTCGAAAGGCGCCTTTGCGGCGCTGGAGGCTTCCGCCCGGCAGGCGCGGCGTGGCGTCTGGCAGGGCGAATTCCAAAAACCCTGGGACTGGCGCGCCGCTCAGCGGGATCACACCGCACCATCAGAGGCAATTCAAAGCCCCAGCTTCGCCATCGTCGGGCAATCGGCCTCCTGCAATGTCAAAGGCAATATCAGCCGCAAAGGCGAACGCATCTATCACGTTCCCGGCCAAAAATATTATGACCGCACGAAAATCTCGGAATCGAAGGGCGAACGCTGGTTCTGTTCGCAAGACGAGGCTGAAGCAGCTGGCTGGCGCAAGGCAAGACGGTAAGCGAACGGCTTCCCCCATGGTTGAACATTGAGGGCTCGCGCGAAAATGGCGCGACTCACCTATGCTGCCGGGAGCATTGGAGGCGAGCATGAGCGACCTCAATCTCAAGACAGACACCAGACAAGCCAACTGGCGGCGCCAGAATGCCGAAAAATACCGCGCGCACCTGACGGTGCAGCGCGCGCTTAAGAGCGGCGCGTTGGCCAAACAGGGGTGCGAGGTGTGCGGAAATCTTCAGACCGATGCGCACCATGACGATTATGGCGACCCGCTCAAGGTCAGATGGTTGTGCCGGCAACATCACACCCGGTTGCATAATGGCGGTGAAGACCTGTTTGCCAGCCGCGCTTCCGACACCGATTGACGTGAGCGCACGCAGGGAAACCAACGCCGGCGGAGAGTTTTATGCCTGGTGCCCTGGCTCTCTCGCGCATTTCGGTCTGACCGGCGTCTTTCGGGATGGCGCGCCGTCGGACGACGCGGCCCCGCACATGAGAAAGGGCGGAGCCGAAGCTCCGCCCGAGGCGGCTCACCCAAGAGCCGCCATCTGGAGGTCTGCTGCCTTTCGGCTGATGGCCTGGCCGGGGTTTTCGACCTGACGCTCATAGGGCTTCCAGTTCTCACCGACGATGTGCTCGTAGGCCGCGACCGCACCCTCGGCCGCCATGCGCAGGGCGTGTGACTGAAGGGCCATGTCGGCGGCGAACTCGCGCTTGCGCTGGGCGGTGCTGTCGAAGCCCACCGGACCGTCGAGATCCTCGTCGCGGGTGTCGTTCGCAAGCTTCGCAGTAGCGTCCTTGGCCTCGGTGACGGCCTTCGAGTAGAACTGGCCCGCTCCGTAGGCGGAGCCGACATAGGAGCCGACGATCCGTTGCAGGTGGATTTGCATGGCCTTGTCGGAAAGTCCCTCGGAGAGCGTATCGGCGCCTTCGATCAGGCTGCGCTGGTGGAACTCGCGAATACCGTCGCTGTCGAGGACAGGGAGCCCGAAACTTTCGGAGATGAGGGCGGCCTGGTTGCTGTCCGGGCAGCAGAGCCGGACCATTTCGAGGGTTGTGCCCTTGCGGAGCGGGACGACGCGGGCCTTGGATTTGGTGGAGCGGGTTGAACTGGACATTGAGCTTACCTTTCTAGCGATGCCCTTCAGGTGATCCGGCCCTTGGCCGTTCTTTCCTGCGGGTGCGGTCAAAAGGAACCGGCGGAAGCTGGACGCTTCAGGGTCCGGGACCTGCCAGGCGAGCGAGGTCGGCTTGCGGGCAAGCGGGAGCCAGTTCTTTGCTGGTCCCTGCGCGGGACGCGGGCCTGCCTTGCCGAGATCGGCGGGTACTGGCCGCTCCGCGGCGCGTCAGCGGCCTTGAAGGGGCCGGCCGCCGGTTCAGACCGCAGCAAACCCGCCGGGAAGAACGGCCAAGGGGAGGTCATGGACACCGGCATGCCGGAAGGATAGGCGCCTGTTCGACCCGCGCCGCCATTGCAGCACATCGTTCGTCACGACAAGGCATCAGCACGCTGACGATGGCCACCCGCTCAACCTGGCAACCACCGTCTCACCGCCTTGGTTCGGCTCTTGGCGGATGACAATGACAGGATGGTGGTTCACGCACAGAGCGCCCTCAATGAAAGCCGCTCCCGCAATACCGCGATTGCGACATCCTGCCGTGCCAGCTTGCGCGACAGGGCGTCGATCTCCGGCTGGCGCTCGGCGGTGATTGCGGCCAGATTAGCACGATACCGTTCAAGGAAAGTTTTGGGGTCCGGCGGCTTTCCTCGTCGATATCCGGGTTGCTTTCGGCCGAGCTGCGGGATCAACGCGGTCATGCGGCGGGTGATTTGCCGCTCGATCAGGTCAAGCTGATGCTGGGTCTGGCGGCGCGCCTCCTCCATGCGGAAGAGCTGTGTACTGCGGTCGGCCGGCAACATCACGCCGGCCCTCGCGCTGCCCAAGTGACGAAGCTCGACGGTCCGTCATACACGGTGTGCCGCTCCGGATCGATGATGAAACCGAAAGGGCCGCCCGAGATGCCATACTCATCCTTCGGGATGAGATAGCGGCGAACCGGCGTGTGTTCGGTCCGTTGACCGCCCTTGGCGGCGATAACCTCGGTGAAGCCCGGTTGCTGATCGGAGAGGATTGCCGACACCACGATCCAATCATCGGCATGTCGCAGTTCGAAGGCACGACGGTCCTTCTCACGAGATTCGCCGGGTTCGAGCACGCATCCGAAGATCGCTTCCCATGCATCCGGCCATGAGCCACGCACCGTCAGGTCCGCGTGTCGCCGTTCGTAGGTGGTGAACAGATCTGGATAGGTCAGCGCGACGATGGCCCAGGCGGCATCCTCTTCATACCAGCCGCCGGGAGCGCGCAGCATGGAATTGACCTTGCGATTGCGCTCCGCAGACAGGTGAAATCCGCCATGACCGGCGGTCGAGTGGGCGGTCACGCCTTCGGCGTAGACCGTGGCGCCCTGCGAAGGCCCCCACGGTGTATTGGCCGACGAGCGGATTTCACGGCGACCGAGCGCACGCTTCTCCCGTTGATGTTCCGCATTCTCCGCAACCCTGGCGCGGAACTCGGATTCATCGGCGAGTTCGCCGGAATGACCGTAGAAATCATCACGACGCCATTGCTCGATTGGCCGACCAATACGCCAGCCGGTGGCGAGAAACTGCCTTCCATCACGCCCCGGCACCATGGCAAAGGCGGTATCGCCGACCAGGGCAACGGGCAGCCCGTCGGCGCTGCGGCCAAAAGAGACACCCGGTAATCCGGAGGTTTCGACGACGTGGGCTTCCGAGGTGTTCGCAGTCATGCTGCCGTCCTCCCCTCGACAGTGTCCGCAGCTACGGCATCCGCCCTGGTTTCCGACAGGACTGCATTCGGATAGCCATGCCGGGACAGCCATTCCTCGGCATCGGCACGGTGGCTGGCGAGATAGACAAGCTCGGCATCGTCGCCGGGACGGTCAAGAACAAGGACCGAGCCAATGGCGGGCCGCTCTTTGACAGCGAACCTGAGTTCGCTGTTCACCGAAAACGTCTGGTGAACGCGCATGACGATGGTGCCCTGACTGCCATAGTCGCCCTTGTGCAAGGTCATGGTTGCCGGCAGCGTGGTAATGCCGACCCGTCGTTCCGCCTGTTTGCGGATCAGCCTTCCGCCGCTGTTGCGGTTCTCCCAGGCGGCGAGCTTTTTGTGATGCCGCTCCGGCGGGCGCGGTGTGCTGTCGCTGTAAGTTACGGTCGAGCCGAGGGGCACGAGGTCATAGATCAATTGAGCTGACATGGTTTTCTCCATGGTGTTGATGGTGGAAACAGAACCGCCGCCGGTGGTGAACCGGCGGCGGGATTGCGATCGGAAAGAAGGAAAGACGCGCGGCTACTCGGCCGCCTCGCGGAAGCCCTCGGCGAAATTGTCGCCGTCATGGTCATGCGCCGGCTCGACGATGGCATCGCCGGTGAGGTCATCCTGATGCTCCGCCGCGCCCTCATCGTCCGGCTGCTCCGTGACCTCGTTCTTCTTCAGCCACGATGCGAGCTTTTCCGGATCAGGGGCGAACAATGCTGTCGGATGGACGAAACGTCCTTCCCTGAAATGCTCGACCAGGGCCGCACGCGTGTCCTTCACCCTCTGCCGGGGCAGGACCGACGTATCCTTGCACGAGGCTTCCAGCGCAGGACGCGACAGGCACGACAGGAATTCATCCGTACCCATGTTGACCAGGAAGTTGTCCGCGCCAACAACGTCGCCGGCGACACGGGCGACAACGCCGCTGGCCGATCGGTTCTCGCGGCACGACAGCACATCGATCAGCAGGGACCGTACGGCAACGCGCAGCGTGTCCATGTCGAATTCGAGCTTGCCGTCCTGATCGAACAGGCGCGCGGCGTGTTCACCGAGGCCGGCGGCTCCGTAATACGAGATGTCGCGTGCGCCGGAGGCGACCGTGACGTTCTGGCCAGCGAAGGCGAGAACGAGCAACGCCATCAGCGTGTCGTCCTCGATCGGCGCGCGCGACAGTGCCTCGTGCAACGCATCGGTGCGTAGATCGCCGACCATTTCCATGCCCTTGCGCGTGACGTCCGGCCGTGTGTTGACGACGATCGGCGCATCCTCCCCATCGGCAACCGTCTGCTCGCCGTTCTTGCCCTTGGGCTTCTTCGCCTCGGGCATCCGATAGGCCACCGACTGCACCTTGCCCTCACGATCGAGATACATGGCGGTGTGATCGGACTTGGTCGCCTTGCCGTAAACCCGCTCGGCCTTGGGCGGCAGCTTCGGTTCGCCATACTGGCCGGCTTCAACGATTGCGCCACGCTTCGGCAGATGGTTTGACATCCATTCCTGCTGCGCCCCGAGAAACGCCTCGACGTCGGTGGTATAGCGGCTGTCCTCATCGGCCGGCGCGAACAGATCCTCGACCCAGGCAATGCCGTAAGCCTGCGCCAGATCATCGCCGAAGCTCGCATCGCGGGCATGCATGCGTGTCTTCTGCAGGCCCTGCGCCACGCTCCACCACGACACCTGCGGATCGGCCTTCGATGGCTTGTGCTTCTTCCAGACCTCTTTCTGCTCATCAAGCGCAGCGGAAGCGATCGTGCGCAGCTGACCCTCATTGGGCATGTCGCCCTTGGTCATGTGATCGAGCATGGCCGGCAGCACATTGGCCAGAAGCCGCAGCTTCCGGATCTGGCGCACCGGCAGAGCCAGAGCAACCGCGATCGCTTCCTCGGTCCAGCCGACCGCGACCAATCGTTCGATCGCCCGCCACTGATCGACGGGATTGAGCTGCTCATGCGCCAGCGTTTCCGCCAGCGAGCGCATGGCGCCGCCATCCTCGGCACGTTCGGTCACCAGCACGGCGATTTCTTCGAGCCCAGCGGCGATGGCCTGCTTGACGCGACGATGACCGGCATCGATGACATAGCCGTTGCCACCGTTCATTTCCGACGCAACGACGGGCGGCTGGACGATGCCGACGGTGCGGATCGTCGCCAGTAGCAGCGCGTCAGCCTGCGGGCTCGACTTCGAGCGCCGAGCCTTGTCGGGGTTTTCCTTCAGCGCACGCGGATCGATAAACTTCAGTTCCATGGGGATGCTCCTTCACAGGGATTGTCGGACGCCGCCAATCGCTACGTCCTTCCTCGTCTTCTTCCCGAAGACATCCCCCGGCCCGCGGAGCGGACGGGCCGGTGCAACTGCGGCCGAGCATCCCTGCCGGGCCGATCAAGCGGGGCTTATAGCCCTGCGAAGAGCGAACGGCCGGGATCGCGAGCGGCGCGGTTGAGCGCAAGCGTCAGCGGTCCGCCCGATCAGCGAGCGGACATTTTCTCCCTCCTTTCATTTTTCTTTTCTTCGCTTATTCGCAGGGGCTGATCCGGGAAAACTGGTGGGTACATTCCCGGGCGATTGTCTTGCAGATATCAGCGGTAGTTGACACGGCTTTGTCCGCGCTAAATGAAACGCTGGAATGGCCGGAGTTGGGTGGAAAGGAAACTGTCCGGTTTGTGCCGGATTTTCGAGAAAGCTGACGCTGGGAGCTGATCTCGGCTGTCGCAAAAGGCATCAGCGAAAAGCCAATCTTTGCGCCCAACTTTTACGACAGAGATTCCCCCTGCCCTTCAGCGTAGGTCTGTTTGTCGTGGAGTTTAGGAGCCACAGAGCTAGTGATCAAAAATTCTTCCCTTCTCGATCCGTTGTCACCTCCCGGTTCGTCTTTGGTGTGTCTGTATGAAAAAGGAGACACCCTTATGACCACTGAACCTGTCATTCTGATCAATCTGCTGAAGGTCGAACCGAGCAAGCAGGCTGCGTTGATCGCGCTCTTGAAACACAACATCGAAATCGTAGTAATCACGCTCGGCGGTTGGATAACCAGCCGGCTGATCGCCGCCAAGGATGGTGCCAGCGTTATTATCTATTCCGAATGGGAGACGCCCGCGGCCGTCGAGGTGATGCGGACCGATCCGCGGATGAAGGCCTATTTTCCGCAAATACTCGAGCTGGCGAGCTTCGACTCGATCCTGGGCGAGACGATTTTCAGCGACAATCGGTGAGGGCGGAACCATGACCAGAACGGATTTGCAGGGGTGCCGTATCCTCATCACAGGCGGCAGCGTTGGCCTCGGCCGGGAGATGGCCGAAGCGGCGCTGGCTCGCGGGGCCGAAGTCGCCGTCATCGCCCGAGATCGGGCGCGACTGGCGGAGATCGAGCGGCTGGGGGCACGGACATTCGCCGGCGACGCGACTGATGCCGCCTTCATGGCAGCCTCGGTGCGCGAAGCCAAGCCGGACGTGCTAATCCTCAATGCCGGCGCGCCTCTGGCTATGGGGCCGATCGACGAGCTGGATTTCGTGGCTTTCTCGTCCAGCTGGAATACCGATGTGAAGGCGGGGCTTGCCGGCATCCAGGCCGCGTTCCACGCGCCGATGACGGCAGGCTCGCGTATCCTGCTCATGTCGAGCGGTGCCGCGATGGTCCTCAGCGCCGCGCATATCCCCAACCAGAGCCTCTACCTCTCCGGCGGATATGTTGGGGCCAAATACATGCTCTGGTTCATGGCCCACAACGCCAACGCCGTTGCGGAAAAGCGCGGGCTCGGCCTACATTTCCAAGTACTGGTGCCCACTCAGCTCATGGCGGGAACGGAGTTGGGCCGGAAAGTAGCGGCCGTCTACGCCGATCTCAAAGGCATCACGCCCGAAACCTATCTGGAAAGCCGCTATGGCCCGCCGCTGACACCGGCCCATCTCGGCAAGCAGGTCGCGGACATTCTCTCCGACCCGCGCTATCGTTCCGGTGTGGCCTACGGGCTAACGGCCGGAGAAGAACCAATGGGGCTCGACACGTGAATACGGAGGATTTCGAGAAGCGCCTGGGGGAACTCAGGCCACGGCTGCACCGCTATTGCGCCCGCATGGTGGGTTCGACCGTGGATGGAGAGGACGTGCTGCAGGATACGTTGATCAAGGCTCTTCGCGCGTGGGAGGAGGGCACGGCCGTAGAAAATGTTGAAGCCTGGCTGCTTCGCATCGCCCATAATACGAGCCTGGATTTCCTGCGCCGCCGGTCACGGAACAAGGTCGTTCCACTCACCGATAATCTGGAAGACACGCCGATGCCAGAGGCGGACATCGTCGCGGTCGGCTTCCAGGCGTTCCTGCAATTGCCCGAACTCCAACGTTGCGCTGTGATCCTCAAGGACGTCCTCGGATACTCGGTCGATGAGATCGCGGCGATCGCCGACTGCACGCCGGCAGCGGCCAAGTCGGCGCTCCAGCGGGGGCGGGTGGCACTACGGCAATTGGCCCAGATGTCCGATGATACGCGGCTGCCCCTGATGTCGGATGTCGATCGACAGAAGATGACCGCTTACGTCCGCCTGTTCCAGAGCGGCGACTTCGATGCGATCCGCACCATGCTCGCGTATGACGTGAAGCTCGATCTGGTGAACAGGCTCAAGCTCCAAGGCCGCGAGAGCATCAGCCGCTACTTCACCCGCTATGCCGAGGAGACGAAGTGGCGTTTCGCCTTCGGAGTGGTCGAAGGGCGTCCGGCGATGTTGGTGTTCGACAATGCCGGTTCGGTGGAAAGGCCCGCGCATTTCATTCTTCTCGACTGGAGGGAGAGCCGGATCGTCGCGATCCGCGATTTCCTGTTTGCTCCTTATGCGATCGAGGCGGTCGATTGGGCGCGTCTGGGCGGAACTGGCATGCGTGGACGCTGACGTAGCAAGATTTGGGAATTGGGCGACAATTCAGCTTCGCTTGGTTGGACGTGACGGGCGCAAAGCTGCCGTCGCGAAAACCGCGATTAACGCAGCATTTTGCATCTGAGTTCTGCGACAGATATGACCCATGGTGACAACTACCTTCAAGGTCTTCTTTCAGGGCCGTTGCCCCATCCACGAACGACCGGGATGAGGTCGTCAACAGAACGGCCGCTTGTTGCTAACTTCGTCCCGATAGCGGACAGAGTGGCGCGGTTGAGCGCAAGCGTCACCGGCACGACCGATCCGCGAGCAAGGTTTTTTCTCCTCCCTCCCACTCCCTTCTTTCGTCACCTCCTTCATTCTCATTGAATGCCATCCATATTGACGCTATATTGCGTCTATGAAAGCGTTATCCAGCCGATAGGAGGCCAAAATGGGCTTGGTACAATATTCCGACAACGGCTTTTTCGCGCCGCGTAAAATCGCCGACGCGTTTCAAACCACCAGCGAGGAGGTCGCTCGAACGGCAGGGCTCGGCAGGGATGCCGTTCAGCGCAAGGACCGCGTTCGGTCGGATAAGACCCAACGCAGGCTGCGCGAGATGGTTGAGGTGATCAACAAGGTCGAGCCGCGCTTTGGCTCCACCTTGATGGCGTACGCTTGGTACCGGTCCGAACCGTTGCCCGGGTTTTCAGGCCAGACGGCCATGCAACTCGTGCGCAACGGCCGCGTGGACGAAGTGCTCGACTATGTCGACGCTGTCGACGCCGGCGTATACGCCTGACGTGGCAAATGCTTTTTAGCGGCAAGCTCTATCGAGCGCTGAACCCTGTTTACGCACGCGAGCCGCTGTCGGGCCGAGGGGCTCAGCTTTACGGCGGCCGCTTCAACCGGAAGGGGACGCCGGCTCTCTATATGTCTCTGTCCGTCATGACGGCGTTGCGGGAAGCCAACCAGGTTGGCAACCTTCAGCCAACCACGCTCGTCTCTTACGATGCGGAAATCGACGGCATATTCGATTGCCGGGATCAGCTCGCCCTCCAGGCGGAGGGCATGGACGAAGCTGCACTCGCTAACGGCATATGGCGCGACCAGATGAAGGCGACCGGAGAAGCAAGAACGCAGGCGCTCGCTCGTAAGCTGATCGCCAGCGGCTATCGCGGCCTGCTGGTGAGGAGCTTTGCGCCGGGCGCTAACGAGACCGATCTCAATCTTGTGCTTTGGGCATGGAGTGATGCAGCACCCTCACGCCTCATCCTGATCGATGACGAGAACCGTTTGCAACAGATGTGACCATGATCCTCGGTGTCAACGAGGATCATCGAGCGACCGACATTCTGCCGCGTTGAATTCTGAAAGCTCCATGATGATGGTCAGGAATTGATGCAGTTCCTGACCCAGACTTACGCCTCATTCAGCCGAGCCCGAGCTTTTTCTTCAACTCCGCATTCTCTTTGCGAAGACGCTCTGCAAGGAGTCCCTTCAGACGTTTGTTCTCTTCCTCGAGCGCGATCAGGTCCTTCAGGTCGCCGCTCTCTGATGCTGGCGTCGCTGTTTTCTTCCACTGATAGTAGGTCTGCTCAGAAATACCAGCTTGCTGCGTAGCGCTTTTGACGCTCTCGCCGCGGCCGATCGACTTCTCGATCTGGCCAAGCTTTTGAGTGCGCTCCTTGTCGGAGTAAATCTTGCGGGGCGTCTTGGCGCGAACGGGAGTTTCAGATGCCGATGCCATCGGCTTGGCGGCTTCTTTCGCGGCGGGCGGCTTTGGTTGCGCCTTTGCCTTTTTCGGCCGCGGCGCCCTCTTCTTTACTTCATTTGTTTCTGCCTTCGCAGCTACCTCGGCGCCGATCTGCACTGATTCAGCTTCATTAGGGTCGGCCATAAGATGCTCCGCTCGCGGTTGTTGCCCAAATTCAACATCAACGGGTATTATACCAGAGTCAATAAGCTGACGTTTTGGCAGCCTCCCCTCCCCGGCCCCGCTTGTCGTCTCGGCGACAATGGCGGACAGGTCGAGATCGCCCCAGATCGAGCGACCCTGCTTGGGATTGCTCCGCTTCTGCTTGACCTCCACGATGAATGGCCGTGTCTGACGTCTCATAGGTCCTTCCTTGATGAGAAGCGGCTTGCATGACAGGTCGCTGTCTCGTGCCATTTGGCGAATATCAACAAGCCTTTGTCTCTCGCGGCGAGCTTTACCGGATGAGTCCGCCGTTGAGCAAGCGGGGTTTAAACCAGTTCGTCATCGAACGGCTGGCTCAACCGGCTATGCGGCCGCGCGTTCCTCCTGGTCCTCCGTGCTCGCTGCAAGATTGACCTCAATCGCATTGAGCTGCTCACGCTTGTCCGCCAATTCGCCGGCAAAACCGAACTCGCCGCCTTGTCGAGAACGATAAGAGACAAGTCGTTTCCCGGCATCGGCGAGACGGTGACGATAACGTTCCTGCTCATCCTCGAAACCGGCAAGAGCATGTTCGAGGCGGGCAATGGCGCCAAGTGGCGTGGTGGTGACCGGAAGCTCGATCTCGTGAGTTGCGCCGGTGCGCATCAGCATGGTGCTGTACCGGTAGCCATCCTTACCGAAGCGCTCGCCAAAAAATTCCAGATCGAAGCCACCGATCGATGCGATGATACTCTCGCCATCCTGCTGCAACTGCACGAGGGTCAGGATTTCTTTCATGAGGGCACGCCCGGCGATTTTCCGCCCAGTGACCGTGTCATCCCCGACCACCATGATGAACGCGGTGCCGGAAGTCGGCACGAGGCGCTCGATATCCTGCCCGACCTCACCGACACGCCGGGTCGAATATTCGATGTCGCGCTCGGCATCACGGATCTGGCGGCGAATGGCGTGCTGGTCGTCCATATGCGCGGCGCGCAATCGCTCCAGGCGGGCGATGTCGGCTTCCAGCCCCGCTTTCTGCATCAGGCGCGGGTCGCCGGACGCGATCGCCTTGGCCATGGCGAACTGGCTGGCCTGCCCCTCGCCCATATCCTCCAGCCGCCGGATCGAGGTATCACCGGAAAGTGCCGCGGCAATGAACCGGGCCTTGCGTTCGTTGTTCTGCCACATCTGCGCGTCCATCGAGCCTTCCGTGGCATAGGCGAAAATGTCGATGACATCGTGCTGATTGCCCTGCCGCAGAATACGGCCCTCCCGTTGCTCGATCTGAGACGGCAGCCACGGAACATCGAGATGATGCAGGGCCTTCAGCCTCAGCTGCGCGTTGACGCCGGTGCCCATGGTATCGGAGGAGCCGATCAGGAACCGGACTTTCCCGGCTCGCACATCACCGAACAGCCGCTGCTTGGCGTCGGATTTCTTGAAATCCTGCATGAAGGCGATTTCGCTCATTGGAACGCCCATCCGAACCAGTTCGTCGCGGATCCACCGATAGGCGGAGAAGCCCCGGCTTTTCTCGACACTGAGCGTGCCGAGATCCGAAAAAATCATCTGCGCTGCGCCCGGCAGCTCGAACGGCTTGCCGTCTGTCCGCACAAAATTGCTTTCTGCCGTTTCCCGCCAGATGCGATAGGCATTGGAGACGAGGTCGTTGAGCTTGTTGTCTGGTTCGTCGTCATTGTCGGAATCGACCAGGCGCAGATCGATCGCAGCATGACGGCCGTCGGTAATGACCGAAAGCAAAATATCGTCACCCGGTTCCGGCGGCCGGTCGCGTTCCTCGATGGCCTTGATGCGGGCGTCGAGGACCATCTGGTAGCGCTTGAAGGCGGCCGATGGTTTGGCGGTGATGATCTGACGCGTGCCGGTCGAGAGCGCCGGCACTTTCACGTACTCGCGAAGATCCTCCGGCATCACCACGTCCGCGAATGACCGGAACATGGCGATCAGTTCGGGCACATTGACGAAGGTGGCAAAGCGCGTCACCGGCTTGTACTTGCCGGAGGGCTGCAATTCGAGCTCGGTGGTGACGTCGCCAAAGGTCGACGCCCAGGCATCGAATTCATGCAGGCCACGTTCCGACAGAGCCTCGTAGCCGAGATAGCGTTGGACGGAGAACATCTCGCCGAGCGTGTTGGTGATCGGCGTGCCGGAGGCGAGCACAAGCGCCCTGCCCGGATTTTTCGTTTCGACGAACCGGGACTTCACATAGAGGTCCCAGGCTCGTTGCGAGCCGTTGGGATCGACGCCCTTCAACGTCGACATGTTGGTCGCGAAGGAGAGCTTCCTGAACTCCTGCGCCTCATCGACGATGATCTGATCAACGCCAATCTCCGAAATGGTCAGCAACTCGTCCTTGCGGGTGGCGAGGTTCTCGAGCCGCTCCCGAAGGCCCTCCTTCAAGCGTTCGAGGCGCTTGCGCGAGACGCGATCATCGCTCTCTACCTTTGTCAGCAGCGTCTCGTAAAGCTCCAGCTCGTCATGGATCATCTGTTGCTCGAAGGTGGACGGCACGCCGATGAAGCGGAAGGCGGAATGGGTGATGATGATGGCATCCCACGTCGCGGTTGCCGCGCGACTGAGGAAGCGATGTCGTTTGTCCTTGGAAAAATTCGTTTCGTCCGCGACGAGAATGCGGGCGGTCGGATAGAGCGCCAGGAACTCGCGTGCCGCCTGCGCCAGGCAATGGCCGGGTACGACCAGCATGGCCTTGGCGATCAGGCCAAGCCGGCGCTGTTCCATGATGGCGGCTGCGATCGTCATCGTCTTGCCGGCGCCGACGGCGTGGGCAAGATAGGTCGAACCGGCCGAGATGATGCGCCAGATGCCGCGCTTCTGGTGCCCATAAAGAGAAAGCGCGCTGCAAGCGCCAGGTAGCTGGAGATGATCCCCGTTGAATTTTCGCGGGGCGATGTTGTTGAAGCGGTCGTTGTAGACCCGCGCCAGCCGGTCGGTTCGGTCGGGATCGGACCAGATCCAGCTCTGGAACGCCGTTTTTATCTTCTGGAGTTTCTCCTTCGCCGCCTCGGTGTCGACGACATTGAGGACACGCTTTTCGCTGTCACCGTCCTTGATCGTGTCGAATATCTGCGGCACCCGGCTGTTGAGGGCGTCAGCGATCAGTTCACCGGCATGACGGCGATCGGTGCCCCACTCCGATGTTCCCGCTGCCGTCCAGCCGAGTTGCCGGGCTTCGACGGTCCACGATGCCAGTTCCGGCATGTGATGGATTTTGATCTCCGCGCCCATCGTCTCGTGCACGAAGGCGACGACATCGGCGGCCGGAATCCATGGCGCGCCAAGACGCGCGGTGATGTCGGATGGACGCAGGTCGGCAGGCTGGACCTCGACCAAAGCCCGAACATTGCGCTCGAACACAGGATCCAGTGCCGCAGCCGCTTTAGCGGCTTTCAGCTTGTCACGCACCTGACCCGAAAGATAGGCATCCGTGGTCTGCCACGAGCCCGTTTCGGGATCGCGGAAGATCGCATCTCCCAATTCGGCGATGACGGTGCCGACATCAGCGTGCAGCAGTTCGGCAATGTGATCGGGGTCGACATGGCCCCGCTCGTTCAGCACCACGGCGAGCGCGTCGGCGGCGGACGTGATGATCGGCGCCGAAGGTGGTGCAATCACCCGCTCAGTGAAAATCGGGCCGGGCCTGGCGGTATTGGTGTCAAGGTCATAATCCTCGATCGAAGCAACCAGCCAGCAATCCGGGTCATCGAGGAACGGTTGCAGGTTCGGCCTGCGATGCGTCTCGCGCACCTCTCCGGTATCAGTATCTTCGCTCGCCGACACGGCGGTAAAATTGATTGGGCCGAACTCGCGCACGAAGTTTGACCAGGCAATGCGCAGCTTCACCTGTGCCGATTTCCACGGCCGGTCGAACTCCTGTGCCTTCAAGACCTCGCGCACGGCATCGCGGATCGGGATCAGCTTGCGAATGATCTTCGCGTGCTTCTCCGGCACGCCATCGCTGCTACGACCCTTACGCAGGGGGACCGTGACAGGAACCGCGTCCACCATCTGCATCAAGGCAGCGTTTTTGGCGACAAAAAAACTGCCCTCGCGCACGGCAAGTCCGGCGACGTCATGCTCATCGGCGAAGCCGTCAACCTCTCCAGCATAGCGCTCGATCGGCTCGGGCTCGCCGTCATAGAGGGCTTCCGGGAGGAAGGAGATGGCGACGGCGAGCGTCTGTTCCAGATCGACATCGTCGCGAGGCAGGCAGGTGTAGGTCTCGCCGAAGCGTCCGGAGGTCAGCGCATGCGTACCAAGCACGAAGTCCGGATGCCGCGCGAACCATCGGTTGACGCGGATTGCGCCCTCATCATCACTCGCCGGCCTAACCTCGTCAGTGTCGAGCCAGGCCAGATCGCCCTCAGGCTCACTGACCTTGCGCTTGCGGAAAAACAGCACGTCGACCACGACATCCGTGCCCGCATCAGCGCGGAAGCTGCCCTCGGGAAGACGAATGGCAGCGATCAGGTCGGCCGTCTTGGCAATATGCTCTCGCACGGAGAAATCGGCTTTATCCATAGTCCCGGAGCTGGTGACGAAGGCGGCCAGCGCGCCTGGCTTCAGCAGATCGATCGACCGCGCGATGAAATAGTCATGCAGCCTGAAAGATAGGGAGCGATAGGTCCGGTCGGAACGCACCGTGCGATCTGAGAATGGCGGATTGCCGATGGCGAGGTCGAAGCTCGCCGGCAGCTCGGTGCGGGCGAAGTCGCCAATGACGATGCGCGCCCGTGGCTGCAACAACCGTGCGATGCGGGCCGTGACCGGATCGAGTTCGATGCCGGTGACGTGCGACAGATCACGAAGGGTTTCCGGCATCAGTGCTGGAAACAGCCCTGTGCCTATTCCGGGTTCGAGAACCCGGCCACCCCGCCATCCAAGACGCTGGAGGCCTGACCAGATCGCGCGTATGATGAACTCCGGCGTAAAGTGGGCATATTGGGTGCAGCGGGCGAGCGAAGCATAATCAATCTTTCCGACGGCGTCCTCCAGATCGGAGCCTATCTCGTCCCAGCCGTTGCGGAAACCGGTCTCGCCAGGACGCCGGAAGACGCCATTGGCGAGATCGGATGCGCCGAAACCGGTGAACCGGATCACACGCTCCTGCTCCTCGCGCGTGGCCGGACGCTCATCGGCCTCGATCTTGGCCGCAAGCCGGATTGCGGCGATATTGTCACGCGCACGCTCCTTCCAGCCGCGTGCGAGACCACGGTCATCGGCGAGATAGAAGTTCGAACCGCGCGTGCGGCCCGACGTTGATGGCGCGCGCATGATTACCGAACCAGCCATTGCCGGCGTCGGTGAATATGGATCTGGATCGTCGTCTTCGGCGGGCTCGAAACTGCTTCCGAAGGCCGTCACACCGAGGCCGAGGCCAGACGAAAGCGCGGTGTTACCGAAAAGATCGATGGTGAAAGGGTCGTCATGAGACATGATGAATCTCCCTGGATTTGGGCGAGCGCGATCACGCGGGCGACGTCGTCGACCACGTGAAAGGCTGGCGGATTGAAAGGGGTTAGCGGGTGATCAGAGACAGCGAGACTTCCGTTCCGCTGAGCTGCACATGCAGATGCGTACGGCGAAAATTCCGATCGAACAGTGGAATCAGCTGCTCGCCAATGAACTCAATGCCGTCGTCGCCGCCGAAATGGCGGTGCTTGTAATCGTGCCAGTCGGGATTGCCGACCGGGTGGCACTCGTCGGAATAGAGAACAAGGGGCCGGTCACCGCTGGCGAGTTTGCCGTTGGACATAAGATAGACCCCCTGATCCCCAACCAGCCAGACACCGGGCGTTTCACCCTCGCCCGGCTTCAGGCCGTAATAGGGATTGCGGAAACCACCGTTGTTGGCCGCATCAGCCTTACCGCGATCAAGAACCTTGCGAACGCCAGGAATGGGAAACGTGAACATCGCCCCCCTCACGCTGCAAGAACTTCGGGGAGATGGCGCAGATGCACTGGCAGCTTCGCCGCAATCTCGGCATCGGTCAGACCGTCGAGCAGCTTCAGCACCGTCCCCTGGCGTCCGGCATAGAACAGCACGGTGCGCCTGCCGTGATCGCGTTCCGGCCAGCGCTCGCCGGCATAGCCGCGATAGTCGTCATGGGTGCTGGACCAGATATGCTCGATCCGTTCCTCACGCGTCATCGCCCGGACCGGCCGGGACTCGCGCTCGACAATGGCGTCGCGCATCCGGTCGGGCGAACCCTTCTCGGCAAGATCGCAATAGGCATGGAAGTAGCGGACGTGGCCGTCGACGTTCAACTCGTAGAAAACGCTGGTGATGCGGTCCGTTAGGAATTCACGCAGCGCGAACATCTCGCCGCGCATGAAGAGCGGTGGCAGAATGTTGAACATATAGTCATGCTCGATCCGGGAAAGTTCGAACCATTCCCCACTATAGAGAGGGCCGGCATCGTCCTCGAACCGATGGGGACGCTGGGCATGACGGTCGAACAGGCGATGCATCTGCCGGCGGTCGGCGATGCCCTGATAAATCTTGCGGATTGAAGACGCGGGGTTCATGAGCGGGCTCCTTTAGGCCTCGTCGGGCCGGAGCGCGGTTCATCCCTTGCGGATCACCATCATCTTCAGCCCTTCAGACCCCTCCCCGCGGCCGCCTCTCCGTCCGGCCGAGTCAAGGGCCGCGTAGCGGGCGAAGCTTCACCCTTGACGCGGCCGGCGGGCATGCGCAAGCCGGGTTTCTCCTTTCTCCTTTCCTTCTTTCCTTCTTTCCTTCTTTCCTCCCTTCCTCCTTCCCCCATCGGGTTTCATTGCGCCGAGAGGCGCTACCAATCATAGTGGGGCAGCGCATCGACCTGGTCCCCGTCGCAGTCGAGAAGGACATAATCGCAGCGCTGCTCGCGAGCCCACGTCATGACGGCAAATAAGTCGTCCGGGATTGCATCCTTGCCGGCGCCGCAATTCTCGTCATGGGCATAAAGGAACCAGCCATAATCGCCGTACTTGCCGCCAAGGCACGGCCACTCATCGCCTGGCGCGCCGTCGAGAAACTTTGCCGTCTTCTCGGTCACATGACCGGTGGAGATGACAATGAACCTGCGAACCTCAAACCGTGGCATCGAACTTCTCCCTGACAGTGGCGGTGATCGGTGCATCGAGCCTGAGCTTGCGCGGCGAAGTCGCCTGGAGCATCCACCGCTCACCCTTGATGCGCCTGAGGAGTTCGTTGGCGGGTGGAACGCGGCCGAGGACTTGCTGTACGTGACGCTCGGCCACCACGCGCGTCGGTACGGCCTTGCCGACGTCCAAAGCGATCACCGGGCTGAACCGCGCTTCAGCCTCGAAGATTCCAAAGGCATGGTGCCGGAACACAAGATGTTCTGGTCCATCCGACCAGTTCCGGGTTTCCAGGAACCAGGCATGCAACGCGAGATAAGCGCCCGGGTCACCGCCGAAGCGGGCAGCGCTGGTATTGGCAAGTTCGGCGCTGTTCGGCTCCGAGGTCGGAAACCAGTCCGGCGTATCGAAATCGATAAGCCAGACCGTCGCTTCAGGTGGATACGTGCAGTCTTCTTCAAGGTGTTGCATGCCGAGTTGCTCGGTCGCGATCTTCTCGCCATCACTATTGACGACCGAGGGCCCGAAAATCGAAACCGCCTCTCCGACGCCCTCGATATGATGGCGCAGCGCACGGTGCGTGAACCGGCACTGGATGGCTTTGCTAGCGTCGAACCAGGCGTGCAGTTCGAAATAGTCCTGCCAGACGCCGCCATGGATGCGTGCTGACGAACGAGCATGGTCATAGGGATGCATGATCTGCTCTCCTTCATGATGAGTTTGGATGGTAAACGGGTCGTGGCGGTGTTTAGCGCGACGATGCCTCGAGACGAGCAAGCGTCGCGTCGAGGGCGGCGGTCAATCCTGACGCCATGCACCAGGCGTCGAAATCTGCCGGTGTCCCGCGTGGAAGAAGCGGGAGATAGAACGGGAAGACTTCCCGGGCATGGGCACGCGACAGCGCCTGGCTGTTCCATGCCCCATCCCAGGTTTCCCGCATCTTCCTGCGATACCGGGCCTGCTTGGCGGCATTGATCGGATGATCGCCGTTGCGCACGGCCCGCAGGAACGCGCGAAGCGGATCATGAAAATGGACCATGGGGGTCGAGTTGCGATACGCCTTGAATTGGCCGACCTCGAGCATCAGCGCGGCGAGGTCGGAACCCAGTTTCAGCTCCACCGTCGCAACCCTGTTGCCGTCTTCCCGCAGCGACAGTATCTGTGTGTCGCCGCGCCGGCATATCTCATAATAGCCACCGACGCAGTGATCCAGGGTACGCCCCTCTTCGACGAGGTCTGCGGCAGAGGACAGGACCACGATCTCGTAGCGGCCGCACGACGAGCGCCACGGAGCACACAGTGGGGGCCAGCCGGGACGCTCGACCATGCGTTCATGGCGCAATGCCGAGAGCGAGGCGACGCGACGGTGCCAAAGGTCGACGGCCTCGTTGAAAGCGTTGGGCCTGCGATGCCCGACGATGGCGTGACGCAATGCAGCAAGAAATTGTCTTCGTGGCTCACCACCACCCCTTGCGCCATCAAGCACGACTGTTTGCGCAAAGCTCTGAACCTGACGTGTGGGCTTGAAATCGCCAAGGCGGATGCGCGCGGTGACGAGCGGGCGGAGAAGGTCGTCGCGCAGGACGTTCATCGCGTCCTGCACCGAATTCGTGTTGAGCCCGAGATAATCCGGTCGCATGAAATTCTGTCGCGATCCCTTGATCCAGACCGACGTTTCCCATGCGTCTGCCTGCCCAGGGCGTCCATGGCCCGGCCATTCATGGAGCGGCACATCGTGCACCTTGAGCTCCTGCACCGCGACGTGGAAATCAGCCGGACTCTCGATCGAATGGCGCAAACTTCGTGCCTGCCGCAGCGCACGCAGTTCCGCTCTGCCAAGGTCATGGCGCTGCATCAATAGCGGCGCGAGCGGCATTCCCTGGTCGATTGCCCTGGTGATATCGGCATCGTAAAGTGTTCCCGACAACGCTCCATAGAGGGTCATCGCCTGGGACCGGCGCGTCAACACTTCGGCGCGATACGGTTGCCCGCCAGTTTCCGGCGCAAGCAGCCAGCAAGCTGCCGATGACAATCCGTGTCTGAGCGAAAGCGCGGAAGGCAGATCGCGTTCGAGGACATCCTGCATATGCGCGAGCGCAATCTACTTTGATCGCACCGACAGGGTCCGGATTGCACTTGCGACGATCTCGGCGACCGCCCTGAGTTGCTGCCAATCGGCATCGCTTCCGAGGAGCGCGATACTCATTTCCGAAAACCCATGCTCCTCCACCCAGTCCCCGAATGGCGGGCTGGAGTCGGGGCGGGCATGAGAGGCATGATCTGCTGCGTGTTGCGCGATGAGTTCCAGAAGCTCCTGCGCCAGACAATCGCCTTCCGGGATCGGACTGACGATGAGTTTTGGATCAAGCCGCCCGTCCTGCAGATGGGTAGTCAGCTTGACCTCGGCGAGCGCGACGATGGTGGCGAGCACCGCTTGCTTGGCCGGTCGCTGTGACAGCAATGCGCAGGCCCGCGTCAGTTTCTCGGCCGCGTTCTTTCTGAGGCGTGTCCAGGTCATCCGGCTCATGGCGCGACCTCCCCGACCACGACATCGACCGTGACCGCAAGCGAGGCGTCATCGTCGTCAATAAGGTCGTCATCAACGAACTGGTCATCATCGTCGTCGTCGCCATAATCGCCATCTTCGCGAAAACTCATGTCGCATTCGATGGACAGATTTTCTTCATCCTCGAAGGGGCGCACATAGACCGTACCGAAGCCGCCCTCATTGTTGACCCAGTCGCCGTCCGGCGCATCGGCGACGATGGCTTCCAACAGTTCCGGCAGATGCCGGATCTGCCCGCTATCGCTGATGAAGATCGGGACGTCCGGCAGATCGTGCGCCTCAGGGTCGCCTGCGTATGTGACGTGTTCAAGCGTCGTCTCACCGGAATCACCGCCGCCACTAAGCGAATATTCGATTTCGGTAATTTGGAGGGCGCGCAGGATCGCACCCAGCCGTTCCGCCATTTCCATTGTCTTGTCCTCCCTTGGGTGTTGAACGCACCGTCGGGCAGCCGCCTCTCCGTCAGGCCGGGTCAAGGGCCGGCATGAGCCGGGCGAAGCTTCACCCTTGACGCGGCCGGCGGACATGCGGCAGCTGGGATTCCCTTTCCTGCATTGCTATTTTCCCTTCTTCCCCCAATTTGGCCGCACATGCCGGCTGTCATGTGCCGATGAGGCACAGGCTCGCCATGGCACAGGCTTTCTTCGGCACGGCCACGGCCTTGGCTGCTAAGCTAGAACCCCTGACAGGGTCGATCCGCCTCTGGACTGCCCGTCGTCTGTCCTTGACGCCGGCACACCGGAGCAAGTGAAGTGGCTAAGTGTGCAGGCCGGAGGCGATGCGATAGCCCGCGAGTTGCGCGAGACCTATGCGGACGAACGAGCCGGAGATTTATGCCCCCGAGGCCGAGGGCGTGAACATCGCGGCTACAAGGATCGCGGCCGAAGGCCGGCTCGGCGCACCGCTGTGGGTTGACATGACCACGGAGAACCTCCTCCCCACGCTCCCGGCCCAAGCGCGCGTGCCCGAGTAAGCCTGCTCAGCCCTGCCGCGCAAATGCCGCATCCTGCAGCATCGCGTTCCAGTCATCAGCAGCGGGCCTGAGCCGTTCGAAATCGCAGGACACGTCGCCGGCGAGCTCGCGTAGCCGCGACACGAACATTTCGCCCTGCGGATTGGCGTCGGTGGCGGCGACAAGGCGTACATCCTGTCGCGCCGCCAACACTCGTAGAGCAGCCTCGGTCGAGGGAGACCAGCCGCCGCCGGTGCTGACATAGAGTGTGTCGCGCCGGCTCCGTTCAATCGCTGCGAGGCTCATGGCATCGATTGCAGCTTCTATCACGCAGATGCGCAGCGCATCGCCAGCTCCAAGCCGAAATAGCACCTTGCTGCCGCCGGAGGCAAAACCACGCCATTCTGGACCACGTTCCTCCCAGCCAATAACGACACCATCATCATTCTGATGCGCCGCCCACATGCTGCCGTGCGGTCCTTCCCGCAGAAGGTTCTGCGCAATGGCGGCACGAATGACCTGTTCAGGGATGTGCCGCTCGTCGCGCAGATAGCGCCAGGTTGCCGATCCACGCCATGGTTTTCGCCGTGCTGCCCAGCGTTCTGGGATCGATTGGTCGGGCTCACTCTCCCGCGATTGTCGTTGCCATTGCGGCCTGGAAGGCTCGAACCCGACAAGCGACGCCACCTGCACGAAGGCTTCCAGGAAATCGCACCCGTCGAGATGCTGGACCAGCGAATAGACGTCACCCTTGGCGTCAGAGAGTGGGTCAAACCAGCCCTTGCCATCGTGAATCACAATGATGATGGCGTCGCCGCACCGGTATTTTACCGCCTTGCGCGTGCTTTCCTTGAGATCGACCGCGAAGCCGCCCGTCTCCAGCACTGCCCCGCAGGTGACCCGTTCCCGTAGGTCTTCAATATCTGCTTTTTCCATTCTTTTCTCCCGGCCTCCTTCCGGCCGGCCTCTCTCCAGACTAACTTCTCCGCACACTTTGCGGAACACTCTGCGCCAGCCGCGACGAGCAAAGGGCGCAAGGGCGCGGTCGGCAACAGGCAAATCTTGCAGTCCTGCTGCACATCGGGAACGACCACGGCGCAGCCTCCCTTGCGGCCTGCCGCTTGATTGCGGCACGCCGCACTGGCAGCGCCGGTTCAATGAACCGGCCGGCCACCCGTGTAGGGGCAATATTCGAAGATCGCCTCGACCTCGTCATCGTCGAGGTCGTCAGCAGGAAGAACGCCGTATTCGTGATCATCGACCTTGAAGAGGATGACTGGTGTCATCAACGTGCGGGCGAGGTTCCAGGCATGGTTCTGAGCGAGGCTGAGTTCTTGCGACATGATGTGGCTCCCGTGTCCGTGGGGACCATTCCCCGTTCGACAGGCGCCCGTCGGGTCCGGCCGGGACCGCGATCACCGCGATGGCGAAGCCATGAGCGGCGGCACGCTTTGCGTAGTCCGACCCCGCAGCGGGTTGATCGGATAGGTCCGGGCCGGAACCAGGGAATTAAGCCAACAAGAGCGGGATATGGTCTCTGTACCGGAGCGACGCTGTCAGCACGAAACCTCGCGGATCATGCCGACGACATTTGCGCTATCCTTGGCCCGCCGCTACCAAGGTCTATACGAAGACTTCTTCCACCCCTGCTGACAATGCCGCCATGACAGTGGCGCCCGCACGATAGACCCCACCTGGACAGGATCATGACCGACGAGAATACGAAGCCCGAAGGCGATCTGATCGAGTTGACCACAGACATCGTAGCCGCCTATGTCAGCAATAACCCCGTGCCGGCAGGCGACCTGCCTCGGCTCATTGCCGAAATCCATGCAGCTATTGCCGGCGTTGCAGCCGGCGCCGTTCCCCAACAACCGGAAGAAAAACCAGTTCCCGCCATATCCGTTCGCAAATCGGTCACACCCGATTTCCTGATCTGCCTGGAGGACGGGAAGAAATTCAAATCGCTGAAGCGTCATCTGGCGACCCATCATGGGCTGACGCCTGATGAATATCGGCAGAAGTGGAACCTGCCGGCCGATTACTCGATGGTGGCGTCGAACTATTCGACTGCGCGCTCGGCGCTGGCGAAAAGTATAGGGCTCGGACGCAAACCTGCTCCTGTTTCAGAGCCAGAAAAGCCGGCCGCGGCGACAAGACAAAAGAAGCTCGGACTCAAGATCAGATAAGAGCTGCAAGAGTCGGTGATTGCCCGCCCAGGCATGCGCGTTAGTGGGCAAACAGGTGCGGCCCAAAAACTCACGACGACGGAGCCCGGTTGCTGCCAGAAAAATTGGCGATTTCATGGGGCGGCTGATCCGCCCGGCAGTTCAGCGATATGGAGGCCTCACCCTGGCTTCGAACCGAGGGCTGGATGACGAGCTGAAGGAGATCAAGGTAGAACCTGTCCTTGCCTACGGAAAGTGCATCGGTTGGCTCGGGCAAAAAAATGACGGCTCGGCAATCGCGCCGCCAACTGCGCCCATGAGGAGCAACAGCGCAACCCAAACCACTCACAGGCCAACGACCATGCTCTCCTCATCAAGCACCCGTTGACGGACAAGGGCCACGAAGCGTTCGTCGCGTATTGGGAAAAAACCGGCCGAACCATCGGGTGACCGCCGCGACCTGGAGGTGTATCAACTTTGAGTCCGTGCATGCCGGAGTTCGCGCATGCGACCATAGTGTTTTGAAAAAAGGCGATGCAATGCTCGACGATCTGCTGGAAAACAACCGCCATTGGTCCGAGGAACGCAAACGCGCGAACCCACATTATTTCGAGCATCTGTCCCGCCTTCAAAAGCCGCAATATCTTTGGATCGGCTGTTCCGACAGCAGGGTTCCGGCCAATACCATCACGGGGCTTGAGCCGGGCGAGGTCTTCGTTCACCGTAATGTCGCGAACATGGTTCATCCGAGCGACCTCAACCTTCTGTCCGTCCTGGAATATGCCGTTGAGGTGCTTGAAGTCTCGCATGTGATCGTCTGCGGCCACTATGGCTGCGGGGGGATCCATGCTTCGCAGGAAGACCACCGCCACGGCATCGTCGACCATTGGTTGCAGCCGATCCGTGACGTTGCCGAGCGCAACAAGGACCAGTTAGCGCACACCACGGACCAACCCTCGAAGCTCGACCTGCTTTGCGAACTGAACGTTCGTGCTCAGGTCGAGCGGCTCGCCGGCACGCCGATCTTGCAGACGGCCTGGAAACGCGGCCGTCGCGTGCGGGTCCACGGATGGGTTTATGGTTTGCGCGACGGACTGATCTCGGACCTGCATTGCAGTGTTCCGGATCTACGGTCTTTTGCCGAGCGCAAATGAACCGCTATGCGGATCAGGCAAGCCGCTCCACCTTCATCGCCCCCCCGCACGGCCGGATCGGCCTGCTCCGCTGCTCGAAACGAGCGATCCCAGTCAGATCTGTGCCCAACCGAGCGCATGTCGCGCCTGATGGCTCATTTTCATTCTACTCAAGTTGGGCTCAAATGATGCAAATACATCTCCTTGTGCCCGAATGACGCAATGTATCGATGCTAAGGCAGCGCGAGGGGCTGGCATCAAACCGGCCCGGCCCACTTGCTCAGCGTGCATTCAGCCGTACCTAAGCCATGCAGCCGCCGGAGACCGCCGGCGCGCCGACTGAGGATGACGACATAAATGGGATCACCGACTATCTAGCTGCGTAGGGAGTGCTTCTTTGGAAGCGAACGCAAATTGTCCCTGCCTGTTTCCAGCACGAGACAGGGGCGCGAAAGAATTGCTCTCCTTCGATCGTCATGGACGCATTTTTGCTCCGGTTCATGGTTCGTTCAGCAGTTGTATCGACAGCGAGGGTGGACACGCTGTTTCCGAGTGCCTATATGACGGACTTAGCAATAAGTGCTAGGGGCTGATCCTTGTGGCACTCGCTATTCATTCCAGCCATCCTAGGAATGGATATAAATTTTCTTGAAACAAAGGAGAGATTATCTGCCGGCCGAGGCAGGATATAATCTTTTATGAATCATTGATTGATAAGAATAATATTAATGATGCCACAAACGGTGTCAAAGTCAGACTGAAAAACACATATAAGGTGTTCGGAGAACATCCCGAGCGCGCATTGCAAATGGCGCATGCGGGCAAGAGCAAGTCCGAAATTCACACGTCCACCGGTTGTACGATCGGTGTCGACGATGCAAGCTTCGACATCATGGACGGCGAGACGTTCGTCATCATGGGGCTGTCCGGCTCGGGCAAGTCGACGTTGCTTCGCCTTCTCAATCGTCTGATCGAACCGACCTCAGGCTCGATCGAGATCGATGGCCGCGACATCACGAAAATGTCAAAGCGCGAGCTGATCGAGTTGCGTCGGCGCGACATGAGCATGGTGTTCCAGTCTTTCGCGCTGCTGCCCAATCGCAATGTCTTGAACAATGCCGCTTTTGGGCTGGAGATCTCGGGTGTCGGCGAGGTGGAGCGCACCAAAAAGGCGCTTGCAGCACTCGATGCGGTCGGCCTCAAGGACAATGCCTACAGCATGCCCGATGAGCTATCGGGCGGCATGAAACAACGTGTGGGTCTGGCACGGGCGCTCGCCAGCGAGCCAACCATCCTGCTCATGGACGAGGCCTTTTCCGCGCTTGATCCGCTTATCCGCACCGAGATGCAGGATGAGTTGATGCGCTTGCAAAGCGAGCACAGCCGCACGGTCATTTTCGTCAGCCACGACCTCGACGAGGCGATGCGTATCGGCGACCGCATCTGCATCATGCAGCATGGCAAGGTCGTACAGGTCGGGACGCCGGACGAGATCGTCTCGAAGCCTGCAAACAGCTATGTGCGGTCCTTCTTCCGCAATGTGGATGTCTCGCAGGTGTTCAAGGCCGGTGACATCGCACGCAAGACGCAACTCACCATCATCGATCGGCCGGGCGTCTCTGTGGCGGCCACGCTGGAGCAAATGGAGCAGTCAGGCCGGGACGTGGCAATCGTCGTCGGTCGCGGCCGGAAGTATCATGGCATGGTTAGCCAGGATGCGCTCATTGAGCAGGTCAAGGCCAGGGTTGCAGAGCCTTATCGCAGCGCCTTCCTTCGGGATGTCCAGCCGATAGCGGCTGATGAATCCGTATCGAACGTGTTGGGCCGTGTGGCCGAGAGCCGGTGGCCGGTCCCCGTCGTCGATGAGCTGGGCCGCTATGTTGGCGCGATCAGCAAGTCGTCACTTCTGGAAACGCTCAACCGAGCCGGTTGAGCCGAACCGAAGGATAAATCATGGATCTGAATTTTAGTGTCGGCCACGGCGCCGACGTCACCGTCAATTACATTCTCGACAACTTCACCCCCACGCTGGACGTGATCGCTACCACGATCGGTTTCGTCACCGGCGGCATTCAGGGCGTGCTTGTCGGTATTCCACCCCTTGCCGGCATCGCCATTCTGACGCTCCTGTCACTTTGGCGGGTCGGCTGGAAGTTCGCCGTCTTCGCGCTCGTGTCGCTTGCGCTGGTCAATCAAATGAGCCTGTGGGAAGGGACCATGGAAACGTTATCGCTGGTGCTGTCGGCCACCGTCATCGCGGTCCTCATTGGCATTCCGGCGGGTATCGCCATGGCGCGCTCCGACAGGGTGGCGGGACTGTTGCGGCCGGTGCTTGATCTGATGCAGACGATGCCGGCCTTCGTCTACCTGATCCCGGCAGCGATGTTCTTCGGCCTGGGTGCCGTGCCGGGCACCATCGCCACGGTCATCTTCGCCATGCCGCCGGTGGTGCGCCTGACCAATCTTGGCATCCGCCAGGTGCATGCCGAGTTCATCGAGGCGGGTTTGGCCTTCGGCTGCACGCCATCGCAGCTGCTGTTCAAAGTGCAGCTGCCGAACGCCATGCCTTCGATCATGGCCGGGGTAAACCAGACGATCATGCTGTCGCTGTCGATGGTGGTTATCGCCTCGATGATCGGTGCAGGTGGCCTTGGCACCTACGTGTTGACCGGCATCCAGCGCCTCGATGTCGGCGCCGGTTTCGAAGGCGGCCTGGCCGTCGTCATCCTGGCCGTGGTCCTTGACCGCATCACTCAAAGTTTTGGCAAGGGCAGTTCGGGCTTCCTGAGCTTCCTTGCCTTACGCAAGGCCGGCAGGCATTCGCGGGCGAATTCGTCAGCGACCGTCCCGGCCGAAAACAAGCAGCATTCCCCCGCTGCTTGAACTCCCGAAAACAGAAGGAGAAGATATGTTCAGAAAACTGACACGCATTGGCTTGGCCGCGCTCGTGGTGGGCGGCATGGTCACCTCCGCGCTTGCGCAGGACAACAAGTCTGTGAAAATCGGCTGGGCCGCATGGTCGGATGCAGAGTTCGTCACCAAGCTTGCCGCGAAACTCATCCAGGACGAGCTTGGACATAAGGTGGAGCTGATGCAGACCGATGTCGCGCCGCTTTATCAGGGCGCCAGCCGCGGTGACATCGACTTCATGATGATGGCCTGGCTGCCCGAAACCCATGCCGACTACTATAAGCGCGTGGAATCCAAGGTCGACACGCTCGGCACCGTCTATGACGGCGCAAAGCTGGGCTGGGTCGTGCCGCAATATATCCCCGAGAGCGAGATCAACTCCATCGAGGATTTGAAGAAGGACGAGGTGAAGGCGAAGCTTGACGGTGAGGTGCAAGGCATCGATCCGGGCGCTGGCCTGACGCGGCTTTCCGAAAAAGCGATCAAGGACTACGGCCTTGACTACAAGCTGCAGATCTCGAGTGAAGCAGGCATGCTGACCACCGTTGACCGCGACATGCGTTCCGAAAAATGGTTCGTCGCCACGGCCTGGAGCCCGCACTGGATGTTCGGCAAATACAAGCTGCGCTACATCGATGATCCCAAGGGGTCGCTGGGCGAAGCCGAACATGTCGACATCCTGGCCCGCAAGGGGTTCAAGGAAGACAACCCGAAGGTTGCCGAGTTTCTCTCGCGCATGAAGCTGCCGATTCCCGAACTCGAGGCAGCCATGTTCGATGCGCAGGAGACTTCCTACGAAAAGGCGGTCGAAAAATACATCGCCGATCACCCGGACAGGGTGAAATCCTGGCTCGAAGGCAAATAAGCTTTTAAGATCCGGCGGCAATATTGCCGCCGGATCTTTTTTTATGGTGCAAGCGCGATCGCCTTTTGAAAAGGGGCGTTTTGCCTGGTGGTTGGGTCTGCCGGCAATTGGTCAGGCGGTCTGCGGCCGTTCGACGTATCCTTGAAGCACAGGCTCCGGCACCTCACCTTTCGCCCTGCCGCGAAAATTGAGGCCGTCCGGCATATGCACGGTGGATGTCGGAACGGCGAGTTCGCCTCCATGGTCATGCACGATCCCGGCGATCTTCAGCAAAATGTCTTCCTTGATCGCCATGTACGCGTTGTAGTCCGTCGTGGGGGTGAAGGCATACAGGAATAGTTTCAGGGCGAAATCGCCGTAAGAATCCATCTGGAAGACGAAAAAGTCATGCTCGATGCCCGCATACTCCGACAACATCTTGTTGGTGGCGGCCACGATGGCCGGCACCTTGTCGATATCGCGATACCGAAGATGCAAATATTCCTGGATGCGGCGGGCGGTCATGCGTGAATGGTTGATCAGGACCGCGGTGTTGAAGAGCGCGTTGGGGACATAGAACGGCCTGCGGTCGAAGCCCATGACACGCGTTGCCCGCCATCCGATCGACTGCACTTCACCCATGACCTCGGTGCCGGGAATGATGATCCACTCTCCGACCTTGAAGGGACGGCTGGCATAGATGGTGAGACCGCCGAAGAGATTGGCGACGAGCCCCTGGGCGGCGAAGCCTATGGCGATACCGCCGATACCGCCAAAAGCCAAAATGCCTGAAATGGAAAAGCCAAGCGACTGCATGGCCACCAGGATTGCCGTGATGATGATGGCGGCGCGGACCAGCTTGCCAATGGCGTCAGCCGCGGTGGGATCGATTTCCTGGCCCTTGCTTCTGGCATGGGCCTGAAGTCCGATCTCGATGTTTCCAACCGCACGCAGCGCGAACCACACGACAACGGCGATCACCGCGAGATCTCGAGCTGGAGGGAAAAATTGGGAAAGCAGGGTAAACCCGCCACCCCGGGTGAGAAACCCTACGGCCAGTGTCAGTCCAATGATCCAGACGACCCCTCGAACAGGAGGGTTAAGCGATGCAAGAGTTGCGGTTTGCCATATGCTTCCGGCCGCTTCGGCACGTCTGACAAACGAACCGAGCACCCTGCTGACAATCTTGTTCAGTATCAGGACTATCAAAATGATCAGAAACGCAAAGCCTATATTGGTCCACAGGACATAATGATCTGAGAACCATGTCGGGACATCGGTAAAATTCATCTTGAACGCTTCTCTTGCCCATTTTCACCTCGGGTATGACTGGAACATGATCCCGTATGGGTCAAGCGCAGTGTAGCGCCGAGTGCGACTATCGGTAGGGGGGCAAGTTTCCCTAGACGATCAAGAACAGTTCATCCTTGGCGGCCCGCGGTGAGAGCGGCGGTGCTAAACCTACCACGTAGCGGCGGGATGGTGAACGCTGCGCCGCCTGGATTGCCGATCATACCGGCTGCAAAGCCCATACCGACGATATCGTCGGCCAGATGCTTGACCAACTCGCAAAGGATAGGATCAGGCTGCAATAAACCAGCCGGCACGGGCAACGTTCAGAAACCTAGTACGGCAAGCTTGCCGCGATCCTGTAGACGATACTGGGCGTCGTCATGCCCCCACTCCGCGCCGCGCGCGCTTTACGACGTCGAAGCATCACGACATAGGAACCCCTATTGTCCGGCGAACCCGTTGCTACTGTGGTCCGTTCGCTGGATAGATCACTTTTCCCTGTTCGATACTTTGCGCGCCTGGCGTGGGCTTGGCATGATCGGTCTGCCCAAGCCCCATGAGGTGGTCAACGTCATGACCATTCAACAAAAGATAATCCGTGATTATGCGGCGGTGGCATCGCCACCAGACGGCTTCGGAGCACATCAATGCCAGACGTCGGTCGCGGCCAAGGCAGACCAGCTCGTCGAATGCAGCGGCGAATTCCTCACCCAGGGCATAATCGGCATAATTGTGGAAACTCTGCACACGCCACAGGGCGTTCAGGTCTTCGTCAACGCCGGACTGCTTCGGCCGCCGGCCGCCCAGGCCGAGAAAATGTCGATAGCCGATCTGTATTCTTGCCAGGTCATCAGGCAACGTATCGATGTTGAAGACCGGATTGCTCCGTGATCGCGGAAACGAGCGGACATCGATCAGCACATCCACGCGCGCTTCATGCAACATGGCGACAAACTCTTCCAGATTGCGATTGGAATGCCCGATCGTGGTGAACTGCGCTACCATCAATCAATCTGCGCCAGCGCTTCTTCCTTGTGGGCGACGATGTGATCGGTCTTGTCGCTTTTGATCTCGTATTGAGGATCGTCCTTTGACGCTCTGTGTCGGTGTCCCTTGTAGTCGAAATCCGCATGATGAACCTTGATGATCTTGCCGCTTACCCGGCCAGCCTCGGAATTCCAGCTAACATGGTCGCCGATTGAGTATTTTGCCATCACGATCTCCCTTCACAAAGAGAATGCGAGGGCCTGGACAATCGTTCCCATGCCGAGATGCGACCAAGGGCGGAGATCGTGGTCCAAACCGCTGATCAGGATGTCCTAACGATGGCGTCCGACCTTCAGCACCTTCTCCTATTATTCCAGCGCCTCGATTCCCAGCGCACCACATCTGGCAAGATCGGATAGTCCGCACGGCGGCAATTCGCGTGCGATGGTACGAAGCGCCGTGCGGAGCCCTTCCTCAAGCGTGGGATGATAAAATGGCATCCGAAGCAGGTCATGAACCGTGAGTTCCTGGCCGATCGCCAATGCCAGGAGGTGGGCTATGTGTTCAGCTACCGGAACCGCCATTTCGGCGCCGAGCAGGCGCCCATCCCTGCGTGCTGCATAGAGCCGCAGCAATCCATAGTTCTCCTGCATTATTCGAGCGCGGCCCTGATCTGCGAAACTCGCCTCGCCGATCAGAGTGGTTTCAGGATCGAGGTCCTTTGCTTTTTGTCCAACCGCGGCGATCCCAGGGTCGCAGAACACGACACTTAGCCGCGTGCGTCTGGACAATCGGATCGGTTCCTCGCTGGTTGCATTGAGGCCCGCGATATGGCCCTCGTCGGCCGCCTCGTGCAATAATGGTTTGTCGCCGTTGGCGTCGCCAACCAGAAAGATCGGCGTAGCGCCTATTCGCATTGTCGTCGGATCGACTTCAGGCATGCCCTTTTCATCGAGCGGAACGCCCAGCGTTTTAAGTCCCAACCCGTCAACGTTTGGACGCCGTCCGATTGCCGCGATCACTTTATCGACGTTGACGCTCCCGCCACGCCATTTTATCTCAACCCCACCATCCGCTTCGGCGAGTTCGACCTCAGCGCCGAGATGAATGGCGAACTCCTCCGCAAGATTGCTTTGCGCCGCCGCGGCCACCTTCTCGTCTGAAATCCCTGCAATCTGCTCGCCTCCGTCGAAGCCATGGACCTCAAGCCCAAGCCGCGCCAATGCCTGGGCGATTTCTGCCCCGAGTGGACCAAGACCAATCACCCCGATCCTGGATGGCAGATCCTCTTGGTCGAACAGCGCGTCGGAGGTCAGGATGCGGTCGCCAAGGGCACGCCAGGGCTCAGGAACGATCGGGCTCGATCCGGGCACGAGGACAATCTGGCGTGCCTGAATGACGCGTTCGCCGACGATCAGCCGCGTTGGCCCGTCAAGCCGCGCACGCCCCGAGATATTTCGCGCGCCCAGATCCTTCGTTGCTTTTAGAACGCCGGAAACAAAATAGTCCCGCAACGAACGCACGCGGCGAAACACCGCCGGGATGTCCGCCCGAAGCCTTTCGCCGCCCCGAATACCGAACTCCTCGAGCTTTACCCGGGAGTGGAATGCATTGGCGGCCGCTATCACCGCCTTCGACGGCATGCAGCCGACACGGGCACAGGTTGTGCCGTAGGGACCAGCGTTGATCAGGACGAAGTTATCGGTCCGATCGCGAACCTCTCGCAAGGCCGCAAGCCCGGCCGTGCCTGCGCCAACGATTGCGACGTCGACATGGGTGATCTTCTGAGCTCTTTCATCAGTGCTTGCGGCAGCCATCGGTCAAACTCCGTTCAAATAAACGCTGTCAGGAAAGTTCGGGGGGCACGCTGGTCCTATCTGGAAACAATGCCGATCCCGGTGACCGTCTGAATCCGAAATGCTTTTTGCATCCGGTTGTTCCTACAAATCGTGCGTGATCAGCCCACCGATCGTGGATCGTGTCGCCGCCACGCGTATGTCGCGCCTCGAGCCGTAAAAAGCCAACCGCATAACATTTGATCGAAACCGCTTCGTAGCGAACGGCCGGATCGTGCTCGAGGCCGAAGCGGCGGTTAGAGCTGAGATTGCGTGCAGAGCTTGCGCTCCCCAATGGAAGCATGGGAAAAGCCTACAGGTGGCTTCGCGGAACAATTCATATGCTGGGGGGTTCCTCATCCGAGGAGAGACCATTTCTATGCCTAGAACCTTTACCGGAAAGGAAGCGCGCCAAGGGCGCAACGGCAAGCGTGTGCTGATGATCCTTGTCATATCCTGCCTGCTGATTGCAATCGGATGGCTGGAGGTAGAGCTTTACGGCGAATATATCGCCCCCAATGCTGAGCAGGGCCAGACCTATAGCGGATGAAGCGCGGTTTGCTTCCTGCAAAAGCCCGATCATATCAGCCAAATTGGACAGCGCTCCTCCAAGCGACTATGACACCGCTTGGCGGAGGGCGCAAAAACTGCGAGAAAGAATGTTGTTCAGTTCGACCATCCGAAGCGCATTTGCGGTTGCCGCATTGTTATTCTGTCAATCTTTATGTCTGGTTTCGAACGCGCTGGCGCAAAGTCAGTCGCCGGCAGTTCAGGCGCCGGGGATATGGTCCCAGGAAACCGTCGACACTATCATCGATGCCGAAGTCATAGATGGCGAGACGGACGTCCGCCACGGGATGGATGACATCATTCAGGCTGTCGAGAAAAGCGACAAAATGGCAAGCACGGTGCGCAAGACATCGAATGTTGACGTCATCGATATCGCTTTCCTTACCGATATTGCCGATCCCAAGGCCCACGTCCCAAAGCTGCTGGCCGACAGTCTCAAGGCTCATCAGGCCGGAATCGACCAGCTTCGCCAGGAGCTTGAAGGAAACGCCCTGCTCTATCACGCGATCCAGTCGCATGGTGTGTTGATGCGTGACGTGTTGGCGGTTCGGATCGAAAACAATCAAGCTCTTATTTATGTCGCTGCCAAGCCTAGATGAAAGATTGCATTGCAACGGCATGGTCGCTCTCCGACGCTGAGCCGTTGTTGGAGCGGGAAAAGCCGTCCATAACATGCGCTTGCCATCTAAAGGGTATTGGCAAAATGGTCATATCCGGGTCGTCCATCATCTTGGCGCAGACATCATAGACGCTCGGAAATCTGGCTGTTGGAACAAAACTGCGCGGAAATCGGCCGCAACCCTTCCAAATTTGGCGCGTTTGTCATCTTGAACTGCCGCGTGCCTCACCGAGAAGAAGTCGCCCTGATACAACCGAGAGCCGTAGTGTCACGACGGGGCAACCTGCTGATTGATATGCTGACGCGACTTTGGCCGTCTGCAGAATAAAATCCACTTATGTAGACGGAGGAGGAGGCCTCTCGAATTCCTATGCGGCAGCGACCTATAAGTGGCTGCGCCGCAGAGCGCGAACGGAGCGCTCATCGGGAAATGACACCTAGCCACAATCAGGTTACGAAAACGAAAAAGGAGGCCCCACCATCTCCGCAAGAAGCGAGGGGCGGACTTGGCCTGATTCTTATTCTGACCATGACAGCGATCGGCGTCGGTTACGTGGCTTATTGGCTAACTCTCGTCTTCGGCGTTATCGGCCACTGAGAAATGGTCGCGAGTTCCCGTCACGCAAAGCTCGCACTTATGTCCCCGATTTCGGAGATTTCGACTTTGAGTTCCTGCCCAGGCACGATTTGCAGCAAGATTGGGATGATCGAGCCGGTTGCAACGATATCCCCGCACTGACATAGCCACGTCTCTTCACGAGGTCGTTCACAAGCCAGAGCGCCGCGTCGATAGGGTCAGCCAGATTTTCGCCCGACACAGCCTGGAACACTTGATCGCCATTAATTGACGCCCGCAGCTTCAGCATGTCGAGAGATTCGAGGCTGGCCGTCTCATGATGCTTGCCAACCAATGTGGCAACGTGCAACGCGAAATCAGCGATGGCTGCAAGGTGGGGCTGACCGGTCAAATGTCCGCGCCGCCCCACCAGGCCGATGGCAGGCTGATAACTGAGGACCGCCTTGCAGAACTGCTCGCGGGTGACGGGCCTGCGGTCCGCGCCAAGCGATGCTCCCATGGTGAAGACAAGTTCGCATTGCGCGCCAATTAAGCCTTGGGGAAGGCGATAAGGGCTCTGCGAGCCTTGGTAATGGGTTCCAACGGGAATCGTACAGTAGATTGGACGGGAAATCCCCAAGCTGCTGCGAATGGCAGAGCTACTGCCAACTATCGTGTAACCCAGCGCATCGTTTGCGAAGGCAGAGTTGGCGGTGGACTGCACCGTCCACGCATCTTCTTCATTTCGCAAAAGGCTGAAAGGCAGGTCCGAGACCGAGCCGTTCTGACGATTCTGGCACAGTAGGTTGGCAAGAAGTTCGCGCTTTTCGTCAATCATATACGCACATCCCCATGTGAGGGGGCGCCCAAAATCGCCATCAGTCAAATAAAAATAATCCTATAAAAAGTTCCAATTTTCCGCGGAGATCTTTTTATGAGAAAACTATTCTTGGGCTAGAAAGTGCCCGTCGAAAATATATGCGCAATTTTCTAAGTTGATGATCCTGCCCTTCCGGAAGGATCTGAAAGTATGAAACGCAATAATCCGCCCCGCGAACCGGTCCCTCCGGCGGCTTGCAAGGACAACCCGTCGAAAACGAGATCGGGATTGACGTCGGGTAGTCGAAGACACACTCCGGTGTGGTCGGTCTGATGGCGCTGATAGCGAGCTGCGTTTGCCGTCTGGTCAAAAGTCAGGCCATGGCCGAGCCGCTCAATGTCGGCCAGGCCGATTACATCGCATCTCGTGGGGGTGATTGCGGCACTCCAGATGGATGCGCTGTTACCAGCAGGGCCTGGTCGCTGACGGTAATCTCGACTTATCAGCGCGGCATATTTTCGCCCGTACGGAGCTCTCATACACGCGCACTGGTCGTGTGAGCGAGGGTTACGGCTACGGCTTCGACTCCGATGTCGACAAGCGCGATCAGGTTCGCGGGATGATCGAAGCGGGTGTGCTTTTCTGGAGCGGAAACGAGACGGCGGTGCGGACCCGTTCGTGTCGTTGTACCCCTGTTTTCAAGGTGAAACATGACTTTGGAATTGATGGACTTGAGGCGGGAGGAGCGCCAAGCACCAGACGGTCTATATCCCGTCCTACCGGTGATCTGGGTGTTCCAGAATTATGATGGTCGTTGGGCGGTGCATCTGGAAGGCGAGGATTCAGAGTGGTGCCATTCGACACGCGGCGATGCTGTGGTCGCCGCGCGGCTGATTGGTGAAAGTTACGGTTGCTATCGCCTTCATCTTCAACTGACTGATGGCCGCTTCTGCCTTGAGATGATGAACCTCAGTCGAGCGCGCGGCTGAGATCAAAAAGGAAAGGCAAAGAAGTGAGCCAGGATAACGCTCATAGAGAAGCGATAGGGCAGGTCGGCGGCCGAAGGCGTTTGCGCCGGGTCTGTGCTGAGATAGCGATGTCGGGAATGCTTTTTCTCATTGCCGCCCTCGTCGCCATCGGCCCAACTGTTTATTTGGCCTTCAAACATGCTGGCTGAACCGAAACTCGCCGAATATTCGGGGCACGTCACGCCCCATCGCCGAACAAAAAAGCTCAACAAAAGAGCGCGCCGCCGCAGGGCGGAATGGCTGCTTCTCGGTTTCGGTGCTGTCTGCGCGGTTGTTCAGGTCATGGCAGTCCTTGCGCGAGGTCCGGCGTGACAGGTGCAGTGCAATCGGTCTCGCGTCTACAAGGCATGGACGTATGATGAACGAAAGCGGCCTGAGGGAAATCGCCGCGCTGAAGACCCGGCTGCTGCTGGCGCGTGCTCTTGGAGAGCATCATATCTGGCACGCCATAAAAATCATGGAAGAGAGCGCAGACCAGCCGCAGTTTCGGCGCGTGTCCCGGCTGTGTGATTTGCTTGAAGCCCGCGCCCTGCTCGATGCGGTCATCGAACTTGGCATTCATCTCCAACCGGCTCGCACACCGTGGTTGATGGGGCGGTCCGGCGGGCGCTGGCAGTGCCGGATTGGTTGGCATGATCGTGGCCGTTTGAGCCGCTGTTTCGGCCGTCATGATGATCTCCCGGCGGCGATGATGATTGCTTTGTTAGATTCGTTCGGGAGGGGAGGACAACGCGCGAAACGACCGCACGCTGTGTCAGAAGATAGGAAAAGGTAACATGATCCGAAAAGCTAAACCTCCGCTGCTTGGCGGCATGATGACCGCGCTCGTCACGCCGTTTTGCGAGAGCAAGGTCGATTTCGATGCCCTGGCCGAACTCGTCGATTGGCAGATCGATCAAGGAGCGCAGGGACTGGTGGCTTGTGGAACAACCGCAGAGTCGCCGACGCTTTCGCAAACGGAATGGGTAGACGCGATCCGCTTGTGCGTCGAGGTTTCGGGTGGCCGTGTGCCGGTGCTTGCCGGTTCAGGCACGAACGACACCAAACGCACCGTTGAATTGACACGCGAGGCAGCGCGCCTTGGTGCTGACGGGGCGCTCGTCGTTACTCCTTACTATAATCGACCGAGCCAGGAAGGACTGTTTCGGCATTTCGAAAGCGTTGCCCGCGCCGCTGACCTTTCTGTTGTCCTCTACAATGTCCCCTCACGTACGGCAGTCGACATCGGCATGAGCACGTTGGAGAGACTGGCGGAGCTGCCGACCATAGTCGGGATCAAGGACGCAACCGGCGACCTGCCAAGAGTGAGCGCGACCGTCGCGCGGCTTGGAGACCGCTTTATTCAGCTTTCCGGACATGACCGCTCAATGCTGGGCTTCATGGCGGTCGGGGGTGATGGAGCGATCTCCGTGGTTTCGAATGTCGCACCGATGTTGAGCGCGGCGATGATGGGGGCCTTGCGCCGGAGCAACCTTTTGGAAGCGCGCCGGATTCATGCTCACCTGCTACCGCTGTTGGAGGCGTTGGAACTGGAGACTAATCCTGGTCCGGTCAAGTTCGCGCTACACTGTGCAAGGGGCTACTCGCCATCGGTGCGCCTGCCTTTGGTTGAGGTGGAGCACGAGACCGCCTTGAAAATCCGCGATGCCGTGTCCGTCATTGATACCCAGGCGATCGACAAGTCGTTAGTCGGCCCGCAGCTCTTTGCGCCACTCTTAGCCTGAGGCGAAGAGATCATATGGGCCTGTTCATGCCGGCGGCATGATCCCTAATGAAAATACTATGAAGTTCGTCTATCACTGAAATGGAGAACATATCCGGGATCTTTTAGATTGAATGCATCGGTGAAGGAAATCCCTGGCGAAGCGCTGAGGATTAGGCATCGATGATTGGAAAGGATCTCAATCATGTATCCTCGCGGTTACTATTTCTATGCCATGGAACATCTGAACAGGCCGCCGGAAAGGCGGTCCGGCGGACAGGTTAAGGTCGCCACCCGGTCGGAAGATCCGATGGCCGAGGTTGGAATGCTTCTGCGACTCGGGGCCGTGATGGCTATCGTGGTAGCGGCTGTTGCAGTGGTGACCTCATCGGCCGGCTGACAATCCGCAGGACTCACTCTGCTCGAACGATCAACGAACAACCAGGAACATCGATCATGGCTAGTGCCATTCAACCGAACGAGGCTCCTCAACCTGTGAACCACTTCTTCGTCGGGCGTGACGGCGGAGGCTGCTGGACTGTCCGGGATGAGCGCAATCTAGTGGGCGGGAGCTTTGTCAACAGGGATGCCGCAATTCACTTCGCCCGCCAGGAAAGCAACAATCTCCCAGGTGCCGTGATCTGCATGGGCGATAGCCAATGCCTCAGCCTCAGCCTCAACCTTTCTTTCGCCCGCCAGCCGCGATCAGATAACGAAGATCGAGTGACGTTCCGCTAAGCTCTCCAACCTGGATATCTAACGCCCGCCGACTCGGTCAGAATCGGTGGGCGTTGTATTTGGCCCTGTGGGAAGTTCTGGTCAGAAACGGTCCCATTTTTATGGAATACTTATACGATGGACAGAAATCCATATTGGATTCCTATATTTTAAGGCTTCTCTCTCTCTCGAACCTATATGCGGTTTGCGTCCATATTCACGCCAATTCTCTTCCTCCGGCACGCGTGTGTAAGCAGGTGAGCGCTGGATGAATTCAAGCTGTGGCAGGTCAGGACCCTCGTCCTTGTCGGCCATCAATATCAACAGCGGCACCGAGGCGAAAACAATGGATGTTCTTGTACTGGCCATAGGGTTCGGGTTTTTCGCATTGATGTTTGGATACATCAAAATATGCGAAAAGCTTTGACTGGGAGACAACAGCAATGATCATAGAATATGCCCTTGGGGCAGCGGTGGCGGTCCTTGTTACTGTTTATCTGCTCTATGCCCTCGCTCGACCCGAGCGGTTCTAATCAAGGTAACAGCTCGGAAAGAAACGACCGATGACAATTAATGGATGGATACAGATCCTGGTCTTTCTCGGGATCGCGATCGCGTTGGTGAAGCCGCTTGGCGGATACATTGCGCGTGTCATGAATGGTGAGCGCACGATCCTCTCGACCATTTTCGGACCGTTGGAACGCGGCTTGTACCGCATCGCGGGAACGAGCGAGAAAGAGGAGCAGCACTGGACAACCTACCTGGCCGCGATGTTGTTCTTTAATCTGGCGGGCTTTGCGCTCCTATATCTCCTGCAGCGCGTGCAAGGTGGATTGCCCTTCAATCCAGCAGGAATGGGACCAGTCAGCGCCGACTCGTCGTTCAATACGGCGGTCAGCTTTATGACCAACACCAACTGGCAAGGCTATGGTGGCGAAACCACCATGAGCTACCTGACCCAGATGGCCGGCATCACGGTGCAGAACTTCGTGTCGGCGGCCGTAGGCGTGGCGGGAGCGATGGCGATTATCCGCGGTTTTTCTCGCGCGTCGGCCACGACGGTCGGAAACTTCTGGGTCGATCTGACCCGAAGCACGCTTTATATCCTCTTGCCGATCTGCATTGTCGGCAGCCTGGTGCTTGTCTGGCAGGGCGTTCCGCAAAACCTTAATCCCTATACCGTTGCGACCACAGTCGAAGGGGCACAGCAAACCATCGCGCAAGGGCCCGTCGCTTCGCAAATGATCATCAAGCATCTTGGCACGAATGGGGGCGGCTTCTTCAACGCCAACTCCTCGCATCCTTTTGAAAATCCGACTGCATTGACCAACCTGATTCACATGCTGGCGATCTATTCGATCTCATTTGCGATGCTGAACGTATTCGGCCGCATGGTCGGCAATCAAAAGCAGGGTTGGGCACTTCTCGGTGTGGTGCTCAGTATTGTCGTGGTCGGCATCAGCGTCATCTATTGGGCAGAAAGTGCCGGCAATCCGCTGCTGCATGCCATGGGCCTGGAAGGCGGCAACATGGAGGGCAAGGAAACGCGCTTCGGTTTGGCCCTCTCCTCCCTGTTCGCGGTGGTGACCACCTCGGCCTCGACAGGCGCCGTCAACACAATGCACGACAGCTTGATGCCGCTGGGCGGTCTCGTCCCGATATTCAACATGCAGATTCCACCGCTCGGCGGCATTGGAGCCGGTGTCTACGGCACGCTGGTTTTCGCAATCCTGGCAGTGTTCATTGCCGGCCTTATGGTCGGGCGCACACCGGAATATATCGGCAAGAAGATCGAGGCGAAGGAAATCAAGATGAGCATCCTTGCGATGCTCGGGCCCTCGCTTGCGATCCTCGCATTGACCGCGATCGCCGTAGTTGTCCCGGCCGGGCTGTCGAGCATTCAGGACGCTGGTCCGCATGGGTTGAGCGAGGTGTTGTATGCCTTCACATCAGGCGCGAACAACAATGGCAGCGCCTTTGCGGGCCTCAATGCGAACACGCCCTTCTACAACATTGCTATCGGCCTTGCGATGCTGATGGGGCGCTTCTTGCTGATCGTGCCTGTCCTTGCGATCGCTGGGTCTCTGGCTGCCAAGAAAAGTGTCCCGGCGTCGACGGGTACGCTGCCGACCACGGGACCGCTGTTTATCGGTCTTGTGGTGGGCGTCACGCTGATCGTCGGCGGCCTGACATTCTTCCCCGTGCTGGCGCTTGGCCCGATCGTCGAGCACTTCGCCATGATGGCGGGCCAGACCTTCTGAGATCCGTGACGGTAGCAAGATGGCTGACATCGATCAGGGTCGCTGTGAACCCTCGCTCCAGATGCCTGGAGCGAGGGTGGGCCGAGCCGACAGGAGCATCGAGCATCTGCCGGCAGACACTAATGCTGGGGTCGTCATGTTCCTTGTTGAATTCAAATTGAATTGCTCGCGGCGGTTTGACCAGGGAGTCGACCTCCAAGAACAACTGCGCTGGAGTTTCCAATGAACCAGTCCAAATCCGTGAGCATAATGGACGCTCGCATACTCGCCCCGGCAATCGGCGACGCGTTTCGGAAACTGAATCCGAAAAGTCTCGCCAGAAATCCGGTCATGTTCGTGGTCGCAATCGTCTCCGTCCTGACCACGGTGCTTCTCTTAAAAGACATAGCGGCGGGAGCCGACCATGTCGGCTTCTCATTGCAGATCGTGTTGTGGCTATGGTTTACGGTATTGTTCGCCAACTTCGCCGAAGCGGTGGCGGAAGGACGAGGCAAGGCGCAAGCGGACTCGCTGCGCCGCACGCGCAGCGAAACCCAGGCAAAACTGCTTTCGAACGGCAGCCGTGAATACAAGATGGTTCCCGGCAACGGCCTGAAGGTTGGGGACATTGTCCTGGTCGAACCGGGCGACATCATCCCCTCTGATGGCGAGGTGGTGGAGGGTGTAGCCTCTGTCAACGAAGCGGCCATCACCGGCGAGTCTGCCCCGGTGATCCGCGAGTCTGGCGGCGACCGTTCTGCTGTTACCGGCGGCACGCAAGTGCTGTCTGACTGGATCAAGGTTCGCATCACCGCTGCGGCCGGCTCGACGTTCATCGACAAGATGATCGCTCTTGTTGAGGGCGCCGAGCGTCAGAAGACGCCGAACGAAATCGCGCTCAACATCCTGCTCGCCGGTATGACGCTGATTTTCGTTTTGGCCGTGGTAACCATTCCGAGTTTCGCCACCTATTCCGGCGGCATGGTTCCGGTGATCGTGTTGGTCGCCCTGTTTGTCACGCTGATCCCGACCACGATCGGCGCATTACTATCCGCGATCGGCATTGCCGGCATGGATCGATTGGTACGGTTCAATGTTCTGGCGATGTCCGGCCGCGCGGTCGAAGCCGCCGGCGATGTCGATACGCTTCTGCTCGACAAGACCGGCACGATCACGCTGGGCAACCGTCAGGCCAGCGAGTTCCGGCCCATCAAGGGCGTTAGCGAGCAGGAGCTTGCCGATGCAGCGCAGCTTGCATCGCTCGCCGATGAAACGCCGGAAGGCCGCTCGATCGTCGTGCTTGCCAAGGAGAAGTACGGCATCCGTGCGCGCGATATGGCAAGCCTCAACGCCACTTTCGTTCCGTTCACTGCGCAGACGCGCATGAGCGGCGTCGACCTCGACGGCTCGTCCATACGCAAAGGCGCGGTCGACGCGGTTCTGAAGCATGTGGAACTTGCCACGATCGCAACAGGTGCTCCTCGCGCCAGTTCTGAGAGCATGCGTGCTATTCAGGGTGTCGCCGACGAATTCGCGAAGGCCGGCGGCACGCCGCTCGCCGTGGTCAAGGATGGGCGGCTGCTCGGCGTGATCTACCTCAAGGACATCGTCAAGGGCGGAATCCGCGAGCGCTTCGCCGAGCTGCGGCGTATGGGTATCCGCACTGTGATGATCACCGGCGATAACCCGATGACAGCGGCCGCTATTGCTGCCGAGGCTGGCGTGGATGATTTCCTTGCCCAGGCGACACCAGAGAACAAGCTGGCGCTGATCCGCGAGGAGCAGGCCAAGGGCAAACTCGTTGCCATGTGCGGCGATGGCACCAACGATGCCCCGGCACTTGCACAGGCTGATGTCGGCGTTGCGATGAACACCGGCACCGTGGCTGCACGTGAGGCCGGCAACATGGTCGACCTCGACAGCGATCCGACGAAGCTGATCGAAATCGTGGAGATCGGCAAGCAACTGCTGATGACACGCGGGGCGCTGACGACTTTCTCGATCGCCAACGATATCGCCAAATACTTCGCGATCATTCCTGCGATATTCCTCGCCTTCTATCCGCAGCTTGGCGCACTCAACGTCATGGACCTTGCCTCGCCGCAGAGTGCGATCCTGTCTGCCATCATCTTCAATGCTCTCATCATCGTTGCGCTGATCCCCCTGTCTCTAAAGGGTGTGAGATATCGTGCGATCGGCGCGGGCTCGCTGTTGTCGCGTAATCTTCTGATCTACGGGCTGGGCGGCATCCTGGTTCCCTTCGCGGGTATCAAACTCATCGACATGGCGATCACCGCCGCTGGCCTCGCGTAAGGCGAGATAGACCATAGGCAATCTTTCCGCGTGCCTGCTGTGGTTCAGCGGCGCAACAATCGGGACAAATACGATGCTCAAGCAAATTCGACCGGCGATACTTATGATCGTCGCCTTCACCATCATCACCGGGCTTGTTTATCCGCTCGGTATCACCGGCATCGCCCAGGCAATCTTTCCGTTCCAGGCGAATGGGAGCCTTATCGAGCGCAACGGCACGGTCGTGGGCTCCGAACTGATCGGACAGCGGTTCACCGGCGAACGTTATTTCCATCCCCGGCCGTCAGCGGCGGGAGAAGACGGCTATGATGCTGCCGCGTCGGGCGGCTCCAACTATGGTCCGACGAGCCAGGCGCTAAGAGACCGCGTTGCGACGGACGTCAAGGCGTTGCGGGCGGAAAACGGCAATACGGCTGTTCCCATGGACCTTGTTACGGCCTCGGGGAGCGGCCTTGACCCCCATATTTCGCCAGACGCTGCCTATTTCCAGGTTGCTCGGGTTGCCAAAGCGCGGGGCATTGACGAGGGGGTCGTGCGTGCGCTCGTCGACAAGCATGTGGAGCCGCGCATGCTCGGCTTCATGGGTGAGCCGGTGGTCAACGTTCTCAAGCTGAACCTGGCCCTGGACGACGCTAATCGGGCTGAATGAAATGGTCAGAACGTCTAGACTAGACGTCCTGACCGGTGATCTGGAGCCATAGACGTGTCCGACGAACCTGTACGAGAGCAAGATCGGCCTTCGCCGGACGCGTTGTTGGAAGACGCCCAGCGGGCAAGCCGCGGCCGTCTCAAGATATTTCTCGGGGCAGCGCCCGGCGTCGGAAAGACCTATGAGATGCTCATGTCGGGCCGCGCTTTGCGGGCCGAGGGTGTCGATGTCGTTATTGGGGTAGTGGAAACGCATGGAAGGGCTGAAACCCAAGCCCTGGTCGAAGGCTTCGAGATCATTCCGCGTCGCGACGTTTCATATCGTGGCCGGGTTCTCGATGCGATGGACATCGATGCCGTCCTTGCTCGAGAACCTGCTCTGGTGCTTGTCGACGAGCTTGCCCATACCAACGCTCCGGGCAGTCGGCATCCCAAGCGCTATCTCGATGTCGAGGAATTGCTCGCCAAAGGGATCGACGTCTACAGCACTCTCAACATCCAGCACGTAGAGAGCCTCAACGACGTCGTCGCCCAGATTACGCGGATCCGCGTGCGAGAAACCGTCCCGGATTCGATCATCGATCGGGCAGACGACATCGAGATCATCGACATCACCCCCGGTGATCTCATTAAGCGGCTGAATGAGGGTAAGGTCTATCTCCCGAACACAGCGAAGCGGGCAACGCAAAACTATTTCTCGCCGAGCAATCTTACGGCATTGCGTGAGCTGGCGCTGCGGCGTACGGCGCAACGCGTCGACGATCAGCTCGTCACCCATATGCAGGCGCATGCGATCGCCGGCCCCTGGTCGGCGGGAGAGCGCGTTCTCGTGTGCATCAACGAGCGAGCTGGCGCCATGGCGCTCGTTCGCTATGGACGTAGGCAAGCCGATCGGCTGCGGGCACGTTGGGCCACAGTCCATGTGGAGAACAGCAAGGACGCGCGTCTATCCGAAGCCCAGAAGGATAAAATCGCGACTGCCCTGCGGCTTGCTGAGCAACTGGGGGCGGAAGCGGTCACTTTGTCGGGTGAGAACGTTGCCCAAGAGATTTTGGCCTACGCTTCTGCGAACAACTATACACACGTCATCGTCGGCATGCCGACAACGCCGCGATGGCGGGAGATCTTCGCAGGCTCAGTCTCGCACGAACTGATCCGCGCCAAGACGGATGTCAGCGTCCATGTAATCTCACCCGGCAATGAAGAGGATACTCGACGCCCTGCGTCCGTGAGCGCCCGACATAACAAGCGCCTGGACGTCGGTCACTATCTTTGGAGCATGCTTTACGTCGCCGTGGCATTCGGCATAGGAGCGGCGCTCTCGCGCTTTCTGGACGTCCGCAATATCGCGCTCGTCTTTCTGATGGCCGTGCTCGCCGCGGCGATGGGCGGCGGCCTGTGGCCGGCGCTGTTTGCCTCTGTGCTGAGCGCGCTCGTCTTTAACTTCTTCTTCCTCGAGCCCCTCTACACGTTGGTTATAGGCGACCCGGAGAGCGTTGTCGCCTTCACCTTTTTCCTCGGCATAGCGGTCATCGCAAGCAATCTGGCGAGTCGGGTCCAGCGGCAGGCCGTGACCGCGCGTCAACGCGCGAAATCCACCGAGGCGCTTTACTTATTCAGCAAGAAGCTCGCCGGTGCCGGGACGCTGGACGATGTCTTGTGGGCGACCGTCTACCAGATCGCGTCAATGCTGCAGGTCAAGGTCGTGGTGCTTTTGCCTGAAAACGGCCGGATCACGGTTCAGGCGGGCTATCCGCCCGACGACACGCTTGACGACGCCGACATCGCGGCCGCGCAATGGGCCTGGGAACATGACAAGCCGGCGGGCCGAGGCGCCGACACACTGCCGGGGGCCAAACGTTTGTATCTGCCGTTGAAGACTGGCAGAACCCAAGTTGGCGTGATCGGTCTGGACAATGACAAGCAAGGGCCGGTATTGACACCTGTCGAACGACGATTGCTGGATTCTCTGGCTGACCAGGCCGCGCTGGCAATCGAGCGGATTCAATTGGTGGCGGATGTCGACAATGCGCGTCATGCAGCCGAGGCGGACAAACTGCGCTCTGCGCTGCTGACGTCACTATCCCACGATCTCAAGACGCCACTGGCTTCCATACTCGGCTCTGCGGGAACATTGAGGGACTATTCAGCTTCTCTAACTGATACAGGACGGATCGAACTGCTTTCAACTATCGTTGAAGAGGCGGAACGGTTGAACCGCTTCATTGCCAATCTCCTCGACATGACCCGGCTTGTTTCCGGCGCGGCGGCGGTTTCGCTATCGCCACTGTTCGTTGGGGACAGCGTCGGGAGCGCTTTGCGCCGCGCTGAAAAAATCCTCATCCATCATAAGGTCGAACTCGCGGTGCCATCCGATCTGCCAATGGTGCGGCTCGATCCGGTTCTGTTCGACCAGGTTTTGTTCAATCTGCTCGACAATGCGCGCAAATATGCTCCGGCTGGGTCGCTGATTTCAATCAGGGGATGGGCAGACGATACCGATGTTGTGATGCAGATTATCGATGAAGGGCCTGGTATCCCAACCGGCGATCTCACCAAGGTTTTCGACAGCTTCTATCGCGTTCGCAAGAAAGACAGTGTCCATGCGGGCACCGGACTAGGGCTATCCATCTGTAAAGGATTTGTCGAGGCAATGGGTGGGACCATCACTGTGACCAATCGAGCTGATCGCCCCGGGGCGATATTCACACTCCGGTTTCCGATGGGACCAGAGCAAATGCATTTGGAAGGCAAGATATGAGTACCTCCGTAGTCAAGATACTCGTCGTCGATGACGAACCGCCAATAAGGAAGCTTTTGCGTGTCGGGCTGACGACCGAAGGCTATGCCATGGTCGAGGCCGAGAATGCTGAGCAGGCTATTGCGCTCGTTGCAGCCGAGAAGCCTGATTTGATCCTGCTTGACCTCGGCCTGCCCGACATGTCGGGACATGATCTGCTTGAGCGTTGGCGGTCCGAACTCGTCGAACTGCCGATTGTCATCCTGTCGAGCCGCACCGATGAATCCGGGATTGTCAAGGCGCTGGAACTCGGAGCTGACGATTATGTTACCAAGCCCTTCGGGATGCGGGAGTTGGCGGCGCGCATTCGTGTCGCCCTGAGACACAAGCTCCAGCAGCACGGTGAACGCCCAATATTCCAGGTGGGCGACCTGTCCGTCGACTTGGTGAAGCGGATCGTCAAGGTCGCAGATAAGGAGGTGAAGCTGTCGCCGAAGGAATATGACATCCTGCGCGTTCTCGTGCAGCACGCAGGCAAGGTTATCACCCACCAGCACATACTCAAGCATGTCTGGAACGAGGGAGCAGATGTACAGTATCTTCGGGTCTATGTGCGCCAGTTGCGTCAAAAAATTGAGGCAACACCCGATCAGCCGCAATACATCCTTACCGAAACAGGCGTCGGTTATCGCCTCCGCGAACCGGAAAGTGACTGACTGTCTCCCTACCTTTTCGCACGATTTAATGTGAGTAGCCTTATGAATCTTTCATCCGTCATCAAGCCAGAGGATGTGATCCTTGATCTTTCAGTCGCGACAAAGGCCAGCTTGATCAACCGTTTGGCCAGGCATGCCGCTGCTCGGACCGGCATCGGCGAACAGATTATCCATTCCGCCCTTCTTGGTCGGGAGCGATTTGGTTCGACCGGGATCGGGAATGGCGTTGCTGTGCCGCACGCGCCGGTCGTCGGTCTTGTGGAGCCCTTCGCTGCATTGGTGATCCTGAAGAGGCCGATCGATTTTGAGGCGGTGGACGATCTGCCCGTAGACATCGTTTTCGTGTTGCTCTCTGCCCCCGAAACAACTAGCGACCATCTGAAGGTCCTTGCGACAGTGGCGCGTAAAACGCGCGAGCAGCCGACCCTTCAAATGTTGCGAAGCGCCGAGTCCCCGGCTGCGGCCTATTCGATTTTGGTGGAACAGGCAGAATGACAGGATTCGTTGTGGTTCCGGATTCGCTCGTTGTCGGTTTGTACTTCCATATGAAGATCCATGCGCAATATTTCATGAGAAACGCCTCTCCGAATATCTGGCGCATCAAAAATGCGACGAACATAGCTGGGTTTCCTTTGCCCGCGCCATCCGACTAGCAAGGCGCATGAATGGATAGTATGGATCGTGAGGGGCCAAGAACGCCTGCCTCGGCAAGGATCTCTTCGATCTAAGTGCGCTCCCATTCTTGCTGGCTTCTGCGGAGAGCCGCAGCTTCCGGAGCATTTGAAGAGTTGGGGCGGTACGCTGCCACGGTTAATCGCGGAGTACAGCTGTCGGGTTTGGCCTAGTGTCCCGCCGCAGCACATCGAAGCATCATCCGGGTGGCGGTATGCACGCTGCACCGCGCGACATGCGAAACCGGGCTGCCGTTGGCGCTCCTCCCGAGATTGAAAGCGAGATTGTTTATCGTCAAGCCGCGCATCCTGATCGTTAAGGACGAGCCGGACAGGCACCGACCCTCTACTGGCACTTCCCTTCAAAACAGGTTCTGCTCGACCAGATGGCCGATGCGTTGATCGTCTCGGTCATGGAAACGGTGGATGTCGGCGCGGAGCCGGACATTGTGCTTTGCTCGTTGGCCAGAGCGTTGCGATCAGCCCTGCTGTCGCGGCGAGATGGTGCGCGGATTTATGCCGGCACTTATGTAATGGGTGAAAACGTGCTCACGGTCGCCGACGCCGTGCTAACGGCGCTTTTGCGCAAAGGGCTCGATCCCCGCATCGCAACCGATGCGATGTTCAACCTCGTCTATTATGTGCTCGGATTCTGCATCGAGGAGCAAGGATTTTCCGAGCGGTGGGGAGAAGAAACGGATACGTCCGTGTTGCGGCGCCAATTTGTCGCTGCGACCGCGGAACGATTCCCCGCCCTCAGCCAGTGTGCCGAACCAATTCTCGCGGGCAGCTTCGACGATAGGTTCGAACGGGGTCTCGTGACATTTTTGGACGGGCTTAGCTCGCGGTGACCGCAATGAACGGGAGATTGCCACCAATTTGCGCCCGCACATTTGCTTCAACGTCGCGAAACGGGCCGCTTGGATTGTACACAAGAAAACGGCAGGCCCATCGTGGATGGATAGGCTCAACACGAGCTCGTCCTGTTGAGCGGCTTGCATATTTCAAGGCCAACGAACCAGCGCGCTTGCGCGAACGCTGCGGCACATAAGGCAAGAGCCAGAGGTGATAAGCCGAGTGGCGGATGGTCGAACGTAATCGCGCTCCCGAGCTGGGATCAAGCCGGGGACGCCGCCGGGCAAGCAAGACGACTTTCTCCATCGACCATCGTTGGTGCGATGCCGATATAGCAGCGGCGCCCTTCTTTCATCGGTTTCTGGCGGGCGCGGTGCTGTATGAAACCATGCGTCGGCCAAGCGGTTGCGGTGCGCGACATGTATCGATGTTTTCGGCATGTCATGGGCTAGGAGGCTATTCCGACCCAGCCACGGAAGGAGAAGGCGGCGTAAAACAGTTCAATGCCAGTGAACCCGGCCTCTCGCAGCAGGTCTTCTTCCTGAGTCGGGGTGAGCAATGGCAGCCGCTCCGTCATCATCCTGCCCGTGGCTGCCGCCTTCGCCCAATCAAGCCCCTCGTGATCTCCGAAGGCGGCCGAACGCGTCATCCAGCGTTCGGGGTCGGGACCGGGTGCCGAGTGCTCCGCGATCACAAGCCTGGTATCCGGCTTGAGACGGCGGCGAATGTCCTTCAACGTCTGCAGTCGCTGATCCCGGTCGATGTGATGCAGCGTGAGAAGGCATGTCGCGCCGTCGAACGGGTCGGTGGGTACTTGATCGATGGTGCCCTGGATCAGATCGACACGATCCGTAAAAGGCGTGAGCGTCTGGCGCGCCAGGTCCAGCATTGCGGGCGAGGGATCAACGCCGGTGAAACGCCAGGCCGGCTGCGCCTCGGCCATCGCCCTGGTTTCCATGCCGCCTCCCGCGCCGACAACGAGTATATGCGCGTCTGCCGGTGCTTCTTCGGCAAGAAGCAACATCACCATGCGATGGAGATCGGCGAGCCCCGGCACCTTGAGAGGGGCGTTGGCCGCGTAGGAAGCGATGGCGGCCGGGTCGATGAAGGGTGCGTGTTTGTGATTCATGACGGTTGATCTCCGAATACCAGCGAGCGATGAATTGCCAGCGCGGCCATGACGCCGTCCGCACAGGCGAAGGTGACGGTGTGCCCCATCCGCGTGATATCACCCGCGGCATAGACCCCGGCGACATTGGTCGCCTTCATCTCGTCGACCGTGACCACGGACCCGAGGGGGCCGTCCTCGATCGCGCATCCGAGCCTTTCGGCAATATCGCTGTTGAAGCGATTACGCGGACCGATGAATAGCGCCTCGATTGGTTGCTCGACGCCATTGCGCAGACGGATTGCCGACAGGCTTGTCCCTTCACCGACAAGGCGATCCACGAGCTCGTGTTCGATGGTGACGCCCCGCTCGTCGAGTTTCGCCGCAAGTTCCGGCTCTATCGTGCCGCCATTGAGAAAGAAGGTCGTCGGCCCCCATTCCGGGATCAAGGTGGCCTGATGCGCCGACATTGGCGAGAGATTGAGGACGCCGAGCCGTTTGCCGCTGAACTCATAGCCGTGACAATAGGGGCAATGAATGACGGTTTTTCCCCAGCGTTCGGCAAGGCCGGGAAGCTCGGGCAGAATGTCGTTTACTCCGAAGGCCAGGAGCAGCCTGGCCCCGGTAACCGCCTCGCCATTCTCCAGCGTCACCCGAAAACCATCTTCATCGTGAGCAGCGTCCATGGCTTTCAGATCGCGGAACTGCACGGTCGGATAGACCGCCACTTGTCCGCGCATGGTTTCGAGCATGGCCGTTGGGTCGCTCCCGTCCTGGGCAAAGAAGCCGTGGGAGGCGGCAGCAAAGCGATTGCGCGGCAAGCCCGTGTCGAGCACCAGCACCGAGCGGCGCGCTCGGGCGAGATAGAGGGCGACCGATAACCCCGCAAAGCTCCCCCCGACGATGATCGTGTCGAAAGTCATATGTATCTCCTTGCGTCAAGTCGACGGTCCGTTCCGACTGGACCAGGAGCACCAACACATGTAACAGTCGGAGATACATATACGCATTGGCATCACGTATCAATAGGAGATACGAATCTTTTGCGTCGGTCGACGGCACCGTCGCGATCCGACGCCCATGCAAAAAGAAGGCTGTACGATGAACCGAGACACTCGCCTTTCCGACGTCCTCCATGTCCTGCTGCATCTGGACCAGGCGAAAGAACTGCTTACGTCAGATGTGCTGGCCCGGAGCATGGGAACCAATCCGGCCGTGTTCAGGCGGACAATGGCGGGGCTGCGCAAGGCGGGCCTGGTTCGCTCCGAGAAAGGACACGGCGGCGGATGGCAATTGGCGCGCCCGCTAAGCGAGATCACGCTTTTCGAGGTCTATGAAGCGCTTGGCCGCCCCAATCTTTTCGCGATCGGCAATCGCAGCGAGCACACCGAATGCCTGGTGGAAAAGAACGTCAACGCTGTGGTGGTGGATACAATGGCAGAGGCCTCGACCCTCTTCGCAAAGCGCTTTGGTGAGATCACGCTCGACCAGATTGCGCCGCGCCATCCGGTGTCGGCCAGCGTGCATACACACAAATGATGTCAGTAGACTGATAACCCAAGCAGTTCGCACTCTTGAAGAATTCGGTGTCGCTATGGCGAGGATCTTGGCCTGAAAGAAAGTTGGACTAGAAGGAGGCCGCTTCACTAAACCGGCCAGACAACGCACAAAGTCTTCGGTGACCGGATAGCCGGATCAACGACCGGCGACGACATTGGCCGTATGTACTGAAGACGAGATTTTTGCGGCGCCGGTGGCCGCGCGCGCTGTCCTTGACCGGCTGGCAAGCCGTGCCAGCGCGATGCCCACGATCATGCAACCGACGAACAACCACGCTTGGGTATGTCCGAGGCCCAGCGCGGGAACGGCACCGCCTGGACAAAAGCCGGCTATGCCCCAGCCGATGCCGAACGCGGCGGAACCGGCAACGAGCGGAGTGTCAATATCGCGGCGTGTCGGCAGATGGAACAGGCGATCGAAAACCGGTGCTCCGCGTTTCAGGATGAAAGCGTAGCCGATGGCCGTTACGATCAGAGCCCCGCCCATGACGAAGGCGAGCGACGGGTCCCAGGTTCCGGCGAAGTCGAAGAAGTTCAACACTTTCGCCGGATTGACCATGCCGGACAGTGAAATGCCGGAACCAAAGATCAAGCCAATGGCAAGAGCAGACAAAACACGGGTCATCACAATCCTCCGATGAGGTGACGCACGACGAAGACGGTGGCGGCAGTCGAGACCATGAAGGTGAATGTTGCGACAATCGAGCGAGGTGAAAGGCGTGCTGTGCCACAGACGCCATGACCGGAGGTGCAACCAGATCCGAAATATGCTCCGGCTCCGACGATCAAGCCACCAAATATGAGCCAGGGTGCAGGCGTCGTGCTTTCGAAAGGAACGGTGTAATCGGTGACGCTCACGATCAACGCCGGAGCGCCGATCGCGCCGGCCACGAAAGCGGCCCGCCAGCCCCAGTCACTAAAAAAGGGCGGCACGAGACCGGTGAGGATACCAGTCATGCCGGCGATACGACCATGGAACGCCATAAGCAACACGGCTGAAAGACCGATCAGGCTGCCGCCGAGCAGCGACACAAACGGGGTGAACTCGGTCATTTGTCATTGATCCTCGTGACGGTTAAAAATTGCAGGCACCTGAGACGAGCAGACAAGCGCCAGCGTGGCGAGCAGCAGCCCGTCCGGGCTTCGTTCGGAAAAATGTCATGTCTCCTCACATGGCCCTAGCGAGAGACGTCGCGAGGGCTGCGGTCCTGACATCAGGGTCCGGTCGCGCAGTAATGGGCGTAGAGCACACCCATCACCTCGCGCGCTATCGCGCTTTCGATGCGATACCAGATCGTCTGACCGTCGCGTCGCCCGGCGATGATGTCGTCGCGCCGCAACAATGCCAGATGCTGTGAGACTGTGGAATCGCGGATGCCAAGGAATTCGGCTATTTCGCCGACGGATTTTTCTCCATCGGCCAGATAACACAGGATCATCAGGCGGTGCTGGCTCGATAGCGCCTTCATCAATTCGCTCGCCTGATCGACGGCGTCGCGCATCGCGTTCGCATTGATATCAGTTTTTATCATCGTATTTTCATATATACAGAGTTACGTATCTTGGGTCAATAACGATTCCGCACCTGCCGTTGGCCTTAGGTTGATCGCCGTTCACGAACTTACGGGGGGCCATATTGGGCGGCTCGCACTTCTGGCGGTGTTTTTTTTGCTCGCGTCGCACGCCCTATCGATGTGGTCTTATGCGCGCGGTCGCGCCGTTAAAAGCCGTTTCGTGGTTTTGGCTCCCTGGCATGTTTGGGTGATCCTGATCGCCTTATTCCATTTGCTCATCGGGCCAGTAACTCTTCGGGATGGCAGAGGCCCTACATCGTTGGCAAGGTTCGGTTGTGAAGCCGGTTTTGGGCGGATGGCTGATCGACCGGAGAAGTTCGACCTGGGCTGCGCCTATGAATGCGGAATTTCGACGGAACCTTAAGCCTGCCTTAAGGCTGGAGGGTGAGCAGTCGGTCAAAGTTCAGAAACACAACCTAGGCTGGCCAAAGATATAAAAACTCCTGCTCGTCGTGGCCGTTGCCGTCGCTCTCGCCGGGTGCAACGATAACAATGCTGCCCCATCCACTTCCTCCACCGGCTCGGACCTGCCCGTTCTACAATCCCTCCAGCGCCAAGGTCTCAGGATTCATGGTCCATTGGATGCTCCGGGCGGCCTGAACGCCTTTGCGGCCAGTACGGGAACACAGGCGATGGCCGTCTACATCATGCCCGATTCCGATTATGCGCTGATCGGGACGCTGATCGACACCCAAGGCAGCCCCGTTGTGGAGGAAGCCCTGCGCCAGATCGTGAGCGAACCTCTTGAGCAAGGCGCGTGGGAATCCCTTGAAGCCGCCGGTTGGGTCGCGGACGGTGATCCCGACGCGGAGCGCATCGTCTACGTCTTCACCGACGCCAATTGCCCTTTTTGCAACCAGTTGTGGACCTCAGCGCGGCCATGGGTCGAGGCCGGGAGAGTGCAGTTGCGTCACGTCATGGTTGGCGTGATCCGGGCCGACTCGGCCGCAAAAGCGGCGGCAATTCTCGAAGCTGACGATCCAGGAGCGGCACTTACCTTCAACGAAGTCAATCATGCCGAAGGTGGGATCGACCCGCTCGAAACCATTTCCGAGAAAAGCAGGACCCTGCTCGACAGCAATGTCAAGCTGATGCGGCAGCTTGGATTTGGCGGGACACCGGGACTCGTCGCAAGAGGCGAGGATGGAAAGCTTTCCTTTCAAAGCGGGGTGCCGCACGGCTCCGCTCTCGAGAACCTGTTCGGACAGCTTTAAACGATCAGGGCTTTGCGTTGGTCAAAGCAATCACAATTCGGACGATGAGGATTTCAGCGGTGCAATCAGAAGAGCGAGAAGAGGCCTTTGCTCCATATCCCGCGGAACCGATACGTGCACGACTGACGCGCCGATCGCTTCTTTTAGGCGGGCTGAGCGCGCGTTTCGGGTTGCTATCGCTTCCGGCGCAGGCTGCGCCACCGCACATGGTGAGAGACGTCGCCGCCTATCGAGACGCCTTGTCGAGTTTGGCGCGAACGTATCGTTTCGCCCTCGTCGACATCAGGGCGGATTGGTGTGCCGTGTGTCACCGGATCGACCGTGAGATCCTCTCGCATCCCAGCGTGGGGCGACATCTCGAACATGTGCCTCTGGTGAAGGTGGACGTCACGTCAATGGGCGAGGACAATCGCCAGCTTCTGGCTTATCTTCTTGCCAGCGGCCCACCGACCTTCTTCGTCGTGGATGCGGCAACGGGAGGAGAGTATCGACAGACCCGCTCCCTGGGGTCATTTTCGAGACGCAATCTCATTCGGCGTTTGCGGCCATTTTCGGGGGCTTGAAGGCTTGATCGATGACGACGAACCATTGGGACCAACGCTATCGGGGAGAGGAATATCTCTTCGGGCGCGAGCCGAACGCCTTCCTGAAACGTGAGGCATATCGCTTTCAGAACGGAGCCAAAGTCCTTGCGATCGCTGATGGTGAAGGGCGCAATGGCGTTTTTCTGGCGGGGCTGGGCCTCAGGGTGCATTCCGTCGATGCCTCATCCGTCGCGCTTGAAAAGGCCGGGAGGCTCGCACGGGAAGCCGGTGTGGAGATTGAGAGCGAGCTTGCCGATCTCTCCGACTGGTCCTGGCCCGACGCCGCCTATGACGTCGTCGTCGCCATCTTCATCCAGTTCGCCGATCCGGCGTTACGGATGCGAATCTTCGAGGGGATGAAGCGATCGGTGCGGCCCGGTGGCCTGGTGTTGATGCAAGGCTATCGCCCCGGGCAAGTCGACCTTGGCACAGGTGGGCCTTCGCAGCGCGAGCATATGTACACGCGGGACCTGCTTCTCGCGGTCTTCGCGGACTTTGACATCCTGCATCTCGAAGAGCACGACACGGTGATCCACGAAGGTCGCGGGCATGACGGGATTTCGGCACTGATCGATCTCGTCGCGCGCCGGCCCTGTCAAGCCACCCGTTCGTGACCTTCCGCTGTCGAGCACTTAAGGTTGGCTTAAGGTGGCTCTCGTGTCCTCCAGGCATGTAATTGACACGAGGACATTGTTTTGAGTACGCAGAGCCCACATCCCTTTGCGCCAGGACGGCGCGCCTTCCTTGCAGGCGCAGGAGCGCTGGCATTGGCCGGATGCACATCCACACACCAGACCGTGCATGTAGCGCAGCCGGTGGTACCCCCCTCGCCGCCGCCGCTACAAACGCCGCCAATGTATTACGCCATGCCGAATGAGCGCTTCCCTATCCCTGAGGTCGACGCTTCCAAGGTCGATCCCAAATGGTGGCGAACGGAAGTCGATTATCCCACTGTCGAAAAGGCCGGCACCGTTGTTGTCGACACGCCGAACCGTTACCTTTATCATGTCCAGCCCGGCGGACGGGCGGTCCGTTATGGCGTAGGCGTTGGCAGGGACGGCTTTTCCTGGGCCGGTCGAGGCCGGCATATTGCCTACAAACGCGAATGGCCGCGCTGGAACCCGCCCAACGAGATGGTTGCACGCCGGCCAGAGTTGGAACCGATCAGCATCGCTAATGGCGGCATGGATCCGGGACTGAACAATCCGCTCGGAGCGCGTGCGCTTTATATTCACGAAGGCAATCAGGACACGATCTACCGCATCCACGGCAATCCCGAGTTCTGGACCATCGGCAAGGCCGTGTCATCGGGCTGCATACGAATGATTAATCAGGACGTCATTCACCTTGCCGACAACGTTCGCGATGGTAGCCCGCTCGTGGTGATAGCCGACCCGGCGATGGGGCATCTTCTGCAGGCATGATAGAGGCGCGTGTCCGACATGGCACATACAAGCTTCGTTGCACGCTCTGGAGACTCTGACGCTCCGTTGTGCCTTCACAGGTGAAGCGCACGTCCGATGACCGCGCTCAGGCCTCCGGTTTCGCGGTTGCGCAACTGCAACCGCCAGCCGCTTCGTCCGAGCGCCAGTTCGACGATCGCAAGTCCGAGGCCGCTGCCAACAACGGCCTTGTGGCGCCCCCGGAAGAAACGCTCGGTGATTCTTGGAAGTTCCTCATCCGGAATGCCGGGCCCTTCATCGTCGATAACGATGCAATTGCCGCGCTCCTCGTGAGCCATGCAGCAACGAACCACAGCGCCTGGTGGCGAATGATTCACCGCGTTCTCCAATAGATTGCGAACAGCGAGCGTGAACAGTTCCGGGTCGATCTCGATGGTCAGGCCGTCGAGTTCGGGTGAAACCTCTATCCTTACGTCGCGCGCCGGATCGGCCAGTTCTTCAGCCAGCGAACGGAGCACCGGGCCCGGCTGCGCCACACCGCGCCGTTCCCCCGGATCGAAGGCCTCAAGCTCTGACATATCGAGCAATTGCCGGACCAGCCTGCCGGTGCGGTCGACGCCGACAACAATCTGGCGCAGCGCCTGATCCCTTATTTTCCCATCGCTGCTGGCCAGCGCCACCTGCGCCTGCGTCTTCAGGCCGGCGAGCGGCGTACGCAATTCGTGGGCGGCAAAGGCGGTGAAGTTGCGCTCGCGCTCTCGCAATCCCTCCACACGGGCAAACAGCCCGTTCAGCGATTGCAACACCGGTACGATCTCCTTTGCCGTTTCTACATTGTGGATCGGACTGAGGTCCGACGCATGACGCGCTTCGAGATCGCCGGCGATCTTCCGTAGTGGTTCGAGGCCGCGGCGCACGCTGAGCCAGATGAGTATGGCAAGGACAGGCAGGATCAGCAGGGCCGGCAAAAGCAGGCCGCGGATGACGTCGTTCACCAGACGATCGCGAATCCACATGCTGTCGCCGACAAGAACACGGACGCCCAGCTCTTCGTTGGTGACGGCATAAACGCGCCAGGTCTCCCCCTCGATCACGGTTTCGGAAAACCCGTCGGCATGGTCGGAAAGCTTTTCGTCAGGCGCGCCGTCGGATCGTCCGATCAGCGCGCCTTGCAACGACCAGATCTGGCAGGAAAGCTGGCGATCATAGGCGGTATGGGCACGTAGAGGCAGATCGGCTATGGCGCCTTTTGCCGGATCGACGGCGATCTCGTGGCTCACAATAAGCGAGGAGACCATGCGGCCTGCCTCCATCAACCGGGCATCGAGAACCCTTTCGACCTCGGCCCGGGTCGAAAGGAAAATCCAGACGATCGCCGAGAGCCAGACCACGCTCGTGGTCAGGACCAGAATAATGAAGAGCCGTTTCGAGATCGAAGGCATTATGGTTCCTCCCCGAGCCGATAGCCGATCCCGCGAACGGTCTGGATTATGCCGGAGCCCAGCTTGCTGCGAAGATGATGAATATGGACCTCCACGGCATTGCTTTCGATCTCTTCCTGCCAGCCATAGAGCTTCTCCTCGATCCGGCTGCGCGAGAGAATTTGGCCCGGATGAGCCATGAGAGCATGCAGGACCGCGTATTCGCGTCGTGACAGGCGGACGGGCTTGCCGTCCTGCTCGAGCTTCTGCGTCGCCGGATCGAGGGTGAGACCACGCCATTCAAGTAGCGAACCGCGGCAGCCCACCCCCCGGCGAAGGAGGGCACGAAGACGTGCTGCGACCTCTTCGAGATCGAACGGCTTGCCAAGATAATCATCGGCGCCGGAATCCAGCCCGACGATCCGATCCGCTACCCGGTCGCGCGCGGTCAGAAGCAGGACCGGCGTGGTATCGCGCCGCTCACGCATCGCGCGAAGTATGTCGAGACCTGAGCCGTCAGGCAACATGAGGTCGAGCACCACCGCGTCGAATTGGTGATTTCTTAATACAGCGTCGGCTTCCTCACAGCTTTCGACGGCATCGGTGTTGAATCCAACAATCCCCAGTCCCACTCGCAATCCGTCACGCAGGACGGCATCGTCCTCAACAATAAGCACACGCATCGTTATCACTCACAGTTTGCAGCCGGTGTTCTAGGCGAGGCTTAAGGCAGTCTTAAGAATCGCGGTTGATGCCAATCCCGGATCGTCAATTATCGGGGGGCTCCTTGTTTATCCTGCATTTTACACGCGCGGCATCGCTGGCGCTGGCTACGTTGGCGCTCGCGGCCTGTTCCACGACACCACATGAAAGCGTGGCTGCCGCCCTCCCGTCCACCCACACGCAATCTTCCGCGGCATACCAGATGGAAGCGGGCAACCCATCGGACACATATGGCGCCAAAACAGACGGCGGCTTCGACATTCCGGCCGTGGAAGAAAAACAGATCAAGTCAGACCATGTCCGTCAGACTGTGGACTACGAGACGCGTGAAAAACCTGGCACGATCGTCGTTGACCAGACCTCGCGCTATCTCTACTTCGTGCTGCAGGACGGCAAAGCAATCCGCTACGCCGTCGGGGTCGGACCGGTGGCGCGCACCTTTCCCGGCGGCGAAGCCGAGATCGCACGCAAAGCCAAATGGCCGCGATGGACCCCGACGCCCAACATGATCAAGCGCAATCCGAAGCAATATGCGCGCAACGCCGGCGGCGTCGATGGAGGACCCCAAAATCCGATGGGTGCGCGTGCGCTCTACATGCACCAGAATGGCGTCGACACCTACTATCGTGTCCACGGCACGAACGATCCGTCTTCGATCGGCAAAGCGGTCTCCGCCGGCTGTATCCGCCTCCTGAACCAGGACATCATCGACCTTTACAATCGCGTAAAGCCTGGGGCCAAAATCGTCGTCCAATAGTGCCTGCCGATCGACCGGCGGCGGACTTTCGGCCCGCCCCACTCTCGTTGGGTCTCCCCTTGTTTGTCGCCGCGCATTGATCGCCCCTTCGCAGCGGCGTCGTCTGAACGGGTATTCGCGGCGACCCATGACACGGCCGGGCGTTCCTGTGATGCCCAAGCCTCGTCTGCCGTGCCAGCTCGCGGCAGCGTTCAGACCGGGATCCGTAGCGCCGTCAGGAGGCCGAGCACGCCTGGCCGACAACCACATGCAGGGTGTCGATGATCTCTTGAAGAGCCTTTCGAAGTCGGTGTCCGCCACCGGATGCACGCCGACCGATAAGGTAAAGCTTGCCAAATCCGCAAAAGCTCCCGTTCTCTTCGTTGGCGACGGCGTCAATGACGCGCCGGCTCTCGCCGCCGCCGACTGCGGGATATGTGAAACGGTTCCGCGGGCTGACGATCTTCGCCAAGCTCGGGCATCCGTTCTGCCAGCGCATCAGTCACATCTTCTTCGGTCACGAACTGCTGGACCCGAATGCGAACTATCGGGCGGCATACATCACCGTACAAGGCATATCGCCGAAATACGGGCGCAGCCGGGAAACGCTTCCTATCAATGCAATCGACGCACTCTGGAACCATCTCGAGCTCGGAACAGGCCATCCTATAGCGCGACGATCTGGATGAGACGTGCGCGACAATCTGGATGAGACTCTCAGAGCGCGGTCACAGGCAAGTTATCATGCTGATTGTCGCTGGCAAGGCCATCGTCGTTTTCTGATTGTCGCTCCGCGACAAGTTCGTGTGTGTTCTTGATTGTCGCGTAGGAGGCGGGCCTGCCGCGCTGGCGTTTGGCTTCCATGGCGGATCTGCGCCGGTAGCTTTCGACGTTCATCTCGAAGATCGTTGCGTGGTGGACAAGTCGGTCCACCGCGGCGAGGGTCATGGCGGGGTCCGGAAAGATTCTGTTCCATTCTCCGAAGGGCTGATTGGCGGTGATCATGATGGAACGCCGCTCGTATCTTGCGCAGATGAGCTCGAAGAGCACGCTCGTTTCCGCCTGGTCCTTGGTGACGTAGGCCAGATCGTCGAGGATGAGCAGATCGAACTTGTCGAGTTTTGCGATGGCGGATTCGAGCTGCAGTTCACGCCGCGCGATCTGGAGCTTCTGCACGAGATCGGTGGTTCGGGCGAACTGCACGCGCCAGCCGTTCTCAATGAGGGCGAGCCCGATCGCTGCCGCAAGATGACTCTTTCCGCCGCCGGGCGGGCCAAACAACAGGATATTGGCGCCCTTGGCGAGCCAGCTGTCGCCGGCGGTCATGGCCATGACCTGAGCCTTGGAGACCATCGGCACCGCGTCGAAGGTGAAGCTGTCGAGCGTCTTTCCAGGCGGCAGATGCGCTTCGGCCAGATGACGTTCGATCCTGCGATGCGCCCGCTCGGCCAGCTCATGCTCGGCGATGGCCGAGAGGAACCGGGCGGCAGGCCATCCCTCTCTATCGGCCTGCTCGGCAAATTGCGGCCAGAGCGTCTTGATTGTCGGTAGCCGAAGTTCGTTGAGCATGATGCCGAGGCGGGCTTCGTCGATGGTGTGGGCGTTGCTCATGCGACGTCTCCCACATGGATTGCCCCGATCAGGGCTTCATAGCCGTTAAGGGAAGCGAGTTGCACCGAGACGGTCGGCAGCCGTGCGGGGTCCGGACCGAAGAGGGTTCGCAAGACGGCAATATCGGGCAGGTCGCCGCCGTCGAGCGTTCTGGCAAGCTCCTCGGCCAGTTCGCGCTCGCAGCCTCGATCATGGGCCAGCGCCAGCAGATCGACGGTGATCCTGCAAGCCTGCCGGTCGGGCAGTTGCTCGAGGAGGACGTCGAAGGCCCTGCGATATTCCAGCCGAGGAAAGAGCTTGTCGCGATAGACGAGGTTGAGAAGCGCCATCGGCTTTTTGCGCAGGGAATGGATGACGTGCCGATAATTGACGACCTGATCGTGCCTTCCGTCGGCATGGCCTCGGCCCCTGGGCAGCGTCATCAGCTTTGTTCCTCCGACAAAGACCTCGAGGCGATCATCGAACAGGCGGATGCGAAGCCGATGTCCGATCAGGCGGGAGGGAACGGTGTAGAAGACCTTGCGCAAGGTGAAGCCCCCGGTCCGCGACACGGTGACGACCATCTCCTCGAAGTCGCTGGTCCGCTGGTCTGGGAGTTCCTGCAGATGAGAGCGTTCGGCATCGATGCGCTTGCCATGATTGGCGTTGTGCCGGCTGACAATCTCGTCGATGAAGGCGCGATACGCGCCGAGATCGTCGAAGTCTCTGCTGCCGCGCATCAGAAGGGCGTCACGGACGGCATCCTTGAGATGACCATGGCTGCTTTCGATCGAACCGTTCTCGTGTGCGACGCCCTTGTTGTTGCGGGTCGGCGTCATGCGGTAGTGCGCGCAGAGCTCCTCGTAGCGATGCGTGAGATCCTCCTTCGCATCGGCGCTGAGGTTGCGGAAAGCCGCCGACAGGCTGTCGCTGCGGTGATAGAGCGGCGCTCCCCCAAGCGACCACAGCGCGTTCTGCAGTCCTTCGGCCAGGGCCACGAAGCTCTCGCCGCCGAGAATGACATGGGTGTGTTCGAAGCCGGACCAGACGAGCCGGAAGTGGTAGAGTAGATGATCGAGAGGCTGGCCGGCGATCGACACGCCGAGACTGCCCATGTCGGTAAAATCCGACAGACCGAGCCGGCCGGGTTCGTGAAGCTGGCGGAAGATAACCTCCTGCTCTTCGCCGTGGATGGCGCGCCATGACCGGATGCGCCGCTCCAGCGTCCGGCGAATGCCCGCGCTCAGTTCCGGGTGCCGCCGCAGCATCTCCTCATAGATGGCGACGACACGGATACCTGGCGCCGCCTTCAAAAGGGGAACGATCTCGGCATCGAAGATATGCTCGAGAGGATCAGGCCTGCGCCGACCACGAGCCTTTTGCTTTTGCGATGGCAGGTTCGCGTCCTTCTTGATGCGATAGGCCGTCGCCCTGCTGATCGACGCTTTGGCGGCGGCGACCTCGATAGAATTGTTTTGTCGGTACTTCATAAAAAGCCTCGTCTGATGATCGGTTACATGGCGACCCGGCACAAAGATGGTTCTCCATTCCAGAAAACCACCAAGCTACCGGGCCGACCGCGATCATGAGACGCTGAAAAATTGCGCAGCGGCGGGGGTGTAACTCCGGTCGGGCTACGCCCTCCCTTCGTCACACCCCCGCCGCCGAGTCTCATCCTGATTGACGCTGGGTCTCACCTTGTTTGTCGCCGCGCACCATCCGGTGCTTGCGGGGTGGGTCGTCGCGATCTAACTGAGCCCACGAGGAATACGTACGCCAATGATGCCCGCTTCCTGCCCACAGTCCGGGATCGCGGGTTTCTTTAAGGACCCCTGCTTTCCGTCAAAAGTGACAGCGGGGGTGTTCTTCCATCCGCGGCGTACTGTTAAGCCTGCCTTAAGCTGCACAGGCGAGGTCGGCCAAACCTACTAACCGGAGCCTGGCCATGCACGATTGGCGCAACCGCACGACTGCCGTTCTTTCCCCCGCGGCAAGATACATGCCATCGTCTCCCGCGCTGGATCGGCGAACGGTTTTGCTGAGTGTGACGGCCATGATCGCCGCTGGTTTCGCCACACGTCTTCACGCCGACGACCTCTCCGCTGAAATGATCCTCAACGATCCGGACACGCCCGTGGGCGGCAATCCGCAGGGCGATCTGACGATCGTATCGTTCTTCGACTACAACTGCCCGTTCTGCAAACACTCGGTCGAACCGCTGAACGCCGTGCTCGCCTCCGACGGCAATATCCGCCATGTCTACAAGGACTGGCCGATCCTGGCGCAGTCATCCGTCTACGGAGCCAGGGTCGCTCTCGCCGCCAGATATCAGGACCGCTATCAGGATGCTTATTCGGCGCTGATGCGTATCGACGGCTCCGGTATTTCGGAAGACCGGATGCGGCAGGAACTCGAACGGGCGGGCTTCGACACGAAGCGGCTCGAAGCGGACGCAACACGGCATCATGCGCAGATCGCCACCCTCCTTAAGCGCAACAATGCGCAAGCGGAGGGGCTTGGCCTGCGCGGCACGCCCGCCTTCCTGATCGGCCAGTTCCTCGTCGCATCAGCGCTTGATGAGGCCGGCTTCCGCCAGGTCGTCAAGGATGCGCGCAAAGCCTCCTGATGCCGCTGCAAACTACCGGTAAGAACAACCCGAGAGACGCCATGCCCCTTTTGACCGCCCTTCGTCTTGTTATAAGCCTCCTTCTTGCCTTTTGGTCGGTTCCCGCCGCCGCCCAGCAGGACGATCTCCTGCAAGCCGAAGAAGCCTTCCGGTTCTCGGTTTCTCGTGCGGTGGACAATACGATCAAGCTTCACTGGCAGATCGAGGACGGCTACTATCTTTACCGCGATCATATCGAAGCCAAGGGCGCCGCAGGCGAATCGGTCGGTCTTCATACCGATCCGGGCACTGTGGAAGACGACGCCAATTTCGGACCATCCGAAGTCTACTATCTTGAGGCCGCTGCCCGCCTCGGTACCGACGTACCGGACAAGGTCGCCGTCACCTATCAGGGCTGCAAGAAGGATTCCATCTGCTACCCGCCGATGACAGTCACGCTGGATACGGACAGTTTGCAGCTCTCCGAGCCAGTCGTCGGATTTGGCGTCGCCGCACCTCCATCCACCGACGAGGGCAGTACGGGGGCCGGCGGCTTCACGCTGGCCGACGAGACGCAGAATGGTGGCATGGTCGGCTCGCTGCTTGCCAGCGGCGGCGCGGTCTGGGTGATTGCAAGCTTCCTCGTCTTTGGTCTGCTGCTCGCCTTCACGCCCTGCGTGCTGCCGATGTATCCGATCCTCAGCGCGACATTGGCGCGCGAAGGCGAGGCGTTGACGGCAAACCGCGGCTTTATGCTGTCTTCGGCCTATGTGCTGGCGATGGCCGGCGCTTTCGGGCTGCTCGGCATAGTCGCAGCCTGGTCGGGCCAGAACCTGCAGATGGTGCTGCAATCGCCCTATGCGATCGGCGCGGTTTCGATCCTGTTCGTCGTACTGGCCGCCTCGATGTTCGGCCTGTTCGAATTGCAACTGCCGAGCGCCTGGGTCAACCGCATGGCGGGCGCAACAGCCGGCCGGCGGGGCTCGGTCGGCGGGGCCGCCGGCATGGGCTTCCTTTCAGCGCTGATCGTGGGCCCATGTGTCACCGCGCCACTCGCGGCCGCACTTCTTTACATCGCCCAGACCGGAGATGCCTGGCTGGGCGCGGCCGCCTTGTTCGCACTCGGGCTCGGCCAGGGAATCCCGCTGATTGCCTTCGGCACGATTGGCAGCCGGGCATTGCCGCGCGCCGGCGCGTGGATGGTGCAGGTCAAATATGTCTTCGGCTTCGTCTTTCTCGGAGCGGCCATCTGGATGACCGGGCGCATCGTGCCGCCGCCTGCCACACTTGCACTTTGGGCGGTCCTGTTGCTGACGGCCGCCGTCTTCATCGGCGTCGCCGACCGGCTGGCAGCAGATGCAGAGGCAGGCCCGCGGTTCCGCAAGGCAGCTGGGTTCGCGCTTTCTCTCGCTGGCGTGATCCTCGCCATAGGCGCGGCATCGGGCGGAAGCGATCCGCTGCGCCCGCTCGCCCATTTGGGGACCGGCATGGGCGCCTCGCGACCACAGGTCGCCGAAGCTGAAACGTCATTTGTCGAAGCCAGCTCGATGCCCGACCTCATGCAGGCGATCGCCTCCACAGATGGACGCCCGACATTCGTCTACTTCACCGCAGACTGGTGCGTCATCTGCAAATCGATCGAACGCGACATATTCCCGAATGCCGATGTCATCGCCGGGCTTGCCGGGTTCCAGCGGGTCAAGGTCGACCTGACCGCGCTTGATCAGGCCAATCAGGAAATGATGCGGGATCTGGCCGTCGTTGGCCCGCCGACCATGATCTTCTTCGACGGCAACTCCAAGGAGGCGAGCGGCTCGCGGCTGATCGGCGACGCGACGGTCGAGACGCTGCAAGCATCGCTTGAACTGGCAGGACGACGCTGACATGAAAGCCATCGCTATCGGACCTTTCGTTTTCGCGCCCGACCGCTTCGCCGCTATCCTGGCAATCGCCGCGCTCCTGTTCCTGAGCGAGATCCTCGCCCGGAAGGTGGACCGCCGTTTCTCGTCCTGGGCATGGGGCGCGACGGTCGCCTTCATCCTCGGCGCACGCGCAGGACATGTCATAAAGCATGGCGAAAGCTTTCTCGCCGAGCCGTTGCGCGTCTTCTACATCTGGCAGGGCGGCTTCATGATCGAGGCGGGGACCGTGGCAGCGCTCGCCTATACGCTTATCCGCTTCAGGCGCGAATGGCGTCTCGCGTTATGGGCAATGTTGCCGACGGCGGCTTCAGCCTATGCCGCCTTCTTCGTACTGCAACTGACCGCGGGCACGCCTGCCACCCCGCTGCCTACGGGAGACACATTCCGCACCCTTGCAGGCGAGCCGTTCCAGCCAAACGCGCTGGAAGGCGAACCGATCGTCATCAATCTGTGGGCGAGCTGGTGTCCGCCGTGCCGGCGCGAGATGCCGATGATGGCGGACGTCGCCGCAAACACCGACGACGCGCGGCTTGTCTTCGTCAATCAGGGCGAGGGCGAGATGTCATTCAGCGTTTTCTTGAGAGCGAAAACCTGGAGCTGGATCACGTGGTGCTCGACGCGTTGGGCGAGTTTGGCCGTCACTATAGCGTGCCCGGTTTGCCGGCTACGTTCTTCATCGGACGCGACGGCAAGCTGCAATCCGTGCACATGGGCGAGATTTCGCGGGAGGGGCTGAATACTGGAATCCGGCTGATAGCTGACGGTCGAGCGGATCGCTGAGGGTTGAGTTCGAATAGGCCGATATGTCTGCGGGCTTGCCGGAATCCCCGTGCCCGGGAAGGTCCCAGGTCACGACCTGGAAGCGATCGGCAAGGCCTGCGACCTGCCGGTCCCACGACAAGCGGCATTGTCGTAGGAGAGATAGGAGATCGACGGACAGCATGGCGTTACGATCGCGTCCACCCTTGCCGCGCTCGACGCGCAGAAGCATGCGGGTGGAATCGACGTCGCCGACCTTCAGCGCTGAGACCTCGGCGACGCGAAGGCCCGCGCCATAGGCAACCGACAGCGCCGCCAGATGCTTGAGACAGACTGTGGCACCGAGCAAACGGCGCACTTCGTCCGGGCTCAGGACGTCGGGCAGACGACGGGGATAACGCAGCCGCACCAACTTACGGGCGAGATCAGGCCGGTCGATCGTGTGGACGAAGAAGAAGCGTAGCGCCGAAACGATGGCGTTCATCGTCAGCACGCCGAGCCCGCTTCTTGCTGAGCCACTTGGAAGCGGCGCAGATCGTCGACCGTCGTAGTGTCAGGCGGCCGCCCCAAAAATGATGCCAGGCGGCCGACGTCGCGGAGATAGTTGCGCTGCGTCTCGGCCGGCGCATGGTCATGTCGTCGATCAGGCGCTGGCGCAGAGGGCTGATCGACGCTGCGGGAATAGGAAGAGTGTTCATCACAGGGCTCCGTTCGGTGAAGGGAACCAGGATCATCCGCCCGCACAGGGCGACGCTCAATCAGCGCACCGCGCTCGTATCAGACCGCATACCGTGAAGCTGCCGCCTATCCCGCGCGAGCGGGTCGTCTAATCGCCCGACCGTCAAGGGAGTAGATACACGACAGTCGTCCTTTTTTGCCGATGCTCGTCGTTCGTTCGTATGCCGGGTACAGGGTCGTCTACGCGGTCGATGCAAAGCTGATCGCCGCAGGATAAATTTCGCAGGTGAGATCTTCCTATGTTCGTTACGCAATCTGCTAAACGAGGCAGTTGCTTCCCGCTTCGCGGAATGATCTCAGCCACGTCCCGGCAGGGACGACTCGGTGCGTCCTTTAAGAACGCTGTCGGTTGAACGGCCTGAAGAAATTGTCGCAGACAGAGCGCCTGCAGGATCAGGCAGCGGCTTGCGTTCCTCCGTGTGGATCGAACAGCTCGCCCGTCCGGAGCATCGCATGCATGATCACTGCCAGCTTGCGCGCCAGGGCCACGGCCGCTCGCTTGAAGTCGAGCCGTTCTTTCAGCTCCAACGCCCAGGTTCGCAGGGTGCTGGTATCTCTCGACCGGTTCAGGATGACCGCGGCCGCCTCATATAGTAGACCGCGCAACTGATTGTCGCCACGGCGCGAGATATGGCCGTCATGATCGACCTCACCGGACTGGTAGCGCCTCGGGGTCAGGCCCACCCATGAGCCCACAGCGCGCGAGTTCCTGAAGTTCGCCGGATCCTCCACGGCTGCAGCAAAGGCGGTGGCTGTGACGGTGCCTACACCGGGCACTGACATGAGCAGACGGCAGTGCTGGTCCTCACGCGCCATCGCAGCCAGCTGCTTGCTCAGCTCTGCTATTTGGTATCGGATATTACTCCATGCCTGAAGCATTGGCACAACGATGCGCGCCAGCTTTTCTTCACCCTGCAGAAGATCGCGAACGTTGCGCTCGAACACGCTGCCGGCGCCCTTGGGCACGATGAGGCCGAACGTCTTCATCAACCCACGGATTTGGTTGGATATCTGCAAACGCATCTTAAGAAGCTGACGCCGCGCGGTGATCAGCATGCTGTCGAAACCTTTGACCCGAACCGCTCGGTAGAAGCCGACCTCGGCCAGATGTGCCAGACCATCAGCATCGTTCGCATCGGTCTTGTTCGCGGCCATCTCGAGCGCCGCCTTGGCATGCCGCGCGTCGATGCAGATCACCGGCAGGCCCTCTGCCTTCAACGCATGGTAGAACCAAACCGACAGGGGCCCCGTCTCGAACACGACCCGCCGGACATACGGTGCGCGCTTGCGGATCAGCGCCGCGAGCAACTGCGGGTCGGACGCGCACTTGCCCCGCCAAATCCTCTTGCCGTCCTGCCGGATCGATATTGCCGTCTCTTTCATGGATACGTCGAGACCGATATACTGCGTCATGGCTGTCCTCCGTTCGATGCCAGGGCCCGGTGTCGATCGAGAGCCCGTTCTTCATCCTATCGGGGGACAGCCAGCCGGCTAGATGTTCGAACATCCCCGCAACGTCTCAGATGGCCACCGCTCCCGCGATTACATCATGTTCGTTCTTCCACACCCCAATTTGGACATTTAACATTGAGCCGCGAAATCCTGAGGGCGTCATC
>JAKDNM010000137.1 GCA_030456445.1 Hyphomicrobiales bacterium
ATTCCTGCCGCGCTGCAGGAAGAATGGCGTCCGGATGGAACCCGCCCGGCGCTAGCTTGCGGCTGGCACGGGCCGCAGCGCGTTGAGCAGCGCTCCATAGGGCACCAGCATCAGGAGGCCCATGAGGATCTTCACCGAAAGGTCGCCGAGCGCCAGCGTTACCCATAGCGGGGTTTGCCCGCCGAAGAGTTCCGAAGGGAACGCAAGCGAACCGTCGGCCAGTCCGAAGCCCGTATCGAGGAAGGCGAAGGGCGCGGCGAAGGCGAGCGAGAAAAAGATCGCGGTATCGATGAGCGAGCCGCACATGGTGGCGGCGAGCGGCGCGCGCCACCATGCCTGCCTTCTCAGCCTGCCGAAAACCGTGATGTCGAGAAGCTGGCCGGTGAGGAACGCCGTGCCCGAGGCAATGGCGATTCGCGGCGTGGCGAGCCATACCGAGAAGAGCGCGCCGACGAGGAAACCGGCCAGTACCACGCGCCGTGCCGCCGGCTTGCCATAGCGCCGGTTGGTCAGGTCGTTGACAAGAAAAGCAACGGGATAGGAGAACGCGCCCCAGGTCAGGATGTCGCCGAGGCCGAAATGCGCGAACGGATACTGGACGAGGATATTCGACGCGGTGACGACGGCGGCCATCGCCAGAACGAAAGGCAGAAGCTCTCTGCGCAAGGTCATTTTTTTATCCTGGGTGATGGAACCAGTATCGTTACGGGCGGACGAATGCCCGCCGCAAGCGGATCAGGCAGCGGCGGCTTCGCCGGCGATCTTCTTGGCGATCTGCTTCTTCAGCAGGCGTGCGCGCTGCGAGAGATCGTCGGTGCCGGCCTTCAGGAGGAAGGCGTCGAGCCCGCCGCGATGCTCGACCGAACGCAACGCGTTCGCCGAGATGCGCAGCCGGACGCTCTGGTTCAGCGCCTCGGAGATCAGCGTGACGCTGACAAGGTTCGGCAAGAAGCGGCGGCGCGTCCTGTTGTTGGCGTGGCTCACATTGTTGCCGCTCATGACGGACTTGCCGGTCAGTTCACAGGTACGGGACATTTCGTTCGACCTTCAGCTATTCTGGGCCATGGACCGGTGCCGCACCGTTTGGCTTGGCGCGCGGGCAGGATCAGGCGGCCTTATGGAAAAGTTGGCGTTCCCATAGTGGCATTTGGCCGGACCGTCAAGCCGGGAGCATCATCTTCAAGCGCGGTTGCCGCGACAATCCGCAACTATGCGCAGCCTCACCCCCATCCACAACTTCGCCGGAATCTCCGCTATAAGCCGGCATCAGGGACACGCGTCGCAACTGGATCGAGCATGATGGCTGACCGTCCGTCGCCGGCTACACCTTTCCCGGCCATTCCCATGGTGGCCACCCTTGCGGCCGCGCTTTTTTCGACCATACCGCAGGCAGCGTCGGCAGGGCCGAAAAAATACACCGCCGACTATACGGTCTCCCTTTACGGCCTCACGATTGCCCGTACCAGCTTCACCAGCACGCTCGACGGCGATAAGGTCCGGATCGACGGCACCATCGCCACGGCCGGCATCGCCCGCATCATCGACGACACGAGGGGCAAGACGACCGTGCGCGGGCGCCTTTCGGAGGACGGGATCGCTCCCGACTCGTTTGTGATCGCCTACAAATCCGGAAAGAAGAAGAAGCGCACCGAGATCGACTTCGCGGGCGGGACGGTCTCCCGAACCCTGAACGTTCCGCCGCTGAAGAAGCATAAAAAATGGATACCGCTCACGACCGACGATCTGAAAGCTGCAACCGATCCCCTCTCCGGCATCATGATACGCGCCGAAAAGCCGGCCGACGTCTGCACGAAGACGCTGCGCTACTATGACGGCGAGCTTCGCGCCGACATCCGTTTCAGTTACGCCGGGAGGAAGCCGCTTTCGATCCCCGGCTATTCCGGCGACGCCACGGTATGCACGGCCCGCTTCACGCCGGTCGGCGGCTACCGGCCGGGGAACTCGACCATCGAATATCTCAAGAACAAGGGCAGCATGACCATCGCCTTCGCCCCCATGGGCGCGACCGGCATGTTCGTGCCCGTCTCCGCCTCCGTCGGGACGAAGATCGGCACCGTCACCGTCAGGGCCGACAGGCTGGAGGCATCGCAATAGCGTCATAGCTCTTGCATCTCCCCTGCGCCCGTGTCAGCGCTCCGCAACCGGGTGAGACGGGAAGGGAATATGGCACGGGCGACGCTGATCGGCTTTTCGGCGGTGATGATGTGGGCGCTTCTGGCGCTCCTCACTGCTGCCTCGGGCAGCGTGCCGCCCTTCCAGCTTGCGGCGATGGCCTTTACGATCGGCACCGTGCTCGGCCTTGCCGCCCGCTTCCTGTCGCCGCCGGTGCAAAAGAAGCCCATCCCGGCGAAAGTCTGGGTGATCGGCATTGCCGGCCTGTTCGGCTATCACTTCTTCTACTTCACCGCGCTGCGCAACGCGCCCGCCGTGGAGGCTAGCCTGATTGCCTATCTGTGGCCGCTTCTGATCGTGGTCGGTTCCGCGCTTCTGCCGGGTGAAAGGCTGCGCTGGCACCATCTGGCCGGCGCGCTGCTCGGGCTTGCAGGCGCCTTCCTGATCGTCGCCAGGGGCGGCCGGCTCGATTTCGACGGCCGCTATGCCACGGGCTACGCAGCGGCGGCAGTCTGCGCGCTCGTCTGGTCGAGCTATTCACTTCTCTCGCGGCGTTTTCCTGCCGTGCCAACCAGCGTCGTCACATGGTTCTGCGCCGCGACGGCGGTGCTGTCGCTCATCTGCCACGTGCTTCTGGAACAGACCGCCTGGCCCGAGGGCTGGAGCCAATGGCTGGCGGTTGCGGGCCTTGGCCTGATGCCGGTCGGCGCCGCCTTCTATGCCTGGGACCACGGCGTCAAGCACGGCAACATCCAGGTGCTCGGCGCGGCAAGCTACGCCGCCCCGCTTCTATCGACCCTGGTACTGATCGCCGCCGGCATGGCGGACGCCACGCCGCGCATCCTCGCCGCGTGCGCCCTCATCACCGCCGGCGCGGTGCTGGCGGCGAAGTCGATGCTCTTCCGCCGCGCGCGCTCCGCCGAGGGCTAAAAACTGTCCTTGCGCTTCCTGATTTCCGCAAACACTTCCGCATCCGTCGCCTGCTGCATGCCAAGCGTATGGCGCACGCTGGCGTCGTGCCAGCGCAGGAACGGGTTGGTCTCCAGCTCCCGCTCGATCGTGGTCGGCAGCGTCGGCTTGCCTTGCGCCCGAAGCTTGCGGATTTCCTCCGCCCGCACGGCGAGCGCGCTGTTTTCGGGATCGACCGTCAGCGCGAAGCGGGCATTCGCCTCGGTATATTCATGGCCGCAATAGACGCGCGTCGTCCCCGGCAACACCGCTATTTTCTTCAGCGAGGCAAACATCGTCTCGGGCGGGCATTCCAGAAGGCGGCCGCAGCCGAGCGCGAAGAGCGTATCGGCTGTGAACACGATGCCGCTTTGCGGGAAATGGTAGCTCACATGGCCGGCCGTGTGCCCCGGTGTCTCCATCACCCGCACGGGCTCGCCGCCGAAATGCAGCGTGTCGCCCTCGCCGACCGTCTCGTCGATGCCGGGAATATTCGACGCCTCCGCCTTCGGCCCGACGATCTTCAGCCCGAACTTTTCCTTGAGCGCCAGATTGGCCTGCACGTGGTCGGTGTGATGGTGCGTGACGAAGATCGTCGAGGGCTTCCACCCGGTCCGCTCGATCGCGGCGAGCACCGGCGCTTCCTCGGGCGCGTCGATGAGCGCGCTCTCGCCGCTTTCCCGGTCGTGGATCAGCACCCCGAAATTATCGCTCAGGCACATGAATTGCTCGATCTCGATGGCCATTGGTGTCTCCTTTCGTTGCCTGAGAGATAGAGGGCATCGCACGCCCTGTCACCCCGGCCCTTCGCCCCATTGGAGCCGCGGCGGCATCGATCTTGCCGTTACCGGCCGGCGCGGCTACCGTCCCCGCCATGCATAGCGATATCGTCGACCTGCGCTCTTTCTACGCCTCGACGCTCGGACACCTCGCCGAGCGCTCGATCGCCATGGCCCTTGCCTCCGTCTGGGCGACGCTCGGCAGCGAGCGGCTGGTCGGCCTCGGCTATGCCGTGCCCTGGCTGGAGCGCTTCGGCGCCGATGCCGAGCGCGTCTTCGCCTTCATGCCGGCAGCGCAAGGCGCGGTGAACTGGCCGCCGGCCGGTCCCTCCTCCACCGCGCTTGTCTTCGACGAGGATTTACCGCTGGTCGATTCCTCGATCGACCGCGTGCTGATGGTCCACTCGCTCGAACATGCGGAGAACCCGCGCGAGACGCTGATGGAATTATGGCGCGTGCTGGCGCCGGGCGGCCGCCTTGTCATCGTCGTGCCCAACAGGCGCGGCGTATGGGCGCGCTTCGAGCATACGCCCTTCGGCACCGGCCGGCCTTATTCGCGCGGTCAGTTGATCACGCTCCTGCGCGAGACCAATTTCACGCCCGGCGCCTTTGCCGAGGCGCTTTTCTTTCCGCCGAGCGTCCACCGCTCGACGCTACGGCTCTATCCGCTCTTCGAACGCGCCGGCCGCCGCTTCGGCCCGATGTTCGCCGGCGCGCTGGTGGTGGAGGCGCAAAAACGCCTCTATCAGGGCCTTCCGGTCGCGGCGCGCGCCTCACGCCGAGTCTTCGTGCCGGTGCTGACGCCGCAGGGCGCGGGCCGGCTGCGGCCCGTGGCGCGTAGCAGGAAACCATGATGGGCTGACGCCGCCGTTTTTCGCACCATATCCGCTTCGGGAACGATCCCTGACGGAAGCGAGAGCGGCCGTGCGGCTCGCGACCCGCCGTTACAGGAAGATTTTCCCATGCCCGACAAGAAGCCGGAATCCGCGAAGCCATCCCGGCAAACCGACTACAGCCTGCGCCAGCAGATGGCGACGATGGGGCGGGCCTTCATGGCCTCGCCCCTCCGCAACACGATCTTCTGGTTGTCGGGCGGCATGCTCGTCATGATCCTGGCGAATGCCGGCGGCCAGCTCATCCTCAACCGCTGGTACCGCCCCTTCTACGACGCCATCGAACGCCGCGACGTTCCCGACTTCTTCCACCAGCTTGTGATCTTCTGCCTGATCGCGGGCGGTCTGCTCGTCCTCAACATCTTCCAGACATGGCTGAGCCAGATGCTCAAGGTCAGGCTGCGCGAGGGCCTCACCCTCGATCTGGTCGGCGAATGGCTGAAGGGAAGGCGCGCCTTCCGGCTGGCCAATGCCGGCGCGATCGGCGTCAATCCCGACCAGCGCATGCACGAGGATTCCGGCCATTTGACCGACCTCTCGACATCGCTTGCGATCGGATTGGTGCAATCGACCGTTCTGCTCCTCTCCTTCGTCGGCGTACTCTGGTCGTTATCGTCGGGTTTCACCTTCCATGTCTCGGGCCACAGCTTCCAGATCCCCGGCTACATGGTCTGGGCGGCGATCCTCTATGCCGCCTCGGCCTCATGGCTGAGCTGGCTGGTCGGGCGGCCGCTGATCGGCCTGAACGGCGAGCGCTATGCCCGCGAGGCCGATTTGCGCTACTCGCTGGTGCGCGTCAACGAGCATGTCGACGCCGTCACGCTCGCCGGCGGCCAGGTGGACGAGCAACGCCGGCTGGAGCGCGATCTCGGCTCCCTGATCGGCGTGCTCCGCCGCCTTGTCACCGCCAATATCCGCCTCGACTGGGTCACCGACGCCTATGGATGGGTAACGATCGTCGCCCCGATCATCATCGCGGCGCCCGTCTATTTCGCCGGTGACATGACCTTCGGCGGGCTGATGATGGCTGTAGGGGCCTTCAACCAAGTCCACTCCTCGCTGCGCTGGTTCGTCGCCAACATCAATACGATCACCGACTGGCGCGCCACGCTCCTGCGCATCGCGGCCTTCCGCTTCGCGCTGACCCGGACGGATGAATTGCACGCGGTGGAGGAGCAGATCGATTTCCAGCGCACGGCCGAAGACGGGATCGTGCTGAAGGATGTCGAGATCGCCTCACCGAGCGGCTGCACCAGGCTCAAGGAAAGAAACGTCACCATCGCGCCGGGCAGGAAGGTGCTGGTGACCGGCGATCCTGGAACCGGAAAGACGCTGTTCTTCCGAGCCATGGCCGGGTTGTGGCCATGGGGCAGCGGCCATATAGGCATGCCGGAAAACGAGGCGATCACCTTTGTCCCGCGCACGCCCTATTTCCCGCCGGGCACGCTGCGCCAGGCCATGACCTACCCTCTTGGCGAAAATTCCTTCGAAGATGACGAACTCGCAGAAGCCCTCAAGCGCGCCGGGCTGGAAAGGCTTGCCGCCTCACTCGACAGGAGCTCGCGCTGGGAGCGCGAACTGAGCGACGAGGAGCAGCATGCGCTCGCCTTCGCCCGGCTCGACCTGCATCGGCCAGCCTGGGTCATCATCGACGAGGCGATGGACATGCTGGAGGGCGACGCGCGCAAGCGGGCAGCCGCGGTGCTGACGAAGAGGCTCAAGGACGCGACGATCCTCTACATCGGACGCGCCGGGTTAGCCGACAAACTCTTTTCGCGCACGCTTCATCTCGAAAAGGACGCGGCTGGCAGATCGCTCAAGCCGATGCACGTGCCGTCGCCACCGGAAAAGGAAAAGCCGCCGGCCGAAGCCGGGCAGGATGCGAACTGAAAATTTACCCTCCGCCGCAATTGCGTGCCCGAAAATGTCATCGGAACGTTCCACTTTCGTCGTACCGGTGACATGTTTCTTCCCTAGCGTCATGGCCATGCAAAGGCGGGTTGCCCGCCTGACCGGACGGAAAGGACGCAAGATGAGATCGATCCATGTCGTATTCGGCGCCGCCGAAACGGAGACGATGATCCGCGCGCACAAGCTTGCCGTCAGCCAGCGTGATGCGTTCGTTCACGAGATCGAGACGAGCGAGGATATCCGCCTCGTGATGGCCAGCCATTACGACCGCTGCATCGCCACGCTCCGCGCCGCCAGCGAAGACATGGCCCGCGACCGGATGCTGGCGATGGTAACCGCCACCCGGGCCGGGCCGTGCGCCATGACCTTCGAGGCGGCGAGGCAGCGATAGCCCGCCCTATTCCGCCGGTATGCTGCCTGGGATCTACGCCACCGGCGGCTGCAATTTCTTGCCGATATTCTCGATGTCGTAGGCCGTGGTCTGGTAGACTTGGTTGATCCAGTTGCCGAACAACAGGTGCGCGTGCGACCGCCAGCGGTTGAGCGGCCGGCGCGTCGGATCGTCATCCGGATAATATCCGTGCGGCACCCGGATCGCAGTCCCGGTTGCCACGTCGCGATCGTATTCCTCCTTGAGCGAAGTGGAATCGTATTCGATGTGATTGAACATGTAGAGCCGGTTCCCGGCCGGTTCGGTGACGAGGCAGGGGCCGGTGGCATCCGACTCGACCAGTAATTCGAGTGGCGCCGCGGCACGGATGTCGGCGGCGCGCACCTCCGTCCAGCGCGAGACGGGAATGGCGAAATCGTCCGAGAAGCCGGCGAGATAGGGGGACGCTGGCGAATTGTTGCGGTGCCGGAAGACGCCGAACGCCTTCTTCTCCAGCGTGTGCTTCTGAATGCCGTGGAAATACCACGCGGCGGCCATCGCTCCCCAGCAGATGAAGAAGGAGGAATGGACGTTGGTCTTCGTCCAGTCGAGGATGCGCTTCAACTCCTCCCAGTAGGTGACCTCCTCGAAGGGCAGGAGTTCGATCGGCGCGCCGGTGATGATGAAACCGTCGAACTTGCGCGCCTTCACCTCCGCCCATGTCTGGTAGAAGGCGATGAGATGCTCCTCGGGCGTGTGCTTGGCCTTGTGGTTGCCGATGCGTACCAGCGTCAGTTCCACCTGAAGCGGCGTCGTGCCCATCAACCGGGCGAACTGCGTTTCCGTGCGCATCTTGTTCGGCATCAGGTTCAGGAGCCCGATTTGCAACGGACGGATGTCCTGGCGTAGCGCCGACTCCTCGTCCATGATGGCGACGCCCTCGCGCGCAAGCACCTCGCGGGCGGGAAGCTGGTCGGGGATCTTGATCGGCATCGGATATGCTCCAGACAAAAAAACCGGCGGCGAAATCGCGACCGGTCCATCGGATATTGTCCTGAACGGTCCTTTAGCGACTTCTTTAACGTGGCTGCAAGCCGACCGGCCAAATCACCACGGAATGGAAAGCGTTTTAGGACCGGCCGGCCTTTGCGTCAACGGAAAAGCTTTGCTAGAGCGGGGCCATTCTGTTGGAACCTCCCCATGAACGAGATAAAGCGCCCTCTCCCGCGACCAGGCATTATGGATATTGCCGCCTACGTCCCCGGCGGCGGTCATGCGCCGGGCGCGGCCAAGGTGCACAAGCTTTCCTCCAATGAGACACCGCTGGGCGCCAGCCCAGCGGCCATGAAGGCGCTGGGCGAGGTCGGCAGCCATCTGGAACTCTATCCCGATGGCCAGGCAGTCGCGCTGCGTGAAGCGATCGCGGACGTGCATGGCCTCAATCCGGCGAACATCGTCTGCGGCAACGGCTCCGACGACCTTCTGGCGCTGCTCACCCGCGCCTATCTCGGCCCCGGCGACGAGGGCATTTTCAGCGAGCACGGCTTCCTTGTCTACAGGATACAGATCCTTTCGGTCGGCGCCGTTCCCGTCTCCGCGCCGGAGAAGGACGAGCGTGCCGATGTCGACGCCATCCTTGCCGCCGTCACGCCGAAGACCCGCATGGTCTTCCTGGCCAACCCGAACAACCCGACCGGCACCTATCTGCCCTTCGAGGAGGTTCGGCGTCTGCATGCCGGCCTGCCTGCCGACGTGCTGCTGGTACTCGACGCGGCCTATGCCGAATATGTGCGCCGCAACGATTATGAGGCCGGCATCGAACTTGTCTCGTCCGCCCGCAACGTCGTCATGACACGCACTTTCTCCAAGATTTACGGTCTCGCCGGGCTGCGTATCGGCTGGATGTATGCGCCCACCGAGATGGTCGATGTCGTCAACCGCATCCGCGATCCCTTCAACGTCAACGCAGCGGCGATTGCGGCGGGTGCTGCCGGCATGCGCGACCGCGCCCATGTCGCGGCGGCGGTGGAGCACAATGAAACCTGGCGCGACTGGCTGACAAGGGAACTGGCCGCGCTCGGCCTCCGTGTCACGCCAAGCGTCGGCAATTTCATCCTCATCCACTTTCCCGAAGGCAAGCATACCGCCGGAGCGGCGGACGCGTTCCTTGTCAGCCGGGGCTTCATCCTGCGTCGCGTTTCGGCTTATGGCTTCCCCAACGCACTTCGTATGAGCATCGGCTCGGAAGAAGCCAACCGGGGCGTCGTCTCGACGCTTGCCGAATTTCTCAGGTCGTAGTCATGCCCGCACCGCTTTTCGATAAAATCGCCCTCATCGGCATCGGCCTGATCGGCTCTTCGCTGGCGCGGGTCATCCGCCGCGAAGGGCTTGCAGGCCATATAGCGATCTCCACTCGCAGCGCAGCTACACTGGCGCGCGCCGGGGAACTCGGCCTCGGCGATTCCTATTCGACCGATCCCGCAATCGCCGTGGCCGGGGCCGACCTCGTCGTCGTCTCGGTGCCGGTCGGCGCTTCCGGCGAGGTCGCGGAGGCGATCGCGCCTGCGCTGAAGCCTGGCGCCATCGTCACCGATGTCGGCTCGACCAAGGGCTCGGTGATCGCGCAGATGCAGCCCAGATTACCGGCGAACGTGCATTTCATCCCCGGCCATCCGCTCGCCGGCACCGAGAAATCCGGCCCCGATTCCGGCTTCGCCGAACTTTTCGAAAACCGCTGGTGCGTGTTCACGCCGCTGCCCGGAACCGACCCCGCCGCACTGGAGAAGCTGTCGGAATTCTGGCGCCGTTGCGGTTCCAACGTCGACACGATGGACCCCGACCATCACGACATGGTGCTCGCCATCGTCTCGCATTTGCCGCACATCATCGCCTACAACATCGTCGGCACCGCGGACGATCTGCAAACGGTGACCAAGTCGGAAGTCATCAAATATTCCGCCTCGGGTTTTCGCGATTTCACCCGCCTCGCCGCCTCCGACCCGACCATGTGGCGCGATGTCTGCCTGCACAACAAGGACGCGATCCTTGAGATGCTGGCGCGCTTTTCGGAAGACCTCGCCTCGCTTCAGCGCGCCATCCGCTGGGGCGACGGCGAGAAGCTCTTCGACCTTTTCACCCGCACCCGCGCCATCCGCCGCTCGATCATCGAGGCCGGGCAGGAAGTCGATGCGCCGGATTTCGGCCGTCAGGGGCTGGCGCACCCGGAAAAGGGCGCCGCCTCGAAAGCCTGACTGACCGCTAGAATATGATGCGATTGGATTGAATCGCATCATA